>JAEFAM010000032.1 GCA_016287565.1 Clostridia bacterium
CTGCTGAAGGCGCTGTGAGGCCGAGGGCGAAAGCCGGAAGAGTATGCCTGAAACGAAAAACGCGCAATTGAAAGGCCGCGGCACGGTAGCAAGCCGTGCCGTTTTTATTGCCTTTCCGCCACGCGCGGCGATACGGGAAATATATTTCCCGGGAAATTCGGGAAATATCGTACGATATGCTTGAAAAAATCGTACGGTTTGTATATGATATAAACGTGAAACCTCAGGAGGGATCTGTTATGTCAATCACCGCCACTGAATTGAAGAGCAACCTGGGAAAGTACCTGCTGCTTTCCGCCACGGAAGATATCTATATCACCAAAAACGGAAAAGTGATATCAAAATTGACGAATCCTTTCCAGGAGCGGGAGGATATCGCCCGGTCGCTGTTCGGGATACTTCCGGACGGGTTGACTCCGGAACAGGCCGAAGCGGAAAGGCTGGGCGGGATATGAAAGCATTGATCGACACGTGCGTCATCGTTGACGTGCTGCAGTCGAGAGAACCTTTTGCCGCCGACGGCCGGAAACTGTTTCTCCTTGCGGCGGATCAAAGGTTCGAGGGATGCATCACCGCAAAATCCGCCACAGATATATATTATCTGACCCACCGACTCACTCACGAGGACAAGGCTTCGCGCACCGTGCTGGGCAAACTTTTTGTGCTGTTCGACGTGGTGGATACGGCGGGGATAGATTGCCGCCGGGCGCTCCCTTCAAAGGTGTCGGATTATGAAGACGCGGTAATGATCGAAACGGCGGTCAGGACGGAAGCCGACTGTATAGTTACCAGAAACGCGCGTGATTATTCCGGGTCTCCCCTGCCGGTCTATCTGCCTGGTGAATTTGTCAGGATGATCGAAGAAGAACAGCGATCCGACCGCTGATCGAAAAAATCCCGCACTTTATCTTTTTTAAAATTTGCTGTATCTCGACTGTTTTGAAATGTTCAGCACCAGCCCCATACTGGCCATCATTATCCACAGCGACGTGCCGCCGTAACTGAAGAACGGCAATGAAATACCGGTGACGGGCATCAGGCTGCTGACCACCGCCAGGTTCAGGACCACCTGTATGGCAACGTTGGTGATGATGCCGAATGAGAGCAGCGCGCCGTACAGATCCGGGGCGTTGTGGGAGATCTTATATCCGCGCCAGATCAATATTCCGAAAAGCGTTATGACCAGCAGCACTCCCACCAGGCCCAGCTCCTCGGCAAGTATCGAGAAGATGAAGTCGTTGTAGGGCTCGGGGAGGTACAGGTATTTCTGCACGCTCTTGCCGAAGCCGCGGCCGAAGAGGCCTCCGGAACCGATGGCGTAGAGCGACTGGGTGGCCTGGTACGTGTCCGCTTCGCTTTCGGCATTGCCGCCGTGCGCGGAGATTCGGTCCATAATGTATTCGAAGGACAATTTGTCGTTGCTCTTGAAGAAGAGGAACAGGGCAAGCACCGCCAGCGCCACCAGGAGGACCGCCGCCGCCCAGGTGCGGAATTTGACTTTGCCCGCCAGCATCATTGCCGCGGTGATGGCAACGATGATGACGACGCAGCTGACGTGGGGCTCGAACACCAGCAGGGCAACGTTGATCCCCACGGGAATGACGAAAATGTACAGGCCGCGCAGGCCGATGGCTTTTTCCCGGAGCCCGGGCCGCGAGAAAACGTACGCGAGATACAGCACCAGCGCCAGTTTGAGGATCTCGGAGGGCTGGAACAGGATGCCCAGCTTAAGCCAGCGGCGGGCGTTGTTGACGGTCCTGCCGGCGGGGGTCAACACCAGCGCCATCAGCACGGTGGAGACCGCGAACAGTATGACCGAGGCCCTGGCGATCAGCTTGTAATCTACCATGCTGGTCAGGAACATGAGGCCGATGCCCAGCACGGTGAAGACGATCTGGGTCTTCAGGACGTCGTAGGCGGTCGAGGTGGCGGACTTGGTGTAGGACGAGGGCGTGCTGGCGGAGAAGATCATCATCGTACCGATACCTACCAGAAGGACGACGCTTAGAAGCAGCCAGAAGTCCACCTGGGAGAAACTGATGTTCGTGTGTATGGAATCGTTGTACGCGCGTCTTTTGCGTGCCATTTACTGCCTCCGGGACCGTAGATCTCGTAAGTTTGCGGTGGTCGTCCGCTTAGCCGTTGACCGCCGGAACGTTGTCCGCCGCGCCGCCTGCCGCGGGAAAGTTGTCCGTCACCTGATCAGGCAGACGGTTAGATAAGTGAATACGCACATCACCAGCGTGAATATCCAGAACGTCCACACTACCCTTTTCTCGCTCCAGCCGGACAATTCGAAATGGTGGTGGATCGGCGCCATCTTGAACACTCTCTTTTTCCGGCCGGACAATTTGAACACGGACACCTGGATGATGTCGCTGAGCGCTTCGATGACGAATATCAGGCCGCCCAGGATGAGCAGCAGCGGCCTCCTCATTATAAGGGTCATGATGGCGATGCCTCCGCCCAGGGCAAGGGAGCCGGTGTCGCCCATGAAGATGCGGGCGGGGTTGTAGTTGAAGATCAGGAAGGCGATGAGGCCGGCGGCGCAGATGAAGCCGAATGCCTGCATGGAGGGATCGGCTCCCAGGGAGAAGGCGACGCAGGAGATCATGGCGTACACGATGGCGCTGATGCCGCTGCAGAGACCGTCAAGGCCGTCGGTGAGATTGACCGCGTTGGTGGTGGCCAGGAGCACGAATACGGCGTACGGGATGAAGAACCACTTGATATCCAGGTCGGCGGTGTGGCCGAACATGTCGAAGGTCAGGACCGTGATATTATCCCCGCCCTTGAAAAAGAGCCAGAAGGCCAGGCCCAGCGAAAGCAGCAGGAGGGCAAGCATTTTCTGCCAGGGGTAGAGGCCGTCTTTGCTGCGCTTTTTGATCTTGAGGAAGTCGTCGAGGAAGCCGATGAGCCCGTATCCGAACACGCAGACGGCGGGGACGATCAGCCCGTATTCCTTGCGGATCAGCGCGAAGATCACGCTGACGAGTATTATCGGGACGAGGAAGATCAGGCCGCCAATAGTGGGCGTCCCCTGCTTTTTCAGGTGGCTCTGGGGGCCGTCGTCCCGTTCGGTCTGGCGGGCCTTGAGCCTGCGCATCGTGGGTATGACCACCGGGCCCAGGGCAACGGCGGCGACGAACGTTATTCCCATCAGGATCAGTATTTCTGTGATGTTCATTTGTACGCTCCCTCTATCAGTTTCGAAATGTGGCCCATCTCCATTATGTGGGAACCTTTGACGAGAATGGCGACGGTCTTTCCGGTCTCCAGGGTCGGGTCAATGTATGCTTGCAGCGCGGCGAAGACGGCGTCAAATTCGGCGGCGGCGAAGGATTCGGCCGCGGGTTTGGCGACGGGGGCTCCGGCGGTGGTTTCGGCGGCGGTTTCGTTGAACGCTTTTGCGTAATCCAGCGCTTTTTCCCCTACCGTAAACAGTTTGTCGCAATATTTTGCCGCGGTGCGTCCCACTTCCCTGTGGAATTCCGGCGACCGGGGTCCCAGTTCCACCATGTCGGCCAGGGCGGCAACATGAACGTCCGCCTTTATGCCGTGGAGAACTTTCAGTGACGCGGGCATCGATTCGGGCCCGGCGTTGTACGCGTCGTCGATCAGCGTGATCCGTCCGTCAAGGAGTTTGACCGTGCGCTGGCGGATCGACCTGTCGCCGCCTGAATGCGCCGCGTAATTGACGATGGCCTCCACCGCTTCGGAGGCGGAGATGCCGAATATGCTGCCGGCCGCGATGGCTGCCAGGGAGTTGTAGATGTTGTGCTCGCCGGGGATCGGGAGAGAGACCTTAACGTTGCCCTCGGGGCAGATAAGCAGGTAGTTCACGCCGTCCTCTCCGCAGACCGTTTCGGCGGCCCGGAACGTGGACGTGGGGCCAAGGCCGAACGTGATGACGTCGAGGTTTTCGCAGCCGTATCCGGCGGCGATCTTCCGGAGGTTTTCCGTGTCGCGGAGCAGGTCGTTGTCGCCGTTCACTATGAGTTTGAACGGCTTGTCTTTCGGGAGCCTGGCGCCGCCGAGGGTGACTTCCATCTTGGCTTTGAGGATGTTTTCGCGGCTTCCCAGCAGTTCCAGATGGGCGTTGCCGATGGTGGTGATGACTGCGGCTTCGGGGCGCACGATCTTTTCCAGGTAGCTGATCTGGCCGAATCCGCGCATGCCCATCTCCGCCACGAATATTTCCGTGCCCGGGTCAAGAGACAGCGCCGTCATGGGGAGCCCGACTTCGTTGTTGTGGCTGAGAGGCGTTTTCTCCGCCTTGAATTCGGACGCCAGCACGGCGTGGACAAGCTCCTTCGTGGTGGTCTTTCCCACGCTGCCCGTCACCGCGATCCGCCGCATATCCGGCAAATATTCCTTGAGGTACCCTTCAGCAATATCCGCCAAAGCTTTCAGCGTGTCGTCGACAAGTATCGCCCGCCTGCCGTACCGTCCCTCTTCGAAACCCTTCCGGTCGCTGACGATCGCGCACTTCGCGCCCTTCTCTATCGCCGCGGCAACGTAATTGTGGCCGTCGAAATTTTCTCCCACGAGGGCAACGAACGCCTTTCCATTGACGTCGCCCCTGGAGTCGGTGGCAATGCCGTTTACGACAACGTTCGTAATATTTCCCGAATATTTCCCGCCGCAAAAGCGGGCGATCTCTTTAAATTTCATGCGCTCCTCCGGGCCGTTTTTTGCCGTTTGTCAGGACTCCGCCCTGTCCATTTCGTCGAGGACTTCCCTGACGACTTCTCTTTCGTCGAAGTGGATCGTCCTGTCCTTCAGGATCTGGTACGTTTCGTGGCCCTTGCCCGCCAGGATGATGACGTCTCCGGGAAGGGCGTGGGTGAGGGCGTACCGGATCGCCTCGCGGCGGTCGACTATGCATATGTACGGCGCGCCGGTGGGCTTGATGCCTGCTTCGAGATCGGCAACGATGGACGCCGGGTCCTCGCTGCGGGGGTTGTCCGACGTGATGATCGAAAAGTCGGCATACCTGCCGGCGGTCTCGCCCATCTGGGCACGGGGCCTGTTGCGGTCGCCGCCGCAGCCGAACAGGAACACGGTGCGCTTCGCGAATTCCTTGACCGTGGTCAGGATGTTGGTGAAGCTGTCGGGGTTGTGGGCGTAGTCGATGATGACAGTAAAATCCCGCCCCGTGGGGACCACTTCAGCTTTGCCCGATACGGCCACCGTACGAAGGCCTTCGAGGCAGGCGTCCTGGCGGATGCCGTTGAGCCGCATGGCGCCGTAGGCTCCGAGGGAATTGTATACGGAAAATCTTCCGGGGATGGGTACCCGGACGTGGACGGTCCTGTCGCCGGACAATACGTTCAGGGCGTTGCCGGACGCCGGCAGATCTTCTTCGAGATCGTACTCCACGCTGTCGGGATGGGTCAACACGTTGACGGCGCGGAAGGTGCAGCCTTCGCTCATTCCGAAGGTGTAGACTTCGCCGCCCAGAGCTGCCGTTGCCCGGTCGATCATAAACCCGGACCAGTCGTTGTCCCGGTTGATCACCGCCATCTTAGAAAGCTTGAACAGCTTCGCCTTGGCTTCCGCGTACTCGTTCATATCGGCGTGCTCCGTGGGTCCAATGTGGTCCCGGGACAGGTTAGTGAAAAGCCCCACGCGGAATTCGCAGCGGCCGACGCGGTCGAGGTTCAGGCCCTGTGACGAAACTTCCATCACGCAGTCGCCGATGCCGGCGTCGACCATTTTCTTCAGCAGCGGCTGTATTACGTTGGCCTCCGGAGTGGTGCGCTCCGTAGCGACCCGCTGTTCGCCTATATAGTTGCAGATGGTGCCGATCAGGCCAGACTCGCGCCCGGCCGCGGTCAATATCGAACGCATCATGTAGCTGGTGGTGGTCTTGCCCTTCGTGCCGGTGATACCGATGAGGTTCATGCTGCCGGAAGGATGGCCCGCCAGCACGTCCGCGATCTCGGCGATGGCTGAACGGGCGCTGGCAACTACGACAACGGGGATCAGCTTCCCCTGCCAGAGGATATTGTCGCCCTGCACGTAGCCCCGCTCCCAGGTCAGCACCTTGGCCCGCAGATGCTGGAAGTCGTCGGTCACCAGCGCCTCGGCTCCCCGCTCCAGCGCCTTCTCCGCGTAATCGTGTCCGTCAAGCACGTATCCTTTCACGCACACGAATATGCTTCCTATGCGGCAGCTCCTGCTGTCGATCTCCACGGTCTCGATCTGCGCGTTCCGGTTGGCGTCGCCCATTATCCTGGCGCCGGTCAATCCTTTCACAAGCTCCGACAAAATCATCTGTTCAACCTCCTCGCGGCAACGGTGCTCCTGGGCAACGGGGGACAGACCCCCGTTTCCGCCCGTTTTCGCATTTCGTTTTTTCGGCCGTTTTCGGCTATTTCAAAATATTACACGGGTTTTTCGAAAATTTACACGGAATTCACACGAATTTCCGGCGCTCTGCCGATCTTCGTAAATTCCCGTAAATTCCCGGAACGGGTACCTGTCCCCCGTTCGAGGCTGTCCCCCCGTCCGAGGGCTCATCCGAGCGACTCCGTGTCACTGTTTTCCACGGTCAGTTCCACAACGCTGCACTTCTCCACCTGGGTGCCCGGGACAATGTTTTGACCGATGACCGTACCGATATTTTCGGCGTGCATATTGAGCCCCAGCTGGGTCAACGTGGTGTAGGCGTCGGTGAGCGAGTAGCCGGTGAGGTCCGGCACACGCACCATCTCGCGAGACGTTTCGGCCTTGACGAAGAGGCGCACCGTAGAACCGTCAGTAATGTATTGACCCATCTCCGGCACCTGGGCGGCCACCGTCAGCGTCGACAGATCCGCATCCGCCGGCAGATCGGGGACCTCGTACACCAGGCCGGCGCGCTTGAGTTCCTTTGCCGCCTGCTCGATGGTCATATCCAGCACCTGGGGCACGTAGGACTTGACCATCATGGCCTTCTTGTCCAGCTCGGTGTACCGCCGTGCCACGCCCATGTACTCAAGGGTCTTTTCGATTATCTTGCCCACCGTCGGAGCAGCCTGGCGGCCGCCGGAAGCGCCGCTCTCCACGTCGGGATGGTCAAGCATCACCAGGACCACGATCTGAGGATCGTCCGCCGGAGCGATGCCGATGAAGGACGCGATGTAGCGCCCCGTCGACTCGGTCTGCAGCGTCTCGGAAGTACCGGTCTTGCCCGCCACACGGTAGCCGGAAACGTATGCGTTGCTGCCGGTGCCGTTGGCCACCACGTCCTCGAGGATAGCCATCATCTCCGCGGACGTCTCCTTCGAAATGACCTGACGCAGCGCCGTTGACTCGTACACCTTCACCGGGATGCCGTCGGAATCCTGAAGCTCCCGCACGATCCTGGGCTTGTAAAGCGTCCCGCCGTTGGCCAGGGCGCAGTAAGCAGTTGCCATCTGTATAGGCGTGATCTGGAAGCGCTGCCCGAAAGACATGACCGCCAGGTCAATATCAGTGGGATCCGAGTGCATGATGCTGGAGGCCTCGCCGGCGATCTCCAGCCCGGTGCGGCTATTGAATCCGTACGCGTCAATATATGAAAGATACGTGCTGAGTCCTATGTCCAGCGCCAGCCTGGCCAGAATGGGGTTGCAGGAATTCTTGATGGCGTCGGCGAATGTCTCCTGGCCGTGATCTCCGTCCTTCTTCCAGCAGTTGATCTCCCAGCCCCGCAGGATCAGCGGCGAATCCGTCACTTTAGTATTCGGCGTGACTTTGCCCTCTTCCAGGCCGATGGAGGCGGTGATCGATTTAAACGTGGAACCGGGCTCGTAGGTGTCGGTCAGCGCCTTGTTTCTCCAGACCGTGGTGCTCAGGATCTGGACGTCCTTCGAAGCGTTGCCGATCCACTCGGGATCGTCCACCCAGTCGGGTTTTCCGTAAGGGTCGTTAAGATCGAAATCGGGATATGACACCATGGCCAGCACGTCCGCATTCTTGGCGTTCAGCACGATGGCGCAGCCGCCCTCGAGCACGTTGTAGTCGGAGATCGCCTGCTTCAGCGCCGTCTCCGCGATAGACTGTATCTTCGCGTCCAGCGTCAATACCGGGTTCAGCCCCTTCTCCGCGTCGATCCTCCTGACCGAATCATAAGGAAGCTCGTTGCCCTTCGCGTCCACGCTTGTCATTATGCGCCCGTCAACGCCCGTAAGTTCGTCGTTGAACGCCACTTCCACGCCGCAGACCAGGCCCTGGTCGTCGCTGCCGGTAAAGCCCAGCACGTGCGCCGCCAGATTGCCCATTGGATAGATCCGCTTGGTGTCCTCGTCCACGTAAACGCCCTTGATATGATTCTCCGTGCGCCAGGCCTTGACCTCGTCGCCCAGCGACGTCTCGATCTTCCGCGCGATGACCTTGTACCTGCCGTTGGCCGAGATCTGCTCGAACACCCAGTCCTCCTCCAGCCCCAGCAGTTCCGCCAGGCCCGAAGCCACGATGTGCCGATACATATCCTTCGCCATGGCCTCGCTGTACACGTCATCCTTACCGGCAACGTAATTCTTGATATAATTGACGGCCGAATCCGTGATGATCGTGGGATCCACCGTCACCATATTCGCGGCAACGCTCACCGCCAGTTCCACGCCGTTGGTGTCGAGGATCGTGCCCCTGCCCGCCGGTATCGTCCGCCAAGCGTTCTGCTGGGCGCTGGCCTTCTGTTTGTAATAATCGCCCTTGATTATCTGAAGGATAAAGAAGTTTCCGGCGATCACCACAAGCAGCAATAAAAAAAGCACGCGGGCGGCAATATTCCATCCGCCTGCGTAATTTTTCTCTCTTCCGACGCTCTCGTAGGAGAACATCCTGGAAATCAGGGACTTCTTCTTTCGCTGTGCCTTCGCGCTGCCGCCGGCACCCTCCTTCACGTCGATATCGTCTTTTGCGGAACGCACGCGCCCCGCGCCGTTGTCGCTGTTCGCCATTATCCGTCCGTTTCAGCGAAGCGGCAGAACGCCGCGCCGCGTTCGATTATTTTGTCACTTAACGATTCCCAGGAACCTCAGCACCGCGTTGTACACCTGGTCGATCCAGGACTCGTCCTCGTCGGTGCGGGTCAATTCCACGTTGGCCAGCTCGGTCTGGTCGATCCGCTCCACGTCAACGTATCTGATCTGGTACTGCTGGGGCTTCTGCATGCCCAGCCTGTTCTCGGCAACGCTGGCCAGCTCGGTGAGAGACATGGACATATCCAGTTCCACCTGCCTGCGCTGGACCTCCGCGTTGACCGTGTCAAGCTGCTTCTGCAGAGACTGGTTGCGGTAGTTGATCTCGGTGATGGACGCAAATCTCACGCCTATGATGAGACCCAGCGCCAGCAGCACGGAGACCTTGAGCAGTATGCCGTTCTTGGTCTTTCTGCGCTGCTTCTTCTGATTGATCTCGTGAAGGATCGCGCTGCCGCGGCGGGCTTCATGCTCGTAAACGTATATCTCATCGGCGGAAGGTTCCGCATACTCCGGCACTTCCACGGCCGGAGCCGCGCTGCCCTCGAAATCAGGAACGCTGACGCCGTACTCTTCGTTTTCTTCGATCTTGTATGCGCTGGAATCGTTGATTGCTGCCATTGTTACCACTCTTTTGTATCTTGTCTTACGCAGCTGCCTTTTTCGGCTTATACTGCGCAGCTTATCTTACGTATGGTCCGCGCCGTCCGCAGATCCCGCGTCCGCGCCGTCCGTCATTCTTCCGTCCGGTCTTCCGGCCTTTGCCTCTCGAACGCCCGGACCTTCGCGCTGTGAGCCCGGTTGTTCTCCTCTATCTCCGCGCCGCTTCCCGTCACCGGGCGGGGCGTCAATATTCTTCCTTTCGGCTTCTTCCCGCATACGCACACCGGAAAGTCCGGCGGGCAGGTGCAGGGGTTCTGCGCTTCCCTGAATCTGTTTTTAACGATCCGGTCCTCCAGGGAGTGGAACGTGATCACCACCAGGCGGCCGCCGTCGTTCAGCAGCTCTATGGCCTCGCCTATGGCCTTCTCCAGTTCCCCCAGCTCGTCGTTGACCTCGATACGGATCGCCTGGAACGTTCTTTTGGCGGGGTGGCCCTCGCCGCTGAGATATTTGCCCGGCACCGATCTTTTAACGATCTCCGCCAGTTCCCCGGTGGTCTCCACGGGCTTCCGCTCTCTTTCACGGACAATGCCCGCCGCGATCCCGGCCGCGTACCGCTCTTCACCGTAATCGCGGATCACCCGGGTCAATTCCTCCCGGCTGTAGCCGTTGACCACGTCAACTGCGCTCTTCCCGGCCCCGGTGTCCATCCTCATATCGAGGGGAGCGTCGAACCGGTAGCTGAATCCCCGCTCCGCGTTGTCCAGCTGGTAGGACGAAACTCCTATGTCCAGGAGGATCCCGTCAGGCCGCCTGCCTCCGCAGAACTCCGCCATCCGGGAAAAATTGCCGTGCACCAGCGAAAATTCTCCGCCGGTCCCGGTCTCCGACAGCCGTTTCTCCGCCGCGGCCAGAGCCTCTTCGTCCCGGTCGATCCCCAGCAGTTTCCCGCCGGGTCCCAGCCTTTTCAGTATCTCCGACGAATGTCCTCCGCCGCCGACGGTGCCGTCAACGTAAAAACCGTCCGGCTTTATGTTCAGGAGCTCTATGCATTCGTCTAGGAGCACCGGCCTGTGATAAAAAGCGGACGGGATCGTGTTATCCATGATATTCTTTTTTCGCGTGTCCGACGTCAGAAAAGGCAACGCACGCGCGGCCGCGCCGGCCTGCCTCCCGTCAATAATTCATCAGCTTACGCGCTTCCTCGACCTTCTCCGCGTCGAGCAGCTGGGTCTTCTGATACGTATCGGAATCCCAGATCTCGATATGATCGCCAACGCCCATGATGTGAACTTCCTTGTCAAGAGCCGCATGCTTCTTCAGCACTCCGGGCACCAGCACTCTCCCCGCGCTGTCCAGTTCGCCGTCGAAGGCGTTGCCCAGGAGGAAACGGCTCAGCACCAGATACTCGTCGCTGCTCTTTTTCATCTTCATCAGCTCGGAAAGCATCGCCTCGTAGTTCTCTTCCGGATATATGGCAACATAGCTGTCAAACCCCATCATCAGATGGAATTTCTCGCCCAGTTCGCCTCTTAATTTGCTGGGAAGCACCACGCGGGATTTCGCGTCAACTACTCCCTCAAATCCTCCGGTAAGCACTGCTTCTGCTCTCCTTTTAGGGGAAGTTCAGCCTTGCGTGCGGCACTTCCGCAGGCAAAGCTTCTTTCGTACCTCGATGTTTTTTTCTTCAGTACCTCGATATTTTGTCTCGTGTACTTCTGTCCCCTGCCGTGGCCGGGGCTTCGTCTTTTGTAAAAGATTTGATTCTTTCGTACTTCTGCCGCTTTCGCAGCTTTATCTTTTGTAAATGAGAGAAACGTGCCCCGGAGTTTTCATCCCACAATATGACACGATTTGACTCACGACAGCATTATAGACCCACCGTCTGACACCTGTCAACCCCCATTTTGAAAAAAATAATATAATTTTTGAAAAAAAATTCCCGCCGCCGGTCCCGGAGGATCCTGACGTCGGGGAAAAAGTGATTTATGAGTCGCCGGTTCGCTGCCCGTGAAGCTTGCGGATCCGATGAATTTTACTAAATTTTGCGAGGTTTTGATGCGGTCCCGCCGTGGATAGGCCGCTCAGAAAAAGCTTATCCTGCTCCTCAAAGACCCGTCCCGAATGATACCCACACCGAGGAAGCGTCCGTCCGGGCCGTACACTCGAAGGTCCCGGCTTTCACCGGTTTCGCTGCTTTCGCTGTCTTCGTGGTTTTCGCGGTCTTCACGGTTTTCGCTGTCGGATCCTTCCGCGCCGCCTGCCTGCTCCGGTTCCGCTCCGTCACCTGCCTGTTCCGTGCCCGCGTCAATGCCCGTGACGTACACCGGCCTTCCGTGCACGTAATCATCGGCTTGCTTCCCGCCCAGCTCGAGCTTTTCGAGGAACATCAATACAGAGTCGCAGGGCTGCAGGAAATCGGGAACGCTGTCGTTGTCCGCGCCCGCCAGGGCTAAGCGCACGTCGTCAAGCTCCACCGCGTCCTCAATGGCGAGAGGCCCGTAAGAAACGCGCACCAGCGAAGCCATTGTCCCCAGCAGGCCGAGGCGTCCGGCAATATCTTCGCACAGCGTCCGGATGTACGTCCCTCTGCCGCATTCCACGCGGATCGAGGCAAGGGCGTTGTCCCTGTCGAAACTCAAAAGCCGGATATCGTAGATATTGACGGGGCGCGGTTTAAGGCCCGGGTCGATGCCCTTCCTGGCCAGCGTGTACGCGTTGACGCCTCCGACTTTAAGGGCGGAATACGCAGGAGGAGTCTGGCTGATGCGCCCAACGAAACTTGCCGCGGCCTTTTCGATATCTTCCCCGGTCAATTCCGCAAGCAGCCTGTCCTGCCCGGGACAATGCCTCTTCGTCTCGCTGCCCCACACGTCTCCCGTGTCGGTGGCGTATCCGAACTTCAGCCCCGCTTCGTAGGTTTTATGGAACGTCAAAAAATAATCCGAGAGCCGCGTGGCCCTTCCCACCAGCACCGGCAGCACGCCTGTTGCCTCGGGATCGAGCGTCCCTCCGTGGCCGCACTTTTTCTCCCCCAGCGCCCTGCGCACCTGAGCCGCGGCGCTGAAAGAAGTCAATCCTCCCGGTTTTTTAAGATCAATTATTCCGTCCATTTTATTATACCGAACCGGCCGCGCCGTCGCTCCTCGCGCTGCCCTCGATCAGTTCCCTGGCGGCATCGATAAGGGCCGCCTTCGCCTTCGAAAGCTCCTCGGGATTCCTTGCCGCGAAACCGCACCCAGAGGCGCACACGTGGCCGCCTCCCCCGAAAGCGGAAGCGATCTTCGCCACGTCGCAGAACTCGTCGGACCGCATGCTGACCCGGTATTTGCCCGGGACCTTGTCCGGCTTGATGAAAATGCCCACGTGGATCCCCTCGATAGACCTCAGAACGTTTGCGATCCCTTCCGCGTCCTCGTCACCGGCGCCCGCAGCCTCGAAATCTTCTTTCGTCAACACCAGCGCGGCGATCCCCTCCGCCGGAAATTCTATTTTTTCGTACACCGCCTTCATCAGCCTGGCGTACGCCATGGATTTCACTTCGAAAACGTGATGGTAGACGTAAGACATATTGCCCGAGAGCGCCCTGGCACGGGAGGCGATATAGTGGGTCTGCGCAGTCACGTTGGAGAACGCGAAGCAGCCTGTGTCCGTCACCAGCGCCGTGTAGATGCAGGCGGCAACGGCCCTGCTCAGCTCCGGAGTTATCCATTCCGGAGTATCGTCGCCCCGGTCAAAGCCCATGCGGTTCAGCAGGAGGTAGACTCCCTCCGCGGTTGCCGACCAGGCGGGGTCCAGCAGCGTCAACGGCGCGAAGTCCGTCCCGGCGGCGTGGTGGTCGATCCTGGCCTTTTCTTTTGCCTTCTCGTAGAGCCTCAGCCTGCCTCCCAGCCGGTCCGGGGTGCTGGAGTCAACGGCAATGGCCAGGTCGAAACGATCGGGTATCACGGCATCATTGACCTTCCCATCCTCGTCGCCATTCTCGCGCTTCCCTGCCGGATCGGCCTCTCCGAAAAGCGTGAAAGACACGCCGGAGACCCGTGGCAGGAACGCAAGTTTGCTCTCCACCGGCTCCTGTATCAGCACCGTTGTCCTTTTTCCCATTCCGCCCAGAAACGCGGAAAGCGCCCCGCAGGATCCCAGCGCGTCTCCGTCAGCGTAGATGTGAGGGAGCAGAAGGATATCCTCCGAGGCGTTTATCAGTTCGATCAGTCTGTCAAAGTTGTCTTCCGGCATTTGTTATGCGATCTCCGGGTAATTGTCCAAAATCATTCTTCGTCCGCCGCGGTCCGGGCCGTGCCGTTCTCCAGGGCTTTCAGTTCCTTTTCCTTGTCCTCCCGCCGCACCTGCTCGATGCGCTCCGACATATACGAACCGTATTCGATGGATTCGTCCAGCGCGAAGGTCAGTTCAGGCAGCGCCCGGATGGTCATCTTCTGGCCGATCTGATAGCGGATGAGACCGGAAGAGGCCTTGAGCGCCTGCATGGCGCCCTTTTTATCGGCCTCGTTTCCGTAAAAGCTGACGTATATTTTCGCGAATTTAAGGTCCTTCGTGAGTTTCAGCCGGGTGACGCTGGTCACCACGGGGATCCTCGGGTCCTTGACCTCGGAGCGGATGATGTCGCTGACTACCCGCTCCATTTCCGCGGCGATCCTCTCAGTCCTTTCCATCAGGCCTTTTTAACCTCCTCCATAGTGTAGCACTCGACCACGTCTTCCACCTTGACGTCGTTGTAGTTCTCGAAGGACAGGCCGCATTCGTAGCCGGTGGCCACTTCCTTGACGTCGTCCTTAAAGCGCTTCAGCGAAGCCAGTTTGCCCTCGAACACCACGATGCCGTCTCTGACGATGCGGACCTCGGAGTTCCTGACGATATTGCCGTCCGTCACGTACGCGCCGGCAATTGTGCCCACGTTGGAGACCCTGAAGGTCTGGCGCACCTGAGCGTGGCCGTGTATGACTTCCTGGAACTTCGGCGAGAGCATGCCCGCGATAGCCGCTTTGATGTCGTCAATGGCGTCGTAAATGACGCGGTACAGTTTGATGTCAACGCCGGCGGCTTTGGCGCTTTCGGAGATGTTGGCTCCGGGGCGCACGTTGAAGCCGATGATGATGGCGTTGGAAACGTCTGCCAGGGAAACGTCGGATTCCGTGATGGCGCCCACGGCTCCGTGGATGACGTTGATGCGGACTTCATCGTTGCTGAGCTTTTCAAGAGACTGCTTCACGGCCTCCACGCTGCCCACCACGTCTGCCTTCACGATGATGTTCAGGTCTTTCATCTTGCCCGCTTCAATGAAGGAGTTCAGGTTTTCGAGAGACACCTTCGTGTTGGACTGGAGAGACTTCTCTCTCAGCTCGGCCCGCCTGGTATCCACCAGGTGCTTGGCCAGGTGCTCGTCCTCGACTACGTAGAACAGTTCGCCTGCCTCGGGCACTTCGGGAAGACCGGTGATCTCCACGGGAGTGGAAGGACCGGCTTTCTTGATGGTCTTGCCCTTGTCGTCGGTCATCGTCCTGACGCGGCCGAAAGTGACTCCGGAAACGATGGCGTCGCCGGTGCGCAGCGTACCGCGCTGGACCAGCAGCGTTGCCACGGGACCTTTGTTCTTGTCCAGTTTCGCCTCGATGATGGTACCTTTCGCCTGCCTGTCGGGATTGGCCTTGAGCTGGAGCACGTCGGCGCTCAGCAGCACGGTCTCAAGCAGCAGTTCGATGTTCATGCCGCTCTTGGCGGACACGGGCACGAATGGAACGTCGCCGCCCCAGTCCTCGGGCACGATATCGTACTTGGCCATTTCGGTCATGACGCGGTCAAGGTTCGCGCCCTCTTTATCCATTTTGTTGACGGCAACCACGATGGAGACCTTCGCCGCTTTGGCGTGATTGATGGCCTCTACCGTCTGGGGCATGACGCCGTCGTCGGCAGCGACAACGAGTATGGCCACGTCGGTGACCATGGCGCCGCGCTGGCGCATTGCCGTAAACGCTTCGTGGCCGGGGGTGTCAAGGAATGTGATCTTCCTGTCTCCGATCCTGACCATATACGCGCCGATGTGCTGGGTGATGCCGCCGGCCTCTCCCGCGGTGACGCTGGTCTTCCGGATGGCGTCCAGCAGCGAAGTTTTACCGTGGTCAACGTGTCCCATAACGACGACTACGGGCGGCCTTTCCACGCTGCCTTCGTCATTGTAGTCGTCCGCGTCGTCGAACAGTTTGTCTTCGTCGGTGATGACCACTTCCTGCTCGGCGGTGATGCCGAATTCCGAGGCAATGAGCGCCGCGGTGTCGAAGTCGATGACCTGGTTCTGGGTGGCCATGGTGCCCAGGAGCATCAGCTTTTTGATGACCTCGGCGGCGGTCTTCTTGATGTATTCGGCAAACTCCTTCACGGTCATGGACGCGGGAAGCGTGACGTTGGTGAGAGCCATCGCCGCCTGCTGGGCCGCTCTGGCGTCCGCGGCGGATTTGACGTCTTTTTTACCGGTGCGGGCGGAGCGCTTCTGGGCGTGGGTGTTGTCGGTGTCGTAGCTCTCGTGGTAGTTATCCGCATAGAGGTCGTTGACGCCGATGGTGGTGCCGATGATGTTGCGCTCTTCTCTGTATTTCACCTTGCCGCTGCCGCTTCTGGAAGCGTCGCGCTTGCTGACCGGCTTCTGGGTCTTCTCCTGAGTCTTGTCGGTCTTGTCGTAGAGCTTGCCTGCGTAGTCGCGGCGGGGCTCCTGCTGGCCGACGGCGGGATTGACGGCGGGAATGGAAGGATTCCTGCGCTCGCGCTGTCCTCCCTGGCCTCCGAATCCTGCGCCCGTTCCGGTGCCGCTGCCAGCGCGGCCGGAGTCGCGCTGGAAGCCCTGGCGCTGGCCGGGGCGGAAATCGTCCTTATCCTTGGAGAAGCCGCGCTGTCCGGCGCCCTGGCCCTGCCTGTCGGTCCCTCTGGGGACGCGGCCGTCGGTTCTGCTTCCCTGGTATCCCTGGGACGTTCCGGACCCGGCGGGAGCTCCGGCGTTGTCGCGGGCTCTGGAAATATATACGGGACCCTTTCTCACGGGCGCGGCCGCTTTTGCGGCGTCGGTGCCCTGAGCTGGTGCGGAGGGAGCGGAAGCCGAGGGAGCGGCGGATGCGGTGGAAGAAACTTTAGCGCCTTCCCTGGAAGCGTCGGCCTTCGCCGGCCTGTCTTTATCTTTCGCCTTGTCCCCGGAAGCCTCGGCAGCTTTACCTTCGGAAACGGTCTTTGCCGCGTCAACGGCGGCCACGGTGCCCTCTTTGTTTCCGGCGGCCTCTTTCGGTTTCTTCTCCGCGGAAGCGGCGGCTTCACCGGAAGCTTTGCCCGCGTCAACGGCGGCGACTTTTTCGGCGGCGGCAGCTGCGGATGCGGCGGTTGCGGATGCGTCCAAAGCGGCCTGGGCGGCCTTGTCCGGAGCCGTGTCGGCGCTCTTTTCGGGAGCGGCCTTTGCCGCGTCGGAAGCGGCGGTTGCGGCGGCATCGGTGTTGTCCTGAGCCGGAGTTTCGGCGGAAGGAGTTTTCTCCACGCGCCTGATGCGCCTTACCTGAGGCTTGGCCTCGCCGGCATTGTCAACGGTCTCCGCGGCGGGTGCCTGGGCGTCAGCCTGAGCGGTTTCAGTCGTCCCGGAGCCCTCTGCGGGCTTCCTGGTGATGCGCCTCACGACGCCGGGTCTGGCGGTAGCCTTCTCCTCTTCTTTATTGGCCTCGGGCTCTTCGACCTTCTGACGGGCCAGCCCCTGCCTCAGTCCGGAAGGAGCCTGGGCGGAAACGGGCTTGACGGTCTTCTGAGCCGCGGCGTTGTCGCTCTTCGTAGAGTTGTGGACGACGACTTTCCTGATGACGGGCTGTGCCTGGCGGGGGTCCTTTACGGTATTGACCGTGGACGCGCCGGTCTGTGGAGCCGTTCTGCCGGTCTCTCCCGCGTTACGGGAAGGAGCCGGAGCAGCCGTGGCGGAGGCAGAATCCGCGGCATCGCCGCTCTTGTCGGGACGCTTGAAATTGATGGAGTCATAGAAACGGTCGACCTGCTCCTCGGTCAGCGAGCTTGACGCGTTGCTGACGTTGATGCCGATCTTAGCCAGAAGTTCCATAACTCTTTTGTTGGAAGAATTGATTTCCTGAGCCAGTTCACTGATCCTGATCTTTTTACTCAATATTGCCACCTCCGGAGGCTGAAATGATTTTTTCAAAACTGTTCCGCAATTCAGCATATGCGGATTCGGGGATCTGCATCTCAAATTCCCGGTTCAACCTGCGTCCCTTGACCATCTTATCGAAGCACTCCGTATTCAAACATACGTAGGCGCCGCGCCCGTTGAGCTTCCCGGTGGGATCCACCTTCAGCTCTCCTTCGGGGGTCCTGCATATGCGGAGGACTTCCTTTTTAGGCTTCGAGACCATGCAGCCGATACACCTGCGCATCGGCACTTTTTTTATCTTCATACGTTCCTTCCTTTATGACTGTCAGGCACGCTTCCCTCACGCACCGACGCCGCTGTCCGCGCCTTCGCCGATGGCCATGTCTTCGGAAAGCCCTTCTCTGAACAGTTCTTCCTCTACGGAATCCCTGAGCTGGGACTCGCTCTTGATGTCGATCTTGCAGTCCGTCAGTTTCGCGGCCAGACGCACGTTCTGTCCTTCGCGGCCGATGGCAAGAGAAAGCTGCCTGTCGTCGACGATGACGGTACCCACGGGCACCTGCTTGTCGCCCTTTTCGGAGGCAACGTAGTCCACGAACACGCTGAGGACTCTGGCGGGGCTGAGGCTGGCGGCAATGAATTCCTCGGGATCCGGGCTCCACTTCACGATGTCGATCCGCTCGCCCTTGAGCTCGTCAACGATGGTCTGGATCCTCGTGCCTTTTTGACCCACGCACGCGCCCACCGGCTCGATATTCTCGTCCGTCGACCTGACGGCGATCTTCGTCCTGGACCCGGCCTCTCTTGCCACGCCCATGATCTCAACTATGCCGTTGCCGATCTCGGGGATCTCCATCTCGCAGAGCCTTCTCACCAGCCCGGGGTGGGTCCTGGAGATCATGACGCAGGGATCCTTGCTCTTGTAGCTCTTTTCCCTGGTCTCCACCACGTAGGCCTTGATCCGCTCGTTCAGCCTGTACTGCTCGCCGATGACCTGCTCGGAAGGAAGCATGATGCCTTCGATGCGGCCCAGATCCACGTGGACGATGCGCTCTCTCGTGCCGTCGCGGTTCTCTCTGGTCTCCACCCGCTGTACGGTGCCGGTGACCAGATCTCCCTCTTTGGCCTTAAATTCGCTGAACACGTTCTTTCTCTCTTCTTCCCTGAGTTTCTGAACGATGAGCTGCTTGCCCTTCTGGGCGATCAGGCGGCCGATCTTTTCCTGAGCGAAATCAGTCTGAGTCACGTCTTCTTCGGCAATGTCTCCCACGATGAATTCGGGGTCGATCATCCTGGCTTCTTTAAGGGAGAATTCGGTCTTGGGATCCGTCACGGTCTCCACGACTTCCTTCTGGGCGTACACGTGGATCTCTCCGTCAACGAATTCGACTCTGGTGTTCATACCCGTGTCTTTCTTTTCGAAAGCGGTGGTGAGCGCTTCTTCGATAACGCTGATGATCACTTCTTTGCTGATCCCTTTTTCCTTTTCCAATGCCAGCAGGGCATCATACAGTTCACTCATTTTAAGAAACCTCCTGTTTATTTATGAGTTCGTTTTTGATCTGTTTCCCGCGTTTTTCAGCATGCGGGGATGCTTATCGCCTGTCCGTCACCACACGATGGTGCGCTTCACGCAGGCTACGTCCTTATCCGGAAAATCCATTGTCCCGGCATCTGTCTCGATGGTCACGACGCCGTCTTTTTTACCGGCCAGTTTTCCGGTGAACTTTTTCTTGCCGTCCAGCGCGGCGTAAAGCCGTACTTCCACGTCCTCGCCTTCGTACCTTTCGAAATCCCGGTCCGTTTTAAGCGGCCTGTCAAGTCCGGGCGACGACACTTCGAAGGTGTACGCCTCGTCGATGAAGTCTTCGCTGTCCAGCGTCTCTTCCACGCTGCGGCTCATGGCCTCGCAGTCGTCGAGCCCCACGCCTCCCCTGCGGTCGATATAGATCCGGAGCACTCTGGTGCCCCCTTCTTTTTTATACTCGCAGTCGATGAGCTCCAGCCCCAGCGCCTCCGCTTTCGGCAGCGCGATCTCCTTAACCCTTTCGATGACGGTCAACTTGTCTACCCCTTTCTCAAAACAAAAGAGTGGGAGGAAACCCACTCTTTCATTAACATGAAAAATTGATCGTCGTAATTGTAGCACCGTACGACCGGCGTTGTCAACATCATTTTAGGCGAATTACGGTAAATTGCCGCTGTTCAGGCGGTTTTTAAGAGATCTTTCCGTATTATTTGGAAAAATCTACGAACAGATTCGCCAGGGACATGGCGTAGAAGCGTACGATGTAGTCGTTGGGATGGTTGATGCCGTTGCCCGTGACGTCGAGGTACTTCTTGGTCTCCAGCATCTTAAGGCTGGGTGTGTACAGGTCGAGGGTGTAGAAGCAGTCGTACTCGGCGGCCAGCTCGTCGATGGCTTTCCAGTATTTCTCGAATTTGTCCTGCGGATACAGGTCGGGATTGGCGGAAAAGCACTTGATGTACAGGAACTCGCAGTCCGGAAGGGATTCGAGGGTGGCGTCCACCACTTTCTTGACGTTGCTCTTCAGCGTGGAGGCGGAAAGGCCGCCGGAGTCGTTGATGCCGAAATGGATCAGCACCAGGTCGGATTTGGCCTTGACCAGCTTCGCAGCCACGTTGGTGGATACGGCTTCGTTGGACGTGGTGCCGCCGACCGCGTAATTCTTGAGGGAGATCTTGCCGTCGTAAGCGTCCTTCAGAGCATAGCCCAGCTGGGTGATGAACTGAGGCATCATGGGCTCGCGGTTGAATTTGCTGGAGGCGGAGCAGCCTTCGGTGACGCTGTCGCCGGTGACGGAGATCACTGCGCCCTCGCCGGACCGGAGTTTAGCCAGGAATTTGGGGGCAACGCTGCCGAACTCGGGGAACTGGCTGAGGTCAACGTCTTTCACGTCGTACACGTAGCTGACGCAGATCTGGTGCCCGTAGATAAGGGAACCTTCGGTGAAGAAGATGTTCTTGGTCCACATGAAGTAGTCGGTCTCGATGTTGGCCACGTTGGACAGCGACGCCACGGCGCGGTATTTGGAGGGGAGGTTCTTGCCCTCGAGGTTCTCTAAAGTGAGGTAGGGGCAGGAGGTGCCGGCGGGGAGAACGACTTTATTGCCCTGGATCACGTAGTCGGTGCCTTCCACGTATTCGGTCTTGAACAGGTAATCGCGGACGGAAAGGATCTTGACCGGGGCATACTGGAGCATGCCGGAGATCTCGGTGCCGTCGTCGATGCACATTACCGTTTCCTGGTAGATGATATTGCCTTTCCAGTAGGGCTGGTAGACTTCTTTGTTGCTCCAGGGCTTGGTCTTGGTCTTTTCTCCGAAGGCGTAGACCGCCTGGTCCGGGTCAACGTAAAGCGGGAATTTGCTCATGTCCGGTCCCTCCTCTGGTTCCTGTGTGGGCTGTTCTGCCGGATCGGACGTGGCGGAACCGTTTCCCGTCGCTTCTGGGCCGTTGCCGTTCCGGGTGGCGCAGCCTGCCAGGACGAGGGTCAGGGCCGTCGCCAGGGCCAGCAGGAGCGCAGCTGTTTTGCGTAATATGGAAGATCTCATTTCGGTG
This sequence comes from Clostridia bacterium, assembly GCA_016287565.1. GTDB lineage: Bacteria > Bacillota > Clostridia > UBA1212 > UBA1255 > UBA1255. Next base: position 21,280 of record JAEFAM010000032.1, read on the forward strand.
CTTTCCTCCGGATCTTTAATGGACTGTCGTCGTGCATATTATATACGCCGGGAGCCGCGTTTTTCAAGTGAAGAATCAGGCGGAGACCGCAATGCCGGTCAAACGAAGTTTGCGTTGCCGGTCAAACGAAGTTCGCTTGCGGTCAAGTGAAGATTGCATTGCCGGGGACTTTCGGGTATAATTGACGTGCTTCGCGGGCAGGGCTCAGGTACGCCTGAAAAGGCAGGCCGGGAAGCCGGTCCGGAAACTTGCATCGTGCGAAGGTTTTTAGTAAGGAGTACAGGTATGATATCTGACGTTATCCATGTGAACAGCGACGGCACCGGTATCAGGGAGGCGCTTCGGGAGACCGAGAAAGTGGCTCAGTACAAGCAGCTTTCGAAGAAGGATACGCTGCACCTGAGGCTGCTGGCCGAGGAGATGATGGGGATGCTTGAGGCGATCAACGGCGTGCTTGACGCGGAATTCCGCATCGAGAACGAGGGCGGCCGGTACAAACTTCATCTGCGGGCGGAAACGCTTATGAACTCGAAGAAGAGAGCGCAGCTGTTGTCCGCGTCGACTTCCGGTACGAACTCGGCGGCGAAGGGCGTGATGGGCAAGATCCGCGAACTGTTCGAGAGGGCGCTGGAGCCCGTTGACAACGACCTTAACACGTATTACAGCACCGGCTGGTATTCCACGGGGGTGGATACGGTGGGGCCGGAGCCGGTGATCGCCGGCATCTGGTCGCTTAACAAGTACAAAGATTCGGTGGACAGGAACGATTCCGAGGAGGCCTGGGACGAACTGGAGAAATCCATCGTGGCAAATCTGGCGGACGAGGTCGAGATAGGCATTAAAGGCGGAACGGTGGAAATGACGATCTTTAAGGAGATCGCGTGACCTGCGCGCAGAGAGGACGATAATATGAACATCAATACAGTTAAAAACGGAAATGAACTTACGGTGACCGTCGAAGGCAGGCTCGACACCATGACCGCGCCGGAACTGGAGAAAGCGCTGAACGAGTCTCTGGACGGCGTGGAGAAGCTGGTCCTCGATATGAAGGCGCTGGATTATATTTCTTCCGCCGGGCTCCGGGTGCTGCTGAGCACGCATAAACGCATGGCCGCCCAGGGCGAGATGGTGATCCGCGGGGCCAACGAGATCATCACCGAGATCTTCGACATTACCGGGTTTTCAGAGATCCTCAACGTCGAGAAATGACCCGATCTGAAAACTTGAAAGACGAAAGCACTTTCATCCGGCCCGTCGTTATCGGAGGGCTGGAATTCCCCAAGAACATATTTCTGGCGCCGCTGGCAGGCGTCACAGACTTGCCGTTCCGCTTGCTCTGCAAGGAGCAGGGAGCGGTTTTTGCTTATACGGAAATGATCAGCGCCAAGGGCGTTCACTATAAGAGCGTCAACAGTTTCGAGCTGGCGGCCACCGTTCCGGAGGAGCAGCCCGTGGGCGTGCAGCTGTTCGGGTCCGAGCCGGAAATAATGGCCGAGGCGGCAAAGCTGTTCGCGGAGCGCGGGGCGCCGTTAATAGATATCAATATGGGCTGCCCTATGAGGAAGATCACGGGCAACGGCGAGGGCAGCGCGCTGATGCGTTCTCCCGAGCTGATCGAGCGCATCGTGGCGGCCGTGGCGGAAGCCCTGACGCCTTTTGGCGTTCCCGTGACCGTTAAGATGCGGCGGGGCTTCGACTCGGGCAACGAGACCTGCGTCGAGTGCGCGCTGGCCGCCGAGCGAGGCGGTGCCGCGGCCGTCACCGTCCACGGGCGGTTCCGTGAGGAATATTATTCCGGCAAGTCCGACTGGACGGCGGTCAGGCGGGTCAAGGAAGCAGTCCGGGTGCCCGTGATCCTGAGCGGCGACGTAGTTGACGCTGCCACGCTGGAGGCGGCAATGGCGGTCTCGGGCGCCGACGGCGTTGCCATCGGTCGCGGGGCAATGGGCAACCCCTGGATCTTCAGGATATTGTCCGGCGCCGGAGGTCCCCCCTCCCTGTCCGAAAAAGAGGCGGTCATCGAAAAGCACGTCCGCCTGCTGCGTCAATACAAGGGCGAGCTGACTGCGGCTTCCGAATTCCGCAAGCACGTCCTCTGGTACCTGAAGGGCCTCCGTGGCTCCGCCTCGGTGCGCGACAAGGTGTGCAAGACCGAAAGCGTTGACGAGATCCTCCGCATCATCCGCAGCTACTTCCGCGATCTGAACGACTCCGTCCCGGTCAATTAAAATCAATATCAGAAAAAGCAAAACCGGACGTTCCGCCGCCCGGTTTTTTTATATCGATCACTAAAAATCGTGTAAAAACGTCAATAAAAAAAGCCCCGCATAAGCGAGGCTTTCGACTCCCCCTGTTGGTTTCGAACCAACAACCCTTCGGTTAACAGCCGAATGCTCTGCCGTTGAGCTAAGGAGGAATAAGATCCGGCGGCTACATATTTTCACAGGTCGTCTCCAACCAACTATCGTCTGCATCGAAGAGCTTAACTTCTGTGTTCGGCATGGGAACAGGTGTGCCCTCTTCATCCTCGCCACCGGAAATATCTCAGGTACTTCGGGTCTCCCCTATCATACCTTCAAAACTGAATATTACAACTAACTCATGAGTCGGTCTCAACCTTATACTTCCATTACTCGAATACCTGGTCAAGCCCTCGACCTATTAGTATCAGTCCGCTTAATGCATTACTGCACTTACACTCCTGACCTATCAACCACTTAGTCTCTGTGGGGTCTTACTCTTTCGATGGGATATCTCATCTTGGGGCCGGTTTCACGCTTAGATGCTTTCAGCGTTTATCCGATCCAAACTCGGCTACCCAGCTATGCCCCTGGCGGAACAACTGGTGCACCGGAGGTTTGTCCATCCCGGTCCTCTCGTACTAAGGACAGATCCCCTCAAATATCCTGCGCCCACGACAGATAGGGACCGAACTGTCTCGCGACGTTCTGAACCCAGCTCGCGTACCGCTTTAATTGGCGAACAGCCAAACCCTTGGAACCTGCTACAGCTCCAGGATGCGATGAGCCGACATCGAGGTGCCAAACCTCCCCGTCGATGTGAACTCTTGGGGGAGATCAGCCTGTTATCCCCAGGGTAGCTTTTGTCCGTTGAGCGACGGCAATTCCACTTTCATACCGCCGGATCACTAAGCCCTACTTTCGTATCTGTTCGACTTGTCTGTCTTACAGTCAGGCTACCTTCTGCCTTTGCACTCTGTTAACGCAATTTCCAACTGCGCCGAGGTAACCTTTGGGCGCCTCCGTTACCTTTTGGGAGGCGACCGCCCCAGTCAAACTGCCCGACTGACAGTGTCCCCGTACCGGATCACGGTACCGGGTTAGAGCCTCAGTATTCTCAGAGTGGTATCCCAAGGTCGTCTCCACGAAAACTGGCGTCCTCGTTTCTC
>JAEFAM010000033.1 GCA_016287565.1 Clostridia bacterium
AATTAAAATCATCACTTATGTTTAAACACCCGCGTCTATGTTTGCAAGCCTGCCCAACTCCGATGAACTTTGCTAAAACAAGGAAGCGGCTTCCCGCTTGACTTCCCTGCCGTTTTGGAATATCATCAGCCCGACGGCAAAACGAGAAGGCGGTGACGTGATTGAGCAGCTCCGATTCAAAATGTGAAAATTGCAGGCACTTCGGGTACGACGAATATTTCGAAGTGTACGTGTGCGACGTTGACCTGGACGAAGACGAAACAGAGAAGTTCATGACGGACACCTTCAAAGATTGTCCCTACTACGACCCGGACGACGATTACAAGATCGTGCGGCACCAGGCGTGAGCCACAGGACGCGCATGATCGACCGCCGGTGATCGGCCGGGCAGATCAGAGCATTTTACAGACGAGGACCGTCAATATGAACAGATACGACATCGACCGCAAGCTCACAGTGAGCGTTGACCCCGGTCATATCATCGGAGAGATCAAGCCGCTCCACGGCGTCAACAACGCTCCCTACTATTTTGGAGGGACGGACAATATCCGCTTCCTCAAAGAGGCCAATATCCCCTTCTCGCGGCTTCACGACACCTGCGGCCCCTACGGCGGCAACCGTTTCGTGGACGTCGCCAATATTTTCAGAGATTTCGACGCGGACGAGACGCTCCCGGAGAATTACGATTTCGCCGCTACCGACCACCTCGTCCTGGGCCTTCACCAATATGGCGTCGAGGCCTTTTACCGGCTGGGCTGCACCATCGAAAACGACCCCTACGGCGTGGCGTTCAGGATATTCCCTCCCGCGGACCCGGAAAAATGGGCCCGAATCTGCGAGCACATAATCATGCATTATAATTACGGCTGGGCAGGCGGCTATAAGCTGGGGCTCAGGTACTGGGAGATCTGGAACGAGCCGGACAACATGCCCGAGATCGACGAGAATCCCATGTGGCGCGGCACGATGGAACAGTTTTTCGAACTCTACCGCGTCGCCGCGAACCATCTCAAAAATCGTTTTCCTGAGCTGATGATCGGCGGGTACGCCAGCTGTGGATTCTACTCCGTGGTGGAAAAAGAGGCCTCCCCTGAGGCGCACATCTCGCCCAGGACCGCGTATTTCACGGAATTTTTCCTGAAATTTATGGAATATATTGCCGCGGACGCAACGAAGGCGCCGCTGGACTTTTTCTCCTGGCATTCATACGCCGATGAAAATTCCTGCGTGAGGTTCGCCGAATTTGCCCGGGAAACGCTTGACCGGTACGGATTCACGAAGACCGAAAACATTTTTAACGAGTGGAACACGGGCACCCGGCTGCGCGGCACGGTGCAGGACGCCTCCAACGTGGCTTCTATGATGATCACCATGCACCCCTCTCCCGTTGACAAGATGATGTATTACGACGCCCAGTATATCCACTCGTACAGCGGCCTCTTCTCGTCGGATACGCACCTGCCTTTAAAGGCTTACTACTCTTTCAAGGCCTACGGCGAGCTGTATTCCGACGGGCAGCAGGTCTCCGTCCGGTCAACGTCGGATGCCGTCAAGGTTCTGGCTTCCTCCCATCGGCTGTTCATCGTGAACCGCCTTCCGGAGCCCGTGTACGTCACGGTAGAAGCGCGGGACAATGAGGGCAGATCCGTCACGGGATCTCTCAGGATCACCGACGGCGCTCACGACCTCTCCCCGGTCAACTGGGACGGCGCACACGTTCCTCTCGCGCCCTACGCCTCCGCGCTGATAGAACTTAAAAAGGAGGATCAGTATGGAAGCCGCGATTGAATTAGCAGGCAGGATCGATATGGAAGTCGTGATCGGATTGCTGAGCAGCCTGGTCAAAATATTGATCGCCCTGGGGGTAGCTGCCGCCGTGGTGGTCATAGTGGTACTGTTCATAAGAGACGGAATAAAGGCAAAAAAAGAAGGAAGATGCAGGAACGACAAGATCACGGCGCTGTTCACCGTGGCCATGATAATCACGGCGCTGGCCCTGGTGCTGGGCGGGCTGCTGATACTTCTTGCCTCGCTCGTGATGAGGAGCATGTAAAATGAGCAGGCGCAGATTTTTTACGATATTGATCATAATCGCAGTTATAGGGCTGCTGATCACGGTGGCGCATTCAGTATTCATCTATTTCGCCTACCGTAATTCTTCGATCATCCAGTTTATCGCCAGGGAGCTGTGGCTATGAAAAAACGTCTGGTTTTAATCGCCACGGCAATTCTGTTCGTGCTGGTCAACGTTTTCCTGTACGTCACCGTCACCCGGCGGCTGGCCAACAATTTCAGCGGGACCGGTCAATTAAAAATGGTTGACGTTTCTCTGTTCCTGCCATTTGAGGAGTCCTCGAAGCTGGCCCGGACCGGTTCTTCGCTTAAATTCACGGCAGACGAGGACCTGCCCGTGCTTGACGGCGCCGCGGCGCTGGTACCCGTGTACGCTTCCGTGATCGACAGCTGCTACCCCGAAGGCACCGTGACGTACGAAGGAGGAAAGTTCTCCGACGACAACTATTACGGCGAGAATTTTGCCCCCGACAGCGTGATGCAGTACCAGAACACGGTGAGAGGGTTCGACGCCCTGGTGGACGGAAAAGTTGACCTGTTCTTCACTGCGCACCCGTCAAAAGATCAGCTGGCCTCCGCCAAAGAGAAAGGCGTGGAGCTGGAGATCGTGCCCGTAGGCCTGGAGGCCTTCGTGTTCTTCGTCAACAAAAACAACCCGGTGGACGGCCTCTCTTCCGATCAGATCAGGGCCATCTACAAAGGCGAGATAAAGAACTGGAAAGAAGTAGGAGGCCCGAACAAGCTGATCGACCCGTTGACCAGGATAAAAGGTTCCGGCAGCCAGACCATGATGGACAAATTTATGGAGGGCGATATGCTCTCCGCCCGTGACCCGTTGTCCATATTCGGCGCGGGCATCGGATATTCTTTCCGCTACTACCTGTCCGGAATGGTGGCGGACGACAACGTGAAGATGCTGGCCGTTGATGGCGTATACCCCGACGAGGAGAACGTCAGGAACGGGTCGTACCCCATCAGCGTGAATTTTTACGTGGTATACAGGAAGGACAACGGCAACGAAAACGTGCGAAGGCTCGTGGACTGGCTGTTGTCCGGGGAGGGGCAGCGGCTGATCGAAGCCTGCGGATACGTGGGATTGCCCGAAGAGAAGCCCGCGGCGTAAAGCGCCCGAAACGCATACATTGCCGGTATCGCGGCACGGCCCGAAGACCGGGAGCATTGTCCCGGCAGAAAGAGCGGTATATGAAAGTTACGTCGAACGTCAAGAGCATCGTGGGAAAAGCCGACAAGAAGATATACGGCCATTTCCTGGAACATTTTCACACCCAGATATACGGCGGCGTGTTCGATCCGGATTCTAAGTTTGCGGACGGCGACGGGTTCAGGTCGGACGTTATAGAAGCGCTTAAAGCCATCAAGGTGCCCGTCATAAGATGGCCCGGCGGCTGCTTCGCTTCGGCGTACCACTGGAAATACGGAGTGGGCAGGGACCGGGTGCCGGAGTACAACAAGGCCTGGCGTGTGGAAGAGCCCAACACTTTCGGCACCGACGAGTTCGTAAAGCTCTGCCGAAAGATAGGCTGCGAGCCCTATATCTGCACCAACGCCGGGACCGGGACTCCGGAAGAGATGAGCGACTGGGTGGAATATTGCAACCTTAAGGCCGAAGGACCCTGGGCCAAGAACAGGATCGCCAACGGCAGCAAAGATCCGTTCAACGTAAAATACTGGTCCATCGGCAACGAGAACTACGGTCCCTGGGAGATAGGCGCCTGGAACAGCGACCAGTGGGGCCCCCTGGTGCGGGAAGCGGCAAAAATGATGCTGAAAGTAGATTCCACCGTAGAACTGTCCGCGGCGGCGCTGTCCGATCCTTCCTGGAACTACCGGCTGCTCAGGGACGCGGGACAATACCTCAAATGGATCTCTATCCACGGGTACTGGGCTGAAAATTTCGACGGCGTCAAGACTCTTGGCTACGATAAAGTGGCGCTGCTCACCGGCAGCTGCATCTCCGACCCGATAGACAAGGCCAGGGCGATCCTCACCACCCTCGGCCTGGAGAAAAGGATAAAGATAGCCTTCGACGAGTGGAATCTCAGGTTCTGGTACCATCCACTCATCCTTGACGCGATCAAGACCGAAAAGCCTCTCACCGAGGACGATTATCTGGCTCCCAGGAAACTGAACGACAGGAATCAGATCTACACTATGTCGGACGCCGTTTTCGCCGCCTGCTTCCTGAACACCTGCCTGAAGAACTGCGACGTGGTTGGAATGGCATGCTTCTCCCCTGCGGTCAATACGAGAGGCGCCATCTTCACGTACGGGGACGGCATCGTGCTGCGGCCTACTTATTACGTATTCCGGCTCTTCAGCAATTATATGAAGGGCACCGTGCTTAACTCCTGGAAGTGGGAGAGCGATACCATTGAAGGAGAACTGCACGGCAGACAGGTAAGCCTTGACGCCGTTGACGCGGTGGTAACGTACGGAGACGGAGGATTTGCCGTTTCGGCCGTCAACAGAGACGAAAACCGCTGTCACATTCTGGAACTTGACATGACGGATACGCCTGTCAAGGAGATGCGCGTACACACGCTCAACGGAAAAGACGTCTGTTCGTACAATGACGTTGACAGGACCGAAGTTTGCGTAAAAACTACGGAGTGGAAGCATTTCGAACCGGCCGTCCGGCTGGAGCCCCACTCCGTCAACGTTATCGAGATAAGATGAATTCAAGCCGCGCCGCCTGACACTTTTATGGCACGATCAGGGGCTGTCGATATCAGCCTTCCACCGTGAAGAACACTTCCAGCAATACCGTGCCGGAGTTGTTGCGCATGACCACTTTATAGTCGCCTTCGGGCACGTCCATAAACGGCACCACCTGAGGATTCGAAGGCGTGGCGCAGAACCAGTCGTACATGTCGGAAGGCACGCCGCTTTCCACCTGATACCAGTCTTTTCTGGAAGATATCGTAGTGTCGAAACTTGCGTAGAACACGCCCGCGTCCTTGCCCGGCACGTAATTCTCGGGATAGAAGACCAGATAGTCCGTCTTTTCTCCGGAGGCGGTGATCATGATGGGCTCCCCTGCCTCGTATATCTTTTTATCCGCCGCCAGCGCCCGGTCTCCCTTCGAAACGCTGTCGCCTGCGTTGTCCTCAGGCTCTTTATAGAGCGTGGGGATCTCGTCCGGGATCCCGCCTTCGTCGCAGTAAATTGCCACCTCTCCCAGTTCGGCAATGCCGCGCCCGTCCTTCTTTACGAAGCCGGTCACCAGGATGCGCACGAACCGGGCGTCAACTTTGTCGAACCTGAACACCGGGACCTTCGTCTTGTCGGGCACGAACCCCTTCTCTTCTACTACCGTCTTCCAGTTGACGCCGTCGGTGGAGGTCAATATGGAGAAGGATTCGGGGAAGCAGCGGAAACAGGCTGAACCTTTTCCGCCGGGATAAAGGTCAACGCGGTTGACGCTCATGGCCGTCCCCAGGTCGAAAGTGACGTATTGCTCCGAACCGTCCGCGCAGATCAGCGCCCCTTTGGCCCCGTCGTCGTACACGCCGTCGTGAAGGTTGCACAGGAAAGCGGTGCCGTCGCCAATGGCGGAGGTTGCCGTGAGGCGCGCTCCTATGGCCAGGTTGGGATCTTCCGAAGGTCCGGGCGTATAAAGCGCTTTGCCCGTCACTTTCAGAAGCGCGCAGTCTCCCGCTTCCAGTTCCAGCGTAAGCTTCCCGTCCGTCACCGGAGCTGCCTTAAGCTCGCCGTCAGCGTCGTCCACCAGCAGGAGCTCGAGGTCTCCCACGGAGAAGGTCAGCGTCTGGGCCTTGTTGTAATTCTTGTTCACTATCATCAGGAACTGATCTCCGCCGCCCCGGGGCGCGATCACGGACAGTATGGCGTCTGTCTTACCTTCCGCCTGGACGGGGAAATCTTTAGGCACTGTTTCGTAGACCCCGGAAGTCTTCTGGCGCGTATGGTACACTGCCACCGCGTCTCCGGAAGCCAGGTAGCCGCCTATGGCGTGTATCTTTTTGTTTATGAGGCACAATGCGTCGTAAAGCTCGGTAGGCCGGTCCTCAGCGTCGAAAATGGCGTCGGTGTAGCCGTTGTCAACGCCGCCGGGTTTGCACCAGGTAAAGAACTTCAGTTCCTTGACGCCGTACGCCAGCGCCGCCATCATATTGTACCGGAGGTCTCCGGCGGAAGGCCTGCGGTAGTTCACGTAACCCACCGACTGCACGTACACCGCAGTATTCATTCCGGTGTCCAGCGCCGCTCGCCTCAGATCGTCGTAATTTTTGAACAGCTGGTACTCGTCAACGCCGCCGTTTTTGTCGAAGCAGTACGTGTCCAGCGACAGCGTGCCCCAGTATTTCACCAGGCTGCCGAAGTCCGTGAGCCTTTTATAGTAGGTGCCTTCCGGGTACGCGCCCCGGGGCAGGAAATTGATATTTACGAAGCAATCCGGGAACACGGAGCGCAGCGCGTTTTCCACTCTGGCGTAGGGGTTGGGATCGTAGGGTTCGTCTACCACGTAGAAGCCGGCGAAACCGTCGAGGCCTTTGTACTCCTCGGCGATGGCTTTTAGCTGTTCGTCGGTGTAGTTCAGCGCGGTCTGCACCCGGTAGTCCCTGGAATATATCTTCAGCCCGTATCTGGCCGCATCGTTCATTATAGGGACGTACTTGTCGAAAGTGTGGCCCTCCGCCACCCACACGTCGTCAACGTAAACGTGGGACGCCACGTCCACGTCCGCCTGCTTCATATATTCCAGCTGGCTCTTTCGCACCTCTTCGTTCTGGAGATGCACCAGATAGGCGTTGATGACGATATTGTCCCGGGTCAACGGCGTTTTCAGGTCGACCACGGTACCGTTGTCCGTTCCCGTGGGTCCCGCGGGATCCGACGTTGCATTGTCCGGACCGCTCGTGGGCCGTGAAGGCAGTCCCGGTTCCTGTTCCCTGCTGCAGCCTCCGAAGGCCAGCGCGGACAACGTCAACAACACGCTCAGCATAAGCCCGATCCCCCTCCTGATCCTGCCTGAAACGGCAGCGTTTCCGTCAATTTTCATACCTTTCCACTCCCCTCGACGATCCGCGTCAGTCGTCTCCCGGCCGCCTAAAGCGCCGCCCGTTCCGTCTCTTCTGCCGCGATCTCCGCCCAGCGCCACAGCCTCTGCGGCTCGTTTTTCACCGTACTTATATCTTTCAAAAGCAGTTCCAGCCCCAGTCCGTGTTTCCCGGCCGCCTCTATGGTACGGCGGATATCCGCCCTCACCGCCTCTTCGTCGAAGGACGCGTAGGCAAGGAACGCGGGACTGGGTTTGTTGGACATAATATATTTTTTCGGAAGGTTTGCCGCGAATGCTTCCCTGTCGCTCCAGGGGCTGCATGAGATCTTTCGGATATTCGGCATCCTGGTGATAATATCCAGGCGGTCGTCCAGCCGGTCGCAGCAGCCGTAATAAATCGCTCCGAAGCGGGTAAATATCCGCTGCATATACGGCACTTCGAACTCTTCGGTTATCTTCGGGGACACGGAAGTGAACAGCTGCGCCATGCCGAAAGCCCAGCCGTCGCGGGTGGTGGGACGGTCCCGGTCGCAGTCCGGCGAAGGCAGCTGATCCGTAAAAGTGTAGGAGCAGTGGCAGATGTTTCCGTTCACATCGTAAAGGCCAAGGGCGTTGATCTGGTCGATCTCGGAAAGCGTTGCCACGGTGAGCCGCTCCATGATCGCGTGCATCATTTCCGGCCTGTCCATCAGCTCGATGTAGCAGTTTTCGACGCCCATCCATTGGGCGATCCAGTCCCAGAAACCCAGGTGCAGGATGACGCCTTCCGGCCTTACGGGGGCGACGCCTTCGAAGATATCCTGCGCTTCCGCCGTGATCCGGGCTTCCTCCTCCCGGTATATCGTGATCACGGGCGTCTTTATTTTTTCCACGTCTTCCGGCTCACGAAATTGATCCACGTAGCGCCTGGAGACCACTCCTCCGGCGCCGGTAGCGGCAGTGGCCTCATGCTCCGGCCTGAGACCGTATCCGGTATTGCCTATGGGCCTGGGCAGAAGCACGTACGGATTCAGCACCATGTCAACGGGCAGATGCTCCCATTTGTAAATCTCGGAGCGCAGCCGCCACTCGATCCGCCGGTAATACGGATCCTGCACGGTGCATACCAGCGAGCCGTCAACGTCCAGTTCGTTCCAGGGCATCTGGTCGATGGCCACCATGGGCTTCTGCATGTGCCCCTGATTCAGAGACCGCCACAGCTCCCGCTTCTCCTTATTCTTTTCAGACAGCGCATACGCCATATACTTTTGGGCCAGCGTCCTCAGCGTCGTCCTGTCTTCTGCGCGCAGTTCCATTTCAGCCTCCCTCCGGGCCTGCTTCTCAAAGCCGGTCCGTTTCTCACAATACGTTTTCCTCCGTGTCAGATCCTCCGCGTTTCTCTTGTCTAAATTATACTATAGGCGCGTGGGCAATTCAATTGCGTTGAGCCGGCATCCGCCACAAAAAAACGGCAGCCCGGAGGCTGCCGCTTTTTTCTGATTCGTCCGGTCCGTTCCGGACCGTGTCGATTACCGGAACTGTACCGTGGCGCCCGAAACGTACTCGGAAGTCGTGCCGTTGCCCGCCTGGCCGTATGCGTTGCTGCCCGTCACCTTGACCGTGCCGTCGGTGAGCATATAGGCGATGAAGTCGTAACCGGCCGCCACGTCGCGGATGCCGGAACCGATGGCCTTGGAAGGCGTGCCTCCCGTCACGGCGGAACCCAGCGCGTTGCCCGTATTGAGGCCGTACACGTACATTGCTCCGGACTCGGTCAGAATGACCATATTTCCGAAGTGGATCGCCGCTTTTTCGACTCCCGTTATATTGAGCTTTGCGGCGCCTGCCGTACCCGTGCCCTGGCCGAATCCCTGTATGGAGCGCCAGCCGGCATAATACAGTTTTCCGTCTTCGGTCACCAGGATCATCTCGTGCTCGCCGCTGCTGATATACGACACGCCGGAGAGCAGTTTGTAAGGAGAAGTGATGTTGTCGGTAGAACCGTTGAACTTGTTCCATCTGGCGTCGCCCAGCACGTAGCAGTCGCCGTTCCTGTCGACGTAGGCGCTGTTGCGGCGGCCCGCGGAGATCATCACGGCGTTGGAAGCGATCTTCCGGAACGTATTGACCGTGCCTCCCACGTCGGGAGTGCCAAGCTGTCCGTAGGAGTTGTTGCCGATGCCCCATACGTTGCCGTCTTTGTCGAGGATCAGCATATGGTCGAATCCCACGCTGATCGAAACGGGATATCCGTCAAACTCCACCAGTTTCCAGGTGGAAGAAGAACCCCGAGGCGCCACGGAACCGGAACCTATAATGTAGATATCTCCGTCCAGCGTCAATATCGCCGCGGAAATGCCGTGGTTGCTGTTTTCAACGTCGTTGCTGTGGCATACCTCGATCTGGGCAACGTTCTCCCGCACCATTACGGGCTTCGAGATCACGTCCTTGCCGGCTCCGGCGCCCAGCACGTTGTTGGGGTTGTAGCCCCAGGCGTACAGTTTGCCGTCTTCGGTCAGATAATACATCTGCTCTCCTCCGGCAACGATCCCGGGATGTACCGACAGCGATACGTCGGTGGCAGTCTTCTTCGTCTCGAAGGTTATCTCGCCGCCTTTTGAGGTGGTTATGGAAGCGGTGCCTCCGTTGTATCTGGTAACGTTGCCTGATGTGTCGGTAAATATTACTGCGAGCACTTCGAATCCGGTCTTGGGCCGGGCGACCACATTGAGCGTTACGGTCTTGTCGAACTTCTTAGTGTAGGAATCCGATACGGATACTCCGTCGATCGTCACGCTGAGCCTCGTGGAGGAGAACGATACGGTGACGTAGTTGCCGCTGAGGTTCTGCAGATATGATTCGGTTATGCCCATATACGAGCAGAGGTAGCTTATGGCGTATTTGTACCGGTTGTATATGAACTTCCGCATATTGCTGACGGAAGTGCTGTATGACCCGCTGGTGATGCCGGGCCAGCGCTGGAGCTGAAGGTCGAATATGGGAGCGCGTTCCGCCACGATCTTGTCGAGTTCCGCTTCCATTTCGGAAGGGATATAGATCTCGTTCAGGACTTCGTAGAACCTTGCCAGGAACTTCTTTTTAAAGGTGCTGTTCTTTATAAGGCCGTGCATGATGTTGCCCACCACGCAGCCGGTGGCGTCGATCCAGCCGAAGAAGTTGGAGTTCTCGGTAGTGTTGTTGGCGTCGGTAAAGAAGGATATGCCCATATCCATATCCAGCAGTGTGAAGTGCCACTTGTTGTCGAAGCCGGAGGGATCGTTCGTTGCCCTGTTCCGCCACACTTTTATGTTGTTCTCGGGCCAGTCTCTGGCGCTGAAGTAGAGGCGGGACACGTACATGTCGATGAAGGAGTCGATATCCAGCTTAGACGCCACGTAATTGTAGCTGCTGGAATTCGACATGTTGTTGGACTTGATGTAGTTGACGAGGGTGTTGAAATCGTCCGCGTCTCCGTCAAGGCCGGAACTTACGATGAACGGCGCGTTCTGGTTAGTGTGCACCTGAGAATAGTCGCTCTCGATGAGGGCAACGTTGTCCTTGTCGATGCCGTAATGGGATTCCACGTAGTCTCCGCTGTAGCGCTCTCTGGCGTTGTAGACGCCCCAGAAGTCGCCGTTGATGAACAGCAGCACGGGAGCGTACGCCATGGTGTCTACGTTGAGATTCTTGGAGACACGCTGCATGTAAGCGTCGCGGATCAGCGAAGAATGAACGTCGTTGCCGGAGTTGCGCAGCAGCAGCCTGGAGAATTCAGTTATGTTCTGCCCTTTCGAGTTGACTGCGTAGCCGTCGAAAAGATCGTAGTTGAGCTTGGATTCGGTACCGTCCTCAGTATTCTGGGAACCCTTATAGAACACCTTAAAGGAGCGGTTTCCGACGCCCGAAGAGCCGTGGCCGCTGACAGCGAGCTCCACGTATGAATATCCTCTGCGGACGCCGTTCTCGTCGAACACTTCCATAAATCCCTTGCCCCTGGTGTTGGGGTCGTTGGAGGAGGCGTTGAAGTTATGGTAGAAGCCGGGATCTCCGAATATCTCGTTGATATCCATCGACACGGACATGACGGTCACACCGTAGTCTTTCATCTTAGAGGAGATGATGTAGGTGTTGGTGTACACGCCGGTATATTCCTTGCCGTTGTAGGCTGCTGCTTTTACCACTCTGGCGCCCAGCATCCTGCTGACGCCGGCTCTGATATTCCCCACGTAGCCGAGGCCCGTATTGTACGTCTTTCCGAATGCTATGGAAGAAGTGTCCGCCAGCCCGATGGGAGAAGAATATACCTTCCTGGAGGAAGACTTGGTGGGATCGGATCCGTCCAGCGTATAGTAAACGGTATTGTATCCGGCGGGCGCCGTAAGCGTCAGATTCACGGTAGAGGTGTAGAAGCCCGCGGGAGAAGAGAACAGTACTTCGTTGAGCTTCGAACCGATTATCTGCGCCTTCTTTCCGCTCATAGTGGAAGGAACGATCTGGGAAAGCTTATCGGTGGTGGTCTTCGTAAGGTTCTGAAGGTAGTAGCCGCTGTCCTGCTTCATGGCGGTGCGCACGGCCACCTTGTTTTTAGAATAATTGTCAACGTATCCGGTGTCGAAGTAATAGGAGTCGGTGGCAACGAAATAAGATATCTTTTCCGACAGTTCCGCGGGCTGGACCGTTTTGGACAGCGACTTTCCGGAAGCGGACAACACCAGCCGGATCTCTTTATTGCTTATCGTTATATTCCAGGTGGCGTCGTAATCCGTCAAACGGATAACTTCCGCGGTAGTGTCGTAATTGGAAGCCGCGGCGCATCTGATCAGGAAGGACTTGCCGACGCCCAGAGAGACGGAAGGCAGCGCGAACGAGGTATACTCGCCCGCCGCAGCGGTCTTATAGTACAGTGCCAGGCCGCCCAGGTTCAGCGCCCTGGAACCGGTATTGGTCAGTTCGATGAAGCTGTGCTGGCAGGAAGCAGTCTTGTTGCCGCCGTTGCCGTACACTTTAGAGATCACCAGATCTTTGTAAGGCAGAAGGTCATCCGCCGGTTTCGGCGTTGAGGTGGGAACAGGCGTGGGAGTAGGCTTCTGGGTAGGCGTAGGCGTAGGTTTTTGGGTAGGCGTAGGCGTGGGCTTCTTGGTAGGCGTAGGAGTCGGCGCCTTGGTAGGCGTGGGAGTGGGAGTCGGTGTCGGAGTCGGGGTCGCCGTGGGCGTCGCGGTAGGCGTGGCGGTAGGCGTGGCCGTGGAAGTCGGAGAGGCCGCGTCGGATGGCGCGGAAGTGGGGGCGATCTCTGAAGTTTTGGCAGGATCGTCCGTGGGAGCCTCCGTCACCTTGTCCGTAGGGGCATCGGTAACGAGCTCAGGCGTGGGGTCCGTATTGCCCCCTTCAGGCGTATGGCTGGCAATGCCCGGATCCTCCGTTTCCACAGGATCCGTGGCAATAATAGTATAATCGGTAGGTTCCGCCGTAGCTTCATTACCGCCGTTTCCGATGCCGCAGCCCGAAAAAGTGACCGCCGCCGTCAATAATATAATAAAAAGCCTTAATTTGTTTTTCCGAGAATCCGTTCCGGTCATAAGTATATCCTCCCGAAATAGCTGCTCACTTAAAATCGTTCTTATGTCTCAGGTTCCCCGCCCTCGTGGCAGTTCACAAAAGTCCACTTTTTATTATAACATATTTTTCCTGCAATACAAAATAATTATTGCATCTTAGGCGCTGCGGTCGGGGCTCGCGGCAATGCCGTTGAGGCTCGCGGCGCTTCCTTTCGCTCCCGGAAGCACGCCCGGCGGCGCGTCAGGCGGCGGAGCTTTCCACGTCGGGCCACCTCAGTTCCACGTTAAATGTAATGGCGGTCTTGACCTCCCCGTCGATCAGCACCTCGCTGAACCAGGGAGTGCAGGTGACGTCCGCGTTGGCGGCCACCATATTGATCCTGCAAATGGCAATGGCCTTGACCGCCTGGTTTATTGCCGCGGCCCCCACGGCCCTGAGATGCACGCCGCCTTCGTCTTTCATAAACGAAGCGATGGATTCTGCCAGCACGCAGGGATTTGTCTTTGACGATACTCTGATAACGTTCATATTTTTTCCTCCTTCTTCGGCCGCCGCCGGACGATGCGCTTCTTGCGTTTCTGCATGGCTTGAGGCCGTGAAAAGATAATACTCCGCCGCGGCCGCCCGTTCCAAATATTTCCCGTAAGAGCGCCGTCTCCGAAAGGCATATCAAATTTCGCACTGATCGTCCCGCTTTTCACATATATAACTAACGGATATATACGAAATTTGGCATTTTTCGCCAAATGCATTTCCGGCTGCAAAAGATATTTCCCGAATGCTCTTTCCCGGATCGCCGCAACCTGTATCTTGAAAACCCGTTCCCCCTAAAGTATAATGAAAACGGTGAAGCGAGGCCGCCCCGGCGCTCTTTCACCGACGCGCCGCACAGGAGGGATCCCATGCCTGATAAAAGCGTCAGGGATATGAATAAATTCGAAAAGCTCCACTATTCTCTGGCATCGAGGACTTTCCACGCCGCCTTGAGGGCCGCCGTAATACTCGGCCTCGTTGCCCTGCTCGTAGGGCTGGGGCTGTACGGCTTTTCGTTGACCAACCAGTATATAAGCGAAGCGTTCGATCTGGCCAAAAGTACAGGGTCCATTGCCGCGAAAGTGGTGGATCCGGCTGAGATCGCCGCAAGGACCATGGACGTATACCACGAAGCCATGGAGGCAGGCGCAGAGCCCGGGACAGACGATTATTATGCGCTCTACTCGGAGATCGAAAACGATCCGGACTACCGGCAGCTCATATCCATCTTAAAAGATTTCAACGACAGCAGCGAAGTGAACGACGTCTATTTCGCCATGTACGACAACGCCAGCGGCAGGATCGTCATAATTGCGGACCCGGACGACGGTGCCACCGAATGCAGCCGCATCGGAGACTTCGAACCGGTATCGTCTAAAGAGGTCAAAAAGTTCCTTAACTGGGACGGCAACGGAAAACTGTATCATATTTCCCACACGAAAAGTTACGGCTGGCTTTCCACTTCCGGAGTCCCCTGCCGCGGCGAAAACGGCGAGACCGCAGGATTCTTCCTTTGCGACACCACGCTGGGCAACCTCATAAAGAGCATCAGGATGTTCCTGCTCCAGTACACGCTGGTCATGTGCCTGGCAGTCATAATAGTTGCCGTAGTGCTGGCGACCAAAATGAAAAAGAAGCTGGCGGAGCCCATCAACAAGATCGCCGACGCGGCGGTGGAATATGCCAAAGACAAGCAGAACGGCGTTACGAACACGGATCATTTCGCCTCCCTCGACATAAGGACCGGCGACGAGATCGAGAGCCTCAGCCTGGTCATGAAAGACATCGAGCGCGATCTGTCCGACTACGAAGAGAACCTTACAAGGATCACTGCGGAAAAGGAGCGGCTGGGCACCGAACTAGCCCTGGCCACCAGGATACAGGCGGATATGCTTCCCAATATCTACCCCGCTTTCCCGGACAGGCCCGAGTTCGACATATTCGCCACCATGACTCCGGCTAAAGAGGTGGGCGGCGATTTCTACGATTTCTTCCTCGTCGACGACGACCACCTGGGCATAGTAATGGCAGACGTTTCGGGCAAGGGCGTTCCGGCGGCGCTCTTTATGATGGCCTCCCGCATAATGATCCAGAACACGGCGCTCACAGGCAGATCTCCTAAAGAGGTGCTGGAGACCGTCAACAACCAGATCTGCGCCAACAACCGGGAAGAGATGTTCGTCACCGCCTGGCTGGGAGTCCTGGAAATCAGCACGGGCAGGGTCCGGGCGGCCAACGCGGGGCACGAATTCCCCGTCGTGGGACGCGGCGGCGTTTTCGATCTATACAAAGACAAACACGGTTTCGTCATAGGCGGAATACAGGGCGTCAAATATTCGGAATACGAGCTTCAGCTGGATCCGGGAGACATGCTGTTCCTTTACACGGACGGCGTCCCCGAGGCAACGGATGCGGATCACGGCCTGTTTGGGACCGTAAGGATGCTGTCGGCGCTGAATTCCGTAAAGACGGGACGCACCACGGACGTGCTGAAAGCGGTGAGCGCAGCGGTCGACGCGTTCGTGAACGGCTCCCCTCAGTTCGACGACCTTACGATGCTGTGCCTTAAATACAACGGCGGAGGAGATGGTAAAATGACCGGATCGGCAGCGGAGATCACAGTGGGCGCCACTGTGGACAATATCGGAAAAGTCACGGATTTCGTCAACGGCGAACTGGACAAACTTGATTGTCCCATAAAAGCGAAGATGCAGCTGGACGTGGCCATCGACGAGATATTCAGCAACGTCGCCAAATTTGCCTACGGCAGCGAGCCCGGAAAAGTCACGGTAGCCGTTGACAGAGCGGAAGACCCTTCCGGCGTGACGGTCACGTTTTACGACAGCGGCAAACGGTTCGATCCGTTGTCCGTAAAAGATCCGGACGTCTCTCTTGGCGCGGAGGAGCGGGAGATAGGCGGCCTGGGCCTGTTTATCGTCAGGAAGACTATGGATGACGTAAAATACGAATATAAAGACGGCATGAACGTGCTTACGGTCAGGAAGAATTTCGGCTGACAGTCGGAGGAAGCTATGGAACTTGTAGATCATAAAATCAGCGGCAATACGATAACCGTTTATCTTAAGGGGCACGTGGATTCTTCCAACGCGGCGGAAGTTGAGCGGCAGACCGGCGAAGCGCTGGAGGGCGGCAATTTCAGTTCCGTGGTCATCGACTGCTCCGAGCTGGAGTACCTGTCCAGCGCCGGCCTCAGGATCATCCTGCGCATTAAAAAAGAATATCCGGATCTTACGCTTACCGAAGTCTCTTCCGAAGTTTACGAGATATTCGACATGACCGGCTTTACCGAAATGATGACCGTTCAGAAGGCATTCCGCAGGATGTCCGTGGAGGGCTGCGAAGTAATCGGCGAAGGGGCAAACGGGCTGGTGTACCGCATCGATCCCGATACGATACTTAAGTATTACCGGAACCCCGATTCCCTCTCGGACATAGAGCGGGAGCGGGAGCTGGCAAGGAAGGCCTTCGTCAGAGGGATCCCCACTGCGATACCCTACGACGTTGTCCGCGTCAACGACGGTTACGGTTCCGTGTTCGAGCTGCTGAACGCAAAGTCCCTCGCCAAGATCCTGGCGGGTGAGCCGGAGCGAATCGACGAAGTGGTGAAGATGTACGTTGACCTGCTTAAAATAATCCACTCTACGGAGGTCAGACCCGGCGAGATGCCCGATTCCCGGGACACCGCTGCCAGGTGGCTTAAAAACATAGAAGGCGCGCTGCCTGAGGCTCGATACGCCAGGCTGTCGGAACTGATCGGCGGCATACCTGAGGATCATCATATAGTGCACGGGGACTACCATCTTAAGAACGTGATGGTACAGAACGGAGAAGCGCTGCTGATCGATATGGACACGCTCTGCCTGGGCACGCCCGTTTTCGAATTCGGGTCGATCTTCAACGCCTATCTGGGCTATTCTGAGCTCGATCATTCCATACTTAAAACGTTTATGGGTATCGATCACGAGACCGGAAAGGCGGTGTGGGACAAGACGCTGCGCCTGTATTTGGGCACGGACGACGAATCGAAGATAAACGCATTCTCGGACAAAGCGAAACTGTTGGGATACGTCAGAATGCTGCAGCGCTCCGTAAAGCGCAAAAACAGCGGCAGAGAGTACCGCCAGGATGAGATCGACAACGACGTCAGACGCATCGGAGAGCTTCTCGGAAGAGTCGATTCGCTTACTTTCGACGTCAGGGCCTGAGCCCGGCGCCCTTCCGCCTCGTCTGCCGAAAAAGTCAAAAAAGACTGCGCCCGCACGCTCCGAACGCGTGACGAACGCAGTCTTTTCAATATCATGTTCCGCTCTTATTTCGCGTAATCCACCGCTCTGGTCTCGCGGATCATCGTGACCTTGATCTGTCCGGGATAAGTCATCTCGTCCTCGATCTTCTTGACGATCTCTCTGGCCTGGAGCACCATGCCGTCGTCGGAGACGGTAGTGGGCTTGACCATTATCCTGATCTCGCGGCCTGCCTGGATGGCGTAGGTCTTTTCCACGCCTTCGAAGGAATTGGCGATGGCTTCCAGCTTTTCGAGCCTCTTGATGTAGTTCTCAAGCGACTCTCTGCGGGCGCCCGGTCTCGCGGCCGAGATGGAATCCGCAGCCTGCACCAGCACGGATATAGGTCCGCTGGGCTCCACGTCTCCGTGGTGGGACATGATGGCGTTGATGACCTGGGGTCCCTCTTTGTATTTGCGGGCGATCTCCGCTCCGATCTCGATGTGGGAGCCTTCCATTTCGAAGTCCACCGCTTTACCGATATCGTGGAGCAGACCGGCGCGCTTGGCCATTGCCACGTCCAGTCCCAGTTCCGCGGCCATTATGCCGCAGAGCCTGGAAACTTCGATGGAGTGGATGAGCACGCTTTGACCGTAGCTCGTTCTGTATTTGAGCCGTCCCAGCAGCTTGACCAGCTCGGTGTGGAGCCCGTAGACGCCGGTCTCGTAGGTGGCGTTCTCGCCTTCCTGACGGATGACCTGGTCCACTTCCTTTTTAGCCTTCTCCACCATTTCCTCGATCCTGGCGGGATGGATGCGGCCGTCCTGGATCAGCTTTTCGAGGGCGATCCTGGCAACTTCCCTTCTTACGGGGTCGTAGCCGGACAATACCACCGATTCAGGCGTATCGTCGATGATCAGGTCGATACCGGTCAACGTCTCCAGCGCCCGGATATTTCGCCCTTCGCGTCCTATGATCCTTCCCTTCATATCGTCGTTGGGGATCTGGACCACGGAGATCGTGGCTTCGGAAACGTAGTCAGCGGCGCATCTCTGGATCGCCGTGGAGAGGATGTCCCTCGCCCTGTCTACCGACTCGTTTTTCAGTTTCGTTTCATACTCTTTTATAAGAGTAACTTTTTCTTTTTCAAGATCGTTCTCGATGTTCGCCAGCAGAAGCGTCTTGGCCTCGTCGCGGCTCATCCCGGCAACTCTTTCGAGCTCCGCGATCTGTTTCTGAAGCACGTCCTTAACGGCTTCTTCGGACTTTGCGAGTTCGGCTGCCTTTTCGTTCAGCTGTATCTCGCGCTGGTCCTGGATCTCCAGCTTCTTGTCCAACGTCTCTTCCTTCTGGATGAGACGGCGCTCGTTGCG
Source organism: Clostridia bacterium (assembly GCA_016287565.1). Taxonomy (GTDB): domain Bacteria; phylum Bacillota; class Clostridia; order UBA1212; family UBA1255; genus UBA1255. The sequence goes on from JAEFAM010000033.1 coordinate 18,300, forward strand.
CTGAATTTCGTTGCGTCTTTCTTTGATTTCTCTTTCCAAATCGATGCGGCTCTTATGTATTTCCTCTTTCGCCGCAAGCAGGTATTCCCTCTTTTTGCTCTCGCCTTCCTTAAGCGACTCGGATATGATCCGCTTCGCCTCGGTATCGGCATCCCCGATTATTTTATCGGATTCAGCTTTGGTAGTCACACAGCCCTGCTCGTACGCCTTAGCCCAGGTCTTCCTGTAAAGAACGATGCAAACAATGACCGCGATAATGATCAAAGGAAGCGCTGTTACAAGAACTATTAAAAACTCTTTCATAACAAACACCTCGGGTATTTAGTTGTCAAAGTACTATCCATATCTATTTCGGCGTATATTACGCACCAATAAAAATGCATAAACTTATACAGTGTGGAATTGTATCACAATACGGGCCGGGTGTCAATCGAAATATTGACCCGCGCGCCGCCCGCCTGCCGCCACGGGTAGGATCTGCCGTCACAATTACTGAAAAATTAGGGCGAAATTCGCGCAAAAACGCCTTGACAACACTTTTCATTAGTTGTATTATATGCGTCGTGCTCTTTGAGGGAGCACCCCGATCCATTAGCTCAGTAGGTAGAGCACCTGGCTTTTAATCAGGGTGTCCGGAGTTCGAGCCTCCGATGGATCACGTGAACGAGATGGCTGCGTCGAATGAGTCGGCGCAGTCATTTTTTATGTTTTCGGGCGGCAGGAAGGCAGCGGAGGGGCGGTATTTTCTTGACATTGACGCGGTCAAACGATATACTTTTAACAGCAAAATACGAAAAAAGGCGGTTTACTGTTATGAACCTGAAAAAAATATTTATTATAGCGGCAATGATGCTGGTGATACTGGCCGTGGCGGCGGTCTCGGGATGCAACGAGGGCAGCGACGACGGGCCCAAGGCTACCGAAAAATCTGCTGACGCCACCGACGTTCCGGAGGTCACCGAGGAGCCCACCGCGGCACCTACAGAGGTGCCCTGGCAGGTGGACGACCAGGGAAGAAGGCTGGCGGGTACCGATTCCGGACTGACCCGGGACGGCACGCCTAAAAAGTATTTCACCATAAGCTTCGACGACGGCATCACCCAGGACGAGCACATCATAGAGATCTATATGAAGTACAACTTCACCTCCGGCACCTTCTTTATCGACACCGGCCTTTTCGGCGTCAGCTGGGACTGGGTGGGACAGACCCTGGGAATGCCTTCTCTTAAGCACGTGCGCTGGACGGAAGCCCAGATCCGGGCGGGCATTTACGACGGATACGACGTTGCCGTGCACACTCTTGGACATATGTCTCTTAAGGACCAGAAGGAATCGGTAGTCATCCAGCAGGTTCAGGAAGACGCGGACAATATCTACGGCATCACGGGCATCTACCCCGTGGGCATGGCGTGGCCCGGCGGCGACACCGAGTACAACGACACCACCATTAAGATCGTCCGGGACAAGACCACTATCAAGTTTGCCAGGGCAACCACGACCACCAACAAGTTCAAACTGCCCAAATACTGGCTCAAGTGGACTCCCACCTGCTCCATTACCGCCGGCAACCTGCTGAAGCTCGCGGAGAAATTTGTGGCGGCGGAGGCGGAGGAAGATATGCTGTTCTACGTCTGGGGCCACGGCTACGAGCTTGACTTTTACGACAGCTGGGACGTGCTGGATCAGCTTATAAAGATGATGACGGAAGCGGACGATATCATCTGCGTCACCAACTCCGAATTCTATCAGCTGTTTAAGGACGAGGTCCCCGCGTATAAATAAGGGCAAGGGCTGAACCGGTACCTGAAAAGTTTTTTGATCGTTTCGGGAGGTTTTTGAATGGACAGAAAAAAGTTCCGGACAGGCAGGACGCGGCTTGTTGACCGCCGCAAACGGATAGCGGCGCTGGTGCTCTCGGCCCTGCTGGCGCTGGCGGTATTGACCGGATGCGCGAAGAGGCAGATCACTGCGTCGGTACCTGGCGACGGGAAAAGCATTAGCACGGCCAATAATATCGTTGCCGGTTTTTGTAAAAATTACACGCCTGGCATTTCGGAGGAACTGAGAGAGTATAAAGATATGTACTTCCCCGCCGGGATCGACCTTAAATGGGAGTACGGTTTCGAGTCCGGGGACGAGGGCGAAGGCGAAGGGGCCTCCCCTCTTTACGCGTACGTATATTTTTCGGACAATAAAGATCTTTCGGACGGCCGCAGCTACATCACCGCCGGCAATTCGGTACACGTCGACGATCTGCTGGTCAATAAAGATTATTACTGGCAGGTGGAGGCGGTCTTCAAAGACCACACCGTGAAGTCCTCCGTGTTCAAACTTCACACCTCCCACGACTTCCGCACCTTCAACATCCCCAACGTCTCCAACACGAGGGACCTGGGCGGGTACGACACGATATACAAAAAAGTCGTACGTCAGGGTATGATATTCCGTGGCGCAAACGTTGACGCAGTAAAGGCCGCGTCGAAGAAGATAATGCTGGACGACCTGGGCATCAGGACGGACCTTGACCTGCGCGCTCCCGGCGAGGGCAAGGCGGGCGGCGAGCAGTCTCCCCTGGGCGAATCGGTCAATTATATCAACATCAGCGCGCCTCTTTATCTGAACATTAAGGAAGAGAGCTGGCAGGAGGCTCTGGCTTCGGAGATACGCGTGTTCACGGACCGGGAAAACTATCCGGTCTATTTCCACTGCGCCATAGGCAGGGACCGCACGGGGACGCTGGCAATGCTTCTGCTGGGGCTGCTGGGGGTGCCTGAAAATATGATCCGCCGTGACTACGAAATGTCCTTCCTCTCCTATTCGGGCAGCGCGGACAAGACACCGGTGGAGACTATGCTGAGCGCCAATTTCGAACCCACCGTGAAATATCTTAAGACTTTCAGCGGCAAGACGTTTGCCGACAACGTGGTCAATTATCTTAAGTCCATCGGCATCACCCAGGAGGAGATCGATGCCATCAGGGACATAATGCTTGAATGACGGAGGTGAGCGCAGTGAAAAAGACCGACAGACCGAAATTTGAAGGATCTTTAAAAACGTTGCCCGCGCTGACCGTCGTTCTGGCGTTTGCGCTTGCGATGGCGCTGGCGCTCTCGGCTGCGGCAGTCGTACGCGCCGTACCCGGTACCGTCAATGCCCTGGCGAGCGGCGGGTCATTGCCCGAATTTCCATTTGCCGACGACAACGACAAGGCCGCCGGTTCTCTCTATCCCGCGTCTTCCGTGGAAGTTGCCGGAGCAGGCTCCGTTGCGGCAGCCGGCGGAGAGGGCAACGTGATCGTCCTTAAAAACACGGGCGAGATATCCGAAGCAGGCGTCCCGGGAGCGGGATTCACCCTCGATTTCACCCAGTACAAGCTTTCCGGCTACGGCATCAGATCAATCACTATAAAGGTGTACGTGCCGGCGGGAGTTAAAGAGATCAGCGTCACCGCGGACGGCGGAGAGACCCATCTGGCCCGTTATTCCCTTTCCGGTTTCCAGAAAGAGAAATGGACCGAATTCTCGCTGTACGACGACGGCCTGTATTTCCTTTCGGGCAAAAACATTATCGACATGACCAACGAGCGGGGCCAGCTGGGCGCCTTCTCGTACAATTTCCTGTGGCCCGCGGTGGACGTTTCCGAAGGCGGAGACGGCGCGGTTGCGGCTGCAGAGGGGACCGTGTACGTGGATTCCGTGACGCTGGAACTGATCGACGGCGCCGCGGGGAAGCCGTATCTGAAATACGACGGAGCAGACGTGATCGACCAGACCGCCGGGAAGACGCTGCTGCTTGGAAAAGCGGAAGCCTTCGACGAATTCGAAAACAGAGAATTGCCCGTTACTATGCGCTGGGAAGGGACGCCGGGCGTCGACGAAGCAGGCCTGGCCGTGGAAGGCGGTCCATACACGCTGGTGCTGGAGGCCGAGAACTCGTTCCTGGAAAAAGTGTCCAAAACGTTGACCGTGAAAGTGCGGCCCAGGGACAACGAACCGCCCCGGATCCTTGCCGCGGTGGATTCGCTCCGGACATATCCCGGCACCTACGGCACCATGAACGTGTTCGCCACGGACAACGAAGATCCGGTCGAGGTGAAGGTCACCTGGAGCAGAGGCGCCCTGGACGATAAAGGCCGCCTGCAGCCCGGCGAGCACGAGGTCACGCTTTATGCCGAGGATCTGACGGGCAACAGTTCCACCCGCGTCATCGCCGTGTCCGTGCCCGAGACCGAGGACGGTTCTATCGTGCTGCCGGACAACACCCGCGACGAGTCGACCATGAGATTCGGGCTTCCCGTCTGGGCCGTCATACTCATCGCCGGCGCGGCGGCTTGCATAGTGATATTGCTGATAATCATCATATTTAGGAAGGTCAGGAAAATGTGCTGGAAGAGAAAAGACAAAAAGGACAAGAAGGACAGAAAAGGCAGGAAGAACAAAGAGCTTGAGAACACCGTTTCCGCGGCGGAAGCAGGCGCGGAGGCCGCGGCGGCAGAAGCAGCGGTTTCGGATGCCGAGGGCGAGTTGAAGGAAGCGGAAGAAAAGGCCGAAGGCGTCATCGGCGAGGCCAAAGAAGCGGTGGAAGAGGATACCCGCATGACCGCCGAGTACGTGGAATGGCTGGAAAAGAATCAGTCTCGCGCTGAAGGCGACAACAAGATCGAAAGCTTTACCGAATAAACGTTTCCGTTCCGCGGCTTAGATCGACGGCCTCGGTCAACGTTTCCGTTCCGCGGCTTTATCGATGATCTAAAAATAAGGGCCTCAGGTCAGGACCTGAGCGCCCTTATTGCGTTCATAACGCACAATACCATTACTCCCACGTCCGCAAAGACCGCCAGCCACATGCCTCCGATGCCCAGCGACACCAGCAGGAGCGAAAGCAGCTTCACGGCAATGGCAAATATGATATTTTCATAAACTATGCGCATGCACTTTTTAGATATGCGTATGGCCTGAGGGATCTTGGCCGGGTCGTCGTCCATCAGCACCACGTCCGCAGCCTCGATAGCCGCGTCGGATCCGATCCCGCCCATGGCGATGCCCACGTCAGAAAGCGCCAGCACCGGAGCGTCGTTGATGCCGTCCCCGGCAAATGCCACGGTCTTTTTCGCTTTTCCGTTACGGGCAATATTGCCCAGTATCTCCTCTAACTTTCCGACTTTCCCCTCGGGAAGCAGTTCGCTGTAATATTCGTCGATACCCAGTTTACCGGCAACTTCCCGGGCGGTCTCTTCCCTGTCTCCCGTCAGCATGACGGCGCGTTCTATGCCGCCGGCGCGCAGCGCGGAAACTGCTTCTTTAGCTCCGGGCTTTATCTCGTCGGATATGGTGATATATCCACCATACAGACCGTCAAGCGAAACGTATACGCAGGTGTGGCCGCTGCCTCCGGGCGCGGGACCGCCTAACTGCACGCCCAGATCCTCCATCAGAGCGGCGTTGCCCACGGCGACCTTACGGCCGTCCACGTCGGCGGAAACGCCTTTGCCGCTGATATTCTGGATGTTTGCCACCCGCTTCCTGTCAGGCTCGGCGCCGCAGGCCCGGACAAGGCTCTGGCCGATGGGATGAGAAGAGTCGATCTCAGCCATTGCCGCGAATTCCAGCAATATTTCCCGGGAAATATCCGGGAAATGCCGTGTAATATTTTCCGAAAGGGAAATTTCAGACACTTCGAAATTGCCCCTCGTAAGAGTGCCGGTCTTATCGAATACAACCGCGCCGGTCTTTGACAGCGCTTCGATGAAATTGGATCCTTTGATCAGGATTCCTTCCCGTCCGGCTCCGCCCAGTC
>JAEFAM010000005.1 GCA_016287565.1 Clostridia bacterium
CGGTCGATCTGAGATCGTTTAAAGAGCCGTCACAGCATCAGCCCGGCCACCAGATCGCCTATCTCGGAGGCGTTGTCGATGGTGAGGCCGCTGATCAGACGGGCCTGGGCGTAGAGGATCTTGCTGTAGAGCGCCAGCTTGTCCTTGTCCTCTTCGTAGAGGGCCTTGAGCCGCCCCGCGATGGGATGGTCCATATTGACCTCAAGCACCAGCTGTGCCTTTACGGCGCCGTCCTCAGCCCCGGGCATCTGGGAAAGCGTCTTCTCCATGCCCATTGACAGAGCGCCCTCGCTGGAAAGGCTCACGGGATGCTTTTCGAGGGTGTTGGTGAAGCGCACCGCATTGACGCCGTCGCCCAGCGAATCTTTTATGAACTTCAGCATTTCCGCGTTCTGCTCGTTCTCCGCTTTGACGCTCTCCTTCTCTTCGTCGGTGGCGATGTCCAGTTCCTCACGCTGAACGTTCAGGAACTCCCTGTCGGCGTACTTTCCAAGCATGCTGAGCGCGAATTCGTCAACGTCTTCCGTGAGATACAGCACTTCGAATCCTCTTGCCAGCACCGACTCCACCTGAGGCAGCAGCTTGATCTGGTTCACCGTCTCACCTGCCGCGTAATATATCTTCTTCTGTTCCTCTTTCATCCGGGAGACGTACTCTTTAAGCGTCACCTGTTTGCCGTCCTCGAAAGAAGACTTCAGCAGGAGCAGATCCTGGAGCGTTTCCTTGTGCGCGCCGTAGTCCATATAAAGGCCGTATTTGAGCTGGCGCCCGAAAGCCTTGAAGAACTGCTCGTATTTGTCCCGCTCGTTCTCCAGCATTTTGGACAATTCCGCAGCCACCTTCTTCTCCACCGCCCGGGCAATGGCCTTGAGCTGCCTGTCGTGCTGCAGCATCTCTCTGGAAATGTTCAGCGACAGGTCGGCGCTGTCAACGAGGCCTCTCACGAAGCTGAAGTAGTCCGGGATCAGGTCCTTGCACTTCTCCATGATCATAACGCCGCTGGAGTAGAGCTGGAGCCCCTTCTCGTACTCCCTGCTGTAATAGTCGAAAGGCGCGTGGGCCGGTATGAACAGAAGCGCTTCGAAGCTGGACAATCCCTCCGTCTTCTGGCGGATCACCTTAAGCGGCGCTTCGTAGTCGTAAAACTTGTTCCTGTAAAAGTCCGCGTATTCGTCTTCCGTCACCTGGTCCTGAGCACGCTTCCAGATAGGCACCATTGTGTTCAGCGTCTCGTCTTCCCTGTAGCTCTCGTACTCGGGCTTGTCGTCCGGGCTGCCTTCTTTTCTGCGGGACTTGGTGACTTCCATGCGTATGGGATAGCGAATGTAGTCGCTGTATTTCTTGACCAGTTCCCGGATCTTCCACTCGTCCAGGAATTCGTCGTATTTTTCTTCGTCGGTGTCAGGCTTCAGATGGAGCGTGACAACGGTGCCCGCGTCTTCTTTATCGCAGGGCTCGATGGAATAGCCGTCGGCGCCGGTGGATCTCCAGCAATACGCCTCGTCGGCGCCCCAGGCGCGGCTCTCCACCGTGACGGAATCGCTCACCATAAAGGCGGAATAGAAACCTACGCCGAACTGGCCGATGATGTCGATGTCGCCGCCCTCGCTGCCGGGATCGTTCCCGTCCTTCTTGAATTCGAAAGAGCCGGAATGGGCAATGGTGCCCAGGTTGTTCTCCAGCTCGTCCTTCGTCATTCCGATGCCGTTGTCCCGGATCTCGAGTGTCCTGTTCTCGCCGTCGGGCACGATGCGGATCTCGTAGTCGGAGCGGTTCAGCGTAACGCTGCCGTCGGTCAACGACCTGAAATACAGCTTGTCGATGGCGTCGCTGGCGTTTGATATGAGCTCTCTTAAGAATATCTCCTTGTGGGTGTAGATGGAGTTGATCATCATATCCAGGAGCTTTTTGGATTCAGTTTTAAATTGCTTTTTAGCCACTTTAAAGAACCTTCTTTTTGTATTTTTAATGTGTTATTACGCACTTGTACTCCGGCCGGTCGCTCGGTCGGAGTACAGTGATCGTTCGTGTTATCAGACTTCCACGGTCCAGCCGAACTTGTCGGGAAGTTTGCCGGACTGTATGCCGGTGATGTTGTCGTAGAGCTTCTGGGAGATGGGGCCGATGGCTCCGTTGTTGATGGTCATGATGTGGTTTTCCCAGTTGAGCTCGCCTACGGGAGAGATGACCGCCGCGGTGCCGGTGCCGAACACTTCGTCCAGTTTGCCCGCTTCATATGCGTCGTACACTTCCTGGATGCCCAGCCTGCGCTCTTCCACCTTGTATCCCCAGCTCTTCAAAAGCTGTATGGAGGAGTCTCTGGTGACGCCGGCAAGGATGCTGCCGTTAAGCGCGGGAGTGACGATGGTGCCGTCGATCACGAAGAAGACGTTCATCGTTCCCACTTCTTCGATATATTTGCGCTCCACGCCGTCAAGCCACAGCACCTGTGTGTATTTCAGCTCTGCGGCCTTTTCCTGCGCCCTGATGGAAGCGGCGTAGTTGCCCGGAGTCTTGGCGAAACCGATACCGCCTTTGACCGCTCTGACGTAATCGTCTTCCACGTAAATCTTGACCGGATTCAGTCCCTCGGGATAGTAGGCGCCAACGGGAGACAGGATCATCATAAACAGATAATGATGCGCGGGATGAACGCCCAGGGCGGGATCTACGGCAATGATGAAAGGACGCACGTACAGGGACGTTCCTTCGTTCGTAGGCACCCAGTCGATATCCACGCGGATGAGCTCCTTAAGAGCTTCGAGAGCGTATTCTTCGTCAATGGGCGGTATGCAGAGGCGCTCGTTGGAGATGTTGGCTCTCTGGAAGTTTTTCTGGGGCCTGAACAGCAGCGTACGGCCGTCTGCGGTGCGGTACGCCTTCATGCCCTCGAAAATGCCCTGGCCGTAATGGAAGATCATGGCGGAGGGGTCGAGCGTCAGAGGACCGTAGGGTACGATCCTGCCGTCGTGCCAGCCCTGTCCCTCGTCATAGTTCATTATGAACATATGGTCGGTAAAGATCTTTCCGAATCCCAGCTTGCTCTGGTCCTGGGGTTTCGCCTTGGGGGCAGTGGTCTTTGTAACGGAAATATTCATTATAATTCCTCCCTTTTATGAGCAGATCCCGCCGGAGTACTTCCGTACTTTCCATTTTTCTCTCCGGCGGGTCAATATAATGTGTCGATCTGATATTCGTACGGCGCTTCGGCGGACCTTCCGTCAGGCGGCCGCTCCGTTTCCGAAGTACGTTTCGGTAGCGCCTTTAACAGAATCGTAGATGGCCTTTATGTAATCCTTGATCTTCACGCCGATGTCCGTGTCCTTGAATATCATCACCACGATGACGACTATGCAGGCGATGATGAGGCAGACAAGGAGCTTTACCCAGATGGACAGGGCGAAGTTCTTGCGGTTCACGTTCTTCTTTCCGAAGGAGTGGACGATAAGGAATATCCAGCCGATCACGGGGACGCAATACAGAAGCGTAAGGAAGAAATAGCCCCAGGGCGTGATATATTTGGCCTTTTCTCCGGTCTCTGCGGCCTGGTCGGCGGCCTTCTCTTCCACCGGCGCGTAAACGGGCGGAGGAGTCTGTTCGTAAACGGCGGTGTTCGCCGCGGGAGCGCGGAGATCGGAAGGAACGTTCAGTTCCGGAAGATCGTAGACTCCCAGCTTCTGAGCCTCTTCCTGGGCATCCTTCGCTTTTTCGTAGGCTGCGCCTGCGTCGTTGAGGGCGGCGGCGTACTGCTCGCCTATCTGAGCAGCTCCGGCTATCATGGCGTTGGCGGCGTTGATGGAGTCGGAGGCTGCCAGTTTGGTCTTGGCCACGGCGGCCTGCCGCGCCAGTTCTCTGGCTTCTTCCGCTCTGGCCTGGGCCTGAGCCAGCGCTTCGGCGGCTTCCTGCTCTTTCTTTTTGGCGTCCTGTTCGGCTTTTTCTAATATAGCTCTTTCATCGCTGTCAGGTACGAACACGGCGGCTGCGGCGGCAGCGGCGGTTTCGGTCTTCTCGACGGCGGCGGCCTCGGTCTTTTCGACGGTCGCTTCGGCTTCCTGGGCGATCTCCTGGACCGCGTTTTCGGACTCTTCTTTTATCTCAGTTACGGTGTTTTCCACGGCGTTACCGGCGTTGTCCACGGCTTCCTGCGGGGCTGCCATAGGCTGGCCGCAATGCAGGCAGAACTTGGATCCTTCCGCTACTTCGTTGCCACAATTCTTGCAATACATAACGTACCTCCCAGAGTAGAGTATAAAACTATGGTTATTTTACATTGTTTTTGCGGAAATTTCAATAGTCAGGGCGACGGGCCAATAATTCGTGGAAAGCTGCGGGCAGCTGCTGCAGACTGCGGTAAACCTCGGTAATTCGATGATATCCGCCCGGATCCGCCCGTGAGGCCGTTTCAGCCCCGCCTGCAGATCACCGCGTCGTCGTCGCCGTAATAACCGGGCCGGACTCCTATCTCTTCGAAGCCTGCCTTTTTATACAGTTCTCTGGCGGCAATATTTTTGGAACGGACTTCCAGAAATACGGTCTCGCAGCCCGCTGCCGTGAAAGCCACCGCGAGCTCGTCCAGGAGCCTTTTGGCGAATCCCCTTCGCCTGAATTCGGGAAGCACGCATATGCGCTGCACCTCCCCTTCTCCGGGAGATATGGTGCCGCAGGCGTATCCGGCCACGACTTCGTTTTCAGAAACGGACGCAAAAATATATTGACCGGTCAGGAACGACGCGGTGAGCGTCTGCTCCGACCAGGGCTCGCTGAAGCATCGGGATTCCAGCAGGGCAAATTCGGGTATGAGGCGCAAAATGTTGTCGGCGCTCACGGTCTCACCAGTCTTTCATGTAATTGAGGACAAGTTTTCCGGGCAGGAAGGCTTCCCTGTCCGGGGCCTCGACGTAGGCCCGGGTCCCCAGCTCGGCCACCGCAAAGGGGTCCGGATAGGATCTGCCGGCGTCTATATCGAATTCCGGGAAATCGCACCCGCGAAGTACTTCGGCAATTTCTTCGTTCAATGCCGCGTCTCCCGCCACTTCCACTTTTACGCCTCCGGGCTCCCCTTCCAGCGCCTTTTTCACGGCGCCGGTCAATACGGATATATGATCCACCATAAAAGGCGTCAGGGGCCTTGCGCCCTTATAAAGGCAACCGTATGCCCTGAGGTTCCTGGCGTCGATCAACGCCAGCCTGTATTTTTCGCCGCCTTCCGGGCGAGTATCCGCCGCGCCGTCGAAAACGAGGCTGTCAAGGGTGTTGACGCCCGCCACGGGAATGCCCAGAGCGAACGCCATGGTCTTGGCGGTGGAGGCGCCGATCCTGACGCCGGTAAATGAACCGGGGCCGGTATTGACGCATATCAGGTCAAGTTCGGATGGATCTATATTATTCTGAGCCAGCAGCGCCTGAATCTCCGGCAGCAGTTTGACGGAATGCGTTCGTCTGTCTGCCACCGCCACCCTGCCGACGAGCTCTCCGTCTTTTACGAGGGCCGCTCCGGCGCTGGCGCAGGACGTGTCGATGCCGAGTACTAACATTTTTCCTCCTTCGCTCTCAAGGGAGCCGCGCCTTCCGGCAGCGTGATCTCTATACTCCTGACGTCCTCCGCCCCTTCCGGCTCCTCGATCTTCACCGAAAAAGTCCTTTCCGGGAGCCGCGCCAGTTCCTCGAACCGGTCGGCCCATTCTATCACCGTGACGCCTTCCGCCAGGTAGTCGAAAAAGCCGATCTCGATGAGTTCGTCGAACTCCGCGAGCCTGTAAACGTCCATATGGAAAAGGGGCAAAGGGCCGGAACGGTATTCGTTGACGATGGTGAAAGTGGGGCTGACCACGTAGCCGTCGATGCCGAGCCCCGCGGCGATCCCTTTCGTGAAGTGGGTCTTGCCCGCTCCCAGGTCTCCGTAGAGCAGCACCACGTCGCCCCGCTTCAGATACGAAGCGAGACGCGCGCCGATATTGACCGTTTCAGAAACGCTCCTCGCGGTCAACGTCACGGTATTGGACTGAGGGGTGCCGCCGGAACGGGGGGACGAGCTTATAATTGCCACCGTAAAACCACCTGATGCCTCTGTAATTTACAAAAACCCCGAATTTGCATCCGGGGTTTGAAAACGTGATAGATACGGATCAACGCTTGCTGAACTGAGGCGCTCTTCTTGCTTTTTTGAGACCGTATTTCTTTCTTTCCTTCATTCTCGGATCTCTGGTGAGGAAGCCTTCCTGCTTGAGGTTGGCTCTGTTTTCGGGATCCGCTTCTACAAGCGCTCTGGCGATGCCGTGCCTGATGGCGCCTGCCTGACCGGTGAAGCCGCCGCCGGTGACTTTGCAGACCACGTCGAACTTGGCCGCGCTGTTGGTGACTTCGAGGGGCTGACGGACGATCAGTTTAAGAGTCTCGAGTCCGAAATAATCGTCGATGCTCTTCTCGTTGATGGTGATGGTGCCGTTTCCGGGCTTCAGCTCAACTCTGGCCACGGACTTTTTTCTTCTACCTGTTGCAAAATATGTATCTGCCATGACTGAATCCTCCTGTCTTACCTCAGAACTCTAAAGTCTCGGGCTTCTGAGCCTGATGATCGTGCTCGGAACCGGTGTAAACTTTGAGTTTCCTGAACATCTGGCGTCCCAGGGCGTTCTTGGGGAGCATGCCGCGGACGGCGGCTTCCACAGGATAGGTGGGATGCTTTTTAACCATGTCTTTGTAAGTGACTTCCTTAAGGCCTCCGGCGTAACCGGTGTGGTGGCGGTAGAGCTTATCGGTGTATTTCTTACCGGTAAGGACGACCTTGTCGGCGTTCAGGACGATCACGAAATCTCCGGTGTCCTGGTTCGGCGTGAACTCGGGCTTGTTCTTTCCGGTAAGGATGTTGGCGACCACGGTCGCAAGCCTTCCGAGAGTCTTACCCGACGCGTCGATAACGTACCATTTCTTCTTAGCCGCGCTGAAGTCGGCGGCTTTAGCTGAATATGTACCCATAGCTTGGTATTCCTCCTGCTTGATTATTAACACATTCCGCCCCCTCGGAGGCGAACGGTGGCCATTTTAGTACAACAAAAAACAGGTGTCAAGTACTTTTTTCGCCGAAATCGAAATATATCTCTGTTTCTTTGATTTTCTCTTTGTTTTTCTCATTTTCTCTCATTTTCTCGTTTTTCATTTCATTTTTTTCGAGGTTGCTTTGCAGTGTTCTTTTATGGTAAAATCTAAGACGATATTTTTCCTGATATTGACCGGCGGAATACTTGTCCGCGCGGGACCCGGGGAGGTTTTGAGCATGTACAGAATAGGTATCGATCTGGGCGGAACGAATATGGCGTTCGGACTCGTTGACGGCGAGGGAAGGCTGCTGAAGAAGGAGTCTGTTCCCACCGAGCGTGACGCTACGGCGGAAGAACTTACGGAATTTATGGCCAGGCAGGCGCTGTCTTTTATTGACAGGTGCGGCGTGGGGCGCGATCAGGTGGAATCCATCGGGATCGGCTGTCCGGGCGCGTGCAACGACGAAAAGGGCATCTTGATATTGACGGTCAATCTTCCCTTCAGATACACCAACATACGCAAGATATTCGCGGGGATCACCGACATTCCCGTACATCTGGGCAACGACGCCAACTGCGCGGCGCTGGGCGAAGCGCTCTTCGGCAGCGGCAAGGGCGCAAGTACCTGCCTCACCGTTACCCTGGGCACCGGCGTGGGCGGCGGCATCATTATAGACGGCAAGATCTACACCGGCTTCAACGGAGTGGCCGGGGAGATGGGCCATATGGTGATACGCAAAGGCGGCGTCATGTGCGGCTGCGGCAGAAGGGGCTGCCTGGAATCCTACGCTTCGGCTACCGCTCTTATAAGGGAGACCAGAAAGGCCGCGCTGAAGCATCCCGAGTCGCTCATCAACGAGATCTGCGGAGGCGACCTGGACAAGATCAACGGCAAGACCGCTTTCGAGGCTATGCGGGCCGGCGACAGGGCGGGTACCAGGATCGTCAAGAACTACATCAAGGACCTGGGCGAGGGCCTGGTCAATTACATCAACATTTTCCAGCCGGAGGTCATCCTCCTGGGCGGCGGCATCTCCAAAGAGGGAGAAGGGCTGCTGAAGCCGCTTCGCAGGTACATCTACCGCTATTCCTACGGCACCAAGATGCTGGCCAGGACCAGGATCGAAAAGGCGAAGCTGGGCAACGACGCCGGCATCATCGGCGCGGCCATGCTGTGATCATACGGGAGCCGCAATGGGCAGAAGAAACATCACGTTGACCATAGAATATTGCGGCATTGCATATTGCGGCTGGCAGATACAGAGCAATGCTCCCACGGTCCAGTCCGAGATGGAAAGGGCGCTTTCGGAGCTTTGCGGCGAGGAGATCCGGGTCACGGGCTGCAGCAGGACGGACACGGGCGTACACGCGCTGGAGTTCGTGCTGAATTTCTACACTTCTTCCACCATACCCTCAGAGCGCTTCCCGGCGGCGGTGAATTCGTTCCTGCCTCCCGATATCGTCGTACGCTCCGCAAGGGAAGTTCCGGAAGGCTTTCACGCCAGATTCGACGCCAAATATAAAACGTACAGATATTTTTTCGATATTGCCCCCTGCCCTTCCGCGTTTCTTTCCGGAAGAGTGTGGAGCGTTAAAATGCCGTTGCCCGGAAAAGATCCGGACAGAGATATCGAACGGTCCCTGGAAGAACTGAATTCTGCGGCTGCATGCTTCGTAGGCACCCGGGATTTTTCCGCTTTCAGAGCCGAGGGCAGCAACGTCCGTTCCACCGTCAGGACCGTCACGGACGCGAAAGTGTTCTTAGTGGACTCCTGCGTTCTGTTCAGTTCTGGCGCGTCTGACCGGCCCCTGCTCTGCTTCGAAGTGAGGGGCAACGGTTTTCTCTACAATATGGTGAGGATAATGGCGGGGACGCTCCTGGACGTTTACAAGGGCAAGCTGCTTCCTTCAGAAATACCGGATATCATAAGATCTAAAGACAGGACCAGGGCGGGAATGACCGCGCCGCCCGACGGGCTTTATCTATGCAAAGTGGAATACGATGACTGAATCGACAGCCGCGGAGATCAACTGTTCTCCCGGCTTTTTCTGACTCCGCTCTCGTCAATGAGAGGATCGATCACCGGCAGCATCCTGATGAACAGCACCGCACCGCAGGAGACCGCGAACAGGAACAGCAGCTGCTTCAAGCATACCGCTCCCACGCTGAAAGCTCCCAGCATGCCCGCATTGAGCCCGGTCAATTTGAACAGCTTGTCCAGGCCTTCCACCATGAACGACAACCCCACGCCGGTGAACAGATAGAAGGACAACGCGTATATGAGCGACTGTTTGGGGAATCTCCTGGTGCACAGGGACGACACGAAAGTGGCTCTCCTGCCCCAGAGCCCAGTGAGCTCCACGCTGTATGCGGAAAAAGCGTAAACGTAATATAAAAACAGGCCTGGGATCACGCAGAGCATCAGGCCCATGGACGTGGCGAGCCGGACGATAAACATCGTCACCCAGAGTTTCGGGAAGCTCCTGACCGCTGCCTCGAAAAGGGCCGAGAAAGATACTTTACCCGCAGGGATCTCTTCCACGAACGAATCTGGCTCGGGAGGCGCAGCGTTTTTGAATTTTTCTCCCACCAGGATGACGGCTCCGGCTTCCGTTATAAGGGAGACGGATTCCAGCAAAGCCGTGATGAGCGCGTACAGGACCAGGCGAAGCGTTAGATTTGAGACTTCCTGCGAAGAGGCCGCGGCTTCTCCCCCGCCGTACATCATATCCAGCACGGTACCGTATACGCCGCCAAAATCGAAGCGCATATCTACCACGTACACCTGCACGATGGCAAGCGGAAGCGTCACCAGCAATACCAGCAGCAGGATCTTGGCGAAATTTTCTTTATAGCAGCTCCAGGCGTCCTTTATGATGCCCGAAAAATTGACGGACGAAGGACCGCCCGGGGAGCCTGAGCTTTCCCGTTCGTCCCGACCCTCATATACGTAATTGTCCTGAACGTTTGGTCCGTTGCTGCCGGATCCGTCGAATTCTGCCATTTTTATTTCATTCCGCTGACTTTTTTGCCCTTTTTCTTAGAACCGTAGCCGGTGGTGCCTTCTTCGGTCTTGCCGTGCTTCTTCTCCCACCTGGGAACGGCGAATCTGATATACAGCCAGACAAGTACGAAACCTATGGCCGAAAAGAACAGCGCCACCAGATGGAAGAACAGCGTGTAGTCCAGCCAGTTCCCCACCGACTGCCTGTTGTTGAAATAGGCGTCGATCACGTTCTTCAGCGTGACTCCCGCGCCGGTCTTGTGGAGCGTCACCAGTATAAAGAAGAAAAGCGTCAATATCACCGCGGTCACGTCCGCCAGGATCAGGAAAATGATCTGCTTATTGTTCCGCTCGTTGACGTCAATAAAGTACAGATATATCACGTAAACGCCTGCGCCTACCAGGATCAGGAACGGGAAGCTCCTGAGCTCCAGGCCCAGATAAAACAGAAAAAAAGGAAGGCCTCCCAGCATGCCGCCCAGCAGGCCGAACAGGTATGAAAGGCCGTACCGCTTTTTTCCTTCCCCGGCGCGTCTCTTTTGTTCAGCTTTGCTAAGTTCGGTGGGGTCTACCATATAAAAACACCTCGCGCTCCCGCAGCGTCTGCCGCCGGATCTTTTCTGCGCGGCTCACAGATCTTTGAATATCTCGTCCAGTTTGGCGTCCACTTCGTCGAAGGAGATGTTTTCCACGAATGCCAGTTCGCTGACCACGGCCCAGTATACGCCGCGGTAGATCCTGTTCTCTCCCGCCGATAAAGCGCGTCCACGCTCTCTGAGTCTTAAGTACTTATAAACTTCCACAGCCTCAAGTATGTCTCCGGAGCGGAGCTTGTCCATGCTGAGCTTGCTCCTCTTGCTCCAGGTCTCCCCCTTGATGTCCACGTCGGTCTTGAAATGTTCGTACACTTCAGGAAGCCGGTCCGGAGAGATCAGATGCCTGAGCCCCGACTCCTCGGCCTTGTCTGTGGGGATGCTTATCTTCTGCCTGCTGCCGTAAAAAGACATTACGTAATACTCTCTGGTCTCACCCAGCACTTCGCACTCAGTAATCTCTTCTACTACCCCTGCGCCCTGGAGGGGATAAGCAAGCTTTTCACCGATATTAAAACGCATATTCCTCAATTCCTCGTTTTAAAACAGCTTCTCACGGATGGTGGGCAGAATGGGGAATCCAAATTTTCCCCTATACGAAAAGCTGTTTTTATTATATACTATTTAGCGGAATTTTACAAGGCGATTTTCGGCCGGGGAGCCGGAGGCGCCTGAGGAGGTCATATGTCCGGAGGTTTTTCTTATAGCGTTTCCGAGCTTAAAAATCTGTTCGAGTCCGTGTTCGGCGGCGGCCGGGAGCTTCGTGTGTTCACCGCTCCGGGGCGGGTCAATCTCATCGGAGAGCATATAGATTATTGCGGCGGCAAGGTGTTTCCCGCGGCGCTGACGCTTTCCAACACCGTGGTGGCGGCGGTCAACGGCACTGACAGGGTCCGGCTGTACGCCACGGATCTTAAGGAGATATTCGAGTTTTCTCTCGGCGATATCGACGGGGCGAAGGGGCTGCGCTGGGGCAAGTACCAGGCGGGCGTCGCCAAAGAACTTAAGGAAGCGGGCTGCAGGCTGAAAGGCGTTGACATGCTGTTCCACAGCACGCTGCCTTTCGGGTCAGGCCTCTCCTCTTCCGCGTCCATCGAGCTGGCAACCGCGTTGACCCTGCTGAGCTTTTCCGAGAACGCCGAAGAGATGGCCGGGAAGCTGGACAAGGTGCGCCTGGCCGTTCTGGGCCAGAGGGCCGAGAATCTGTTCTGCGGCGTCAATTGCGGCATAATGGACCAGTTCGCTTCCGCGATGGGTAAAAAGGACAACGCCATCCTCCTTGACTGCGCCACCCTCAGCTACGAATACGTCCCCCTGGAGCTGGGCGATTATTCGCTGGTGCTGGCCAACACGTGCAAAAAGCACGCGCTCGGGGCGTCCAAGTACAATGAGCGCCGGGCAGAAGTGGAAAAAGGCCTTAAAATGATGCACGAGGCATTGCCGGAAGCCCGGAAGGCCCATCTGTGCGACTATACGGAAGACGAATTTACAGCCGCCCGCGATCATCTTAAAAGCGATCCGGTGGTTTCGGCCAGAGTCGAGCACGTGATAAGGGAGAACGCAAGAGTTTCCAGAGCCGCGGAAGTGCTTAAATCCGGAGATCTGTTCAAATTCGGAACTATTTTAAAAGAGGCCAACGATTCGATCCGCTACCTGTACGAGGTGACGGGCGACGAACTGGACGCCATGTTCGAAGAAGCCGGTTATTTTGACTGCTGCCTGGGCTCCAGGATGACGGGAGCCGGATTCGGCGGCTGCACCGTGAACATCGTGCTTACGGCAGAAACGGAAAGATTCTGCAGCGGCCTTAAAGAGCGCTACGAAAAGCGCACCGGCATCACGCCGGAGTTTTACGTATGCTCCATCGGCGACGGAGTCAGGGAACTCACTTGAGGAAACTCACTTGAGGAAACTCACTTGATGGCGCTCACTTGAGAGAGTTCGCGTGAGGATATATGGTTCCTTCGGCCAGCTCCAGCGCTTTGCTTTCGCCGAAAAGTTCGCGCACCAGCGTAAGGCCGAACAGGAACGCGCAGCCTGCGCCCCTGCCGGTGACGAGTTTTCCGTCGGTGACCACGGGATCCTTACTGTAATTATAATCAGTCGAGTTTTCGTCAAGGCATCCGGGATATGAGGTCACGTTCCTGCCCCGTATGATCCCCGCCCGTTCCAGAGCCGTGGGAGCGGCGCATATGGCGGCAATATATTTCCCTGCCCCGAACGCTTTTTTCAGATATTCCAGCACCCGTACGTCTTCTCTGAGGCTCTTCGAATTGGGGCCTCCTCCCGGCAGGAACACGCAGTCGCACGCCGCGCCCGGGACCATATCCTCCCACAGCTTGTCCGCGCCCAAACCGATATCGTGGGCGCCTTTGAGAGTCTTCCTGCCGGTCATACTTATAACGGTCACTTCGGCTCCGGCTCTTTTTAAAAGATCCACCGGGGCGATCAGCTCAGTCTCCTCGAAACCGTCGTGGACCAGAACGTTGACGCGTATCTTTTTACCGAACAGCTTTTCCATAATTTCCTCCTACGCTTCCGTGCTGCCGATCTCGGACGACAGCTCCAGAATATTGTCCACGAAAACGATCCGCCCGGGCCGTCCCGAGGAAGTCAGATTCTTTTTGTTGCCCGCGGGCACGTATATCTTCTCGAATCCCAGCCGCACCGCTTCGTTGACCCGCTTCTCTATATTGGTGACGGGCCGTATCTCGCCGGTGAGCCCCAGCTCCCCTATATAGACGGCGTCCGACGGCAGCGGTATTCCTCTGAAGGATGACATTATTGCCGCGCACACCGCCAGATCGGAGGCAGGTTCGTTAAGCCTGATGCCTCCCACCACGTTGATGAACACGTCGCATTTGCCCAGGGCGTAACCCGCGCGCTTTTCCAGCACCGCGATCAGCAGGGAGATCCTGTTGTAGTCGAGGCCGGTGCACATTCTTCTGGGCATATTCAGGGAGCTGCCCGTGATCAGGGCCTGTATCTCCAGCATCATAGGCCTGCTGCCTTCCATTGCCGCCACCACCGCGGTGCCGCTGACGCCTTTGGGGCGCCCCTCCAGCATTGCATAGGAAGGATTTTCCACTTCGTGGAGCCCGGTGTCACGCATCTCGAAAACGCCTATTTCGTTGGTGGAGCCGAAACGGTTTTTCACCGCCCTCAGGATGCGGTAGCTCAGGTGCCTCTCCCCTTCGAAATAGAGCACGGTGTCCACCATATGCTCCAGCACCCTGGGCCCGGCGATGGCTCCGTCTTTAGTAACGTGCCCCACTATGAACACGGTTATGCCCAGCACTTTGGCGATCCTCATGAATTTACCCGTGATCTCTCGCACCTGGCTCACGCTGCCGGGAGCGGAAGTGAGCTCGGGATCTTCCAGCGTCTGTATGGAGTCCAGGATGATGTAGGAAGGCTTCACCGCGTCTATCTGAGACACGATGCTGTCCACCGAAGTCTCGTTGTATATAAACAGTTCTCCCCGGTTCACGCCCAGCCTCTGGGCCCTTAATTTGATCTGGCTCTCGGATTCCTCTCCCGAAACGTACAGCACTCTTCCGGCGGACAACGCCAGATGCCCCGATATCATCAGCATCAGCGTGGATTTGCCGATGCCCGGATCTCCGGCCACCAGCACCATTGAACCGCGGACAATTCCGCCGCCCATCACTCTGTCGAGTTCGCTGATCCCGGACGAATCCCTGACGCCTTCGCTGTCGCAGCTGATCTCGTCGATCCGTACCGGCTTCGTGTTCTCTCCCAGCCCCATCTGTTTAAGGGGGCCCGAAGACTTCTTACCGCCGCCCGTTTCCTTAGGCTCTTCCACGAAGGAATTCCATTCGCCGCAGCCCGGGCACCTGCCCAGCCAGCCGCTGGATTCGTATCCGCATTGAGTGCAATAAAAAACCGTTTTCTTAGAAGCCATTTTCAGATCTCCCCGGCCGCACTGCCGTTGACCGTCCTCTTAAACACCAGCCCCGTGCCGTCTTCCGACAAGGCCACCGTAATGCCGGCCCTGTAATTGACGCCGTTCTCTCCGTCTTTATCCGGATCTGCAGCGGTGTTGACGCCCGATGCTCCTTCGGCGTTTTCGCAGGGGCTTTCCGGCAATATCAGCCTCAATATCTCTTCGGACAGCGCGTCCTCGATCTCGCGCCTGATGACTCTCTTAAGCGGCCTGGCGCCAAATTTCCTGTCGTACCCTTTCCTCGCCAGATACCCGGCAACTTCCGGCTCGAAAACGATATCGATGCCGTTCTCTCTGCCGCGGCTGCTGAGTATCTTGAGCTGCAGTTCGGCGATCTTCACAGTCTCCTCAGGCGTTAGCGGCCTGAATATGACGGTCTCGTCCACGCGGTTCAGGAATTCCGGCTTGAACACGCGCTTGAGCTCCGCTTTGACCGCCTCGGCCATGGTCTCGTAGCCGCTCTCTTCCGTCTCGATGCCGAAGCCCAGGAAGCGCCTGTCCGTGATGTCCTTGGCGCCCACGTTTGACGTCATTATTATGACCGTGTTCTTGAAATCCGCGGTCCTGCCCTTGGCATCGGTCAATATTCCGTCTTCCAGCACCTGGAGCAGTATATTGAACACGTCCGGATGGGCTTTTTCTATCTCGTCGAACAGCACCACACTGTAGGGCTGGGTCCTCACCCGTTCGGTGAGCTGGCCGCCGTCCTCGAATCCCACGTATCCCGGAGGGGAACCGATCATTTTGGAAACGCTGTGGGGCTCCATATATTCGGACATGTCCAGCCTGATCATGCTCTTTTCGGTGCCGAAAAGGTTTTCCGCCAGCGCCCTCGCCAGTTCGGTCTTGCCCACGCCGGTGGGCCCCAGGAACAGGAACGATCCTATAGGCCTGCCGGGATCTTTCATTCCGGCCCGGCCTCTTCTCACGGCCTTGGACACTAAGGACACCGCTTCGTCCTGCCCCACGAGCCTCACGTGGATGGCCTTTTCGAGTTCCAGCAGTTTTCTGGTATCGTCCTCTCCCAGTTTCGCCACGGGGACTCCGCTGAGCTGGGAAATGACCTGACGGATGATGCCGGCATCGACGGTGGAAACGTCTTCTCTTTCTTTCTCTATAAAGGCGGCCTTCAGCGCTTCCAGCCTGTCGGCGAGCACCTTTTCTTCATTGTCCAGTTCCGCGGCCCTGGCGGTGTCTCCCGCCTTTATCGCTTCGATCTTTTCTTTATATTTGGCCTTTATCTGAGCTTTCAGACTGCTTCCGCGCCCGTCGGTCAACGGCGCTCCGGCCTTCCCGCCTGCTTCGTCCGGCCCGCCGCTTTCGGTCTTTCCGGAGCCGCTCCGGTCAATACCTTTTCCCAGCCTGGCCAGGGTGGCGGCTTCGTCGATCACGTCGATGGCTTTCTCGGGCAGATACCTGTCGCTGATAAATCTGGCGCTGAGCCTCACGGCCTCCCTCAAAGCCACCGGATCGAAGCGCACTCCGTGGAACGACTCGAACCCCGGCGAGAGCGCGGCGATCATCCTGAGCGCGTCCTCCTCTCCCGGCTCCTTCACCTGGATCGGCTCCAGCAGCCTTGAAAGTGCGTTGTTCTTCTCGAATATTCTTCGGTAATCCTGGGTGGAAGTGGCTCCGATGATCCGCACGCCGGTCTGCGAAAGGGCCGATTTCAGCATTGCCGACGGATCGCCTCCCTCGGCGGAACCGTACGACAGCACGTGAATGTCATCGATGAACAGTACGGTGTTCTTGTCCGCGGCGGCCTCCTCGATTATCATCTGCATCCGCTCTTCGAAGTCTCCCCTGTACCTGGTGCCCGCCAGCAGCGACACAGTATCGATCCTGATGAGCCTGAGATTCCTGGCTATATCCGGAGCGGCGCCTTCCGCTATCATGGCGGCCAGCCCCTCGGCCACCGCCGTCTTGCCAACGCCCGTCTCTCCGATCAGGCAGGGGCAGTTCCTGGTTTTCCTGAAAAGGACGCGTATCATCCTCTCGATCACGTCGTTTCTGGCAGCCACGGGGCTGTATCTTCCTTCCCGGGCCTCTTTTACCATGTCGCGGCCGAAATATGAAAGAGGATCGGCCTGCTGAACGTTCTCTCTGTAGCCGCCCTTGCCGTCGTCCTGCTGCCTCATGAACAGTTCCCGGAACGCCTGGGAAGTGGCCGCCTGCTCGTCTTCGTCGGGAAGCTCCACGCCGTCCATCTGGAACATCATCTTTTTCTTCATCAGCTCGTTGGTGTTGAGGAGCTGGGTGACCTCGGTGGCGAAGGCCCTGTCGTCCACGCCCAGGTCTCCGATTATATGGAGCGCGAAGGAGTCGATGGTCAGCAGCTGCATCAGCAGATGGAGCGTACCGATCATTGCCCGCCTGTCTCCCTGCGTGCGCTGGACCGCCCCTTCGTAGCTGCCTTTTATGGCTCTGAAAGCGCCGTAGCTGTAGCCGAGCGCCCCGGACCCGGGATCCGCGTTGACGCCGTATCGTTCTTCAGCCTCGCCGTCTTCTGTGGGGATGAATTCGTCCTGCCCCCTTTTAGGCCTTTTTCCTGACTTGTATATGATATCGAAGATCTCTTCGCGCTTAATGCCGTAATCGTTCATTATGCCGGAAGCGGTGCCGCTCCCAAGCCGGGCAAGGCCCCAGAGCAGGTGGCCGGTATTGACCGTTTCCGAACCGAGAAAGACGCACAGGTTTTCAGCCGCGGCAATGGCGGCCAGGGCGTTTTCCGTAAAATTCTCTCTGTGTTCGTTTATGAACCGGCAGGCAAACGTTCTTTTCATTCTGGAATTCCTCCGTCAATCTTCAAAAAAGCACCTTATCCCCGACAGCGCGGCCATTCCCGCCGTCTCGGTCCTGAGTATCCTTCTTCCCAGCGAGAAAGCTCTGAAGCCGCAGCCGCGCGCGAATTCCGCCTCCGCGAGGCTGAATCCTCCTTCGGGCCCGATCACTACCGAAACAGCTCCCCTGAAGTTTTCTCCCAGCTCCGTCAATATCTTTTTCAAAGACGTTTCTTCTTCGTTTTCGTACGCGAAAAGTTTTACCTCTTCTTCCGGGCGGTTTTCGAGGGCGGCCTTCAGGCTAACGGGTGAAGCCACCCTGGGCACGATGCCTCTGCCGCACTGTTTCGAAGCTTCTTCGGCGATCTTCTGCCACCTGGCCTGCTTCTTATTTCCTTCGGACTCGTTCAGCCGCACCACCGTATGTTCGGTCATGGCAGGGATTATCTCGCAGGCGCCCAGCTCCACCGCTTTCTGGATGATCAGCTCCATTTTATCGCCTTTGGGGACTCCCTGTATGAGCGTCACCCTCACGTCCGGCTCCGTGGTGTTTTTAGATACGGACAGCACCTCTGCCCTCACGCAGGAGGAGTCGAAGCTCTCTATCCCGGCTTCGAATTCCCTGCCGTCGGTGGCGCAGAGATGCAAAACGTCCCCTTTTTTCATACGGAGGACGTTAACGATATGGTTGACGTCGCCTCCCCGTATCTCTATAAGTTTGTCCGCCTCGGCCTTCGCGGCCTGATCCGCGTCGATAAAAAACTTTCTCATTATCCCTTCTCGCGGCCTTTCCGCTTCCGCCCGGTCAACAGGTCACCGCCAGCTCCAGCGCCAGCGATTCGTCTATATCTCCCACTTTTATGGCCTGATCCAGTTCCATTATATCCTTCAGCTTTTTCCTGAGCTCCGCTTCGGTAAACCGCCTGCACTGCTCGCACTGCTTCCTTACGGGATACGGTTTCTGGCCCGTGGCGGCGCCGATCTCGCTCTCCCGCATCCCTTCTGCGAGCATCGTTTTAACGCCCAGAAGGTTTTCCCAGTTCCGGCCCAGCATGGTAAGTATGCCAAGGGCGGAGGACTTGTCCTTCCTGGCCCCGTCAGTCAGCGCGTGGAGCAACTTGAGAGCGGTCCCCGTGTCGCCTCTGGACACGGCGTCCGTCAGATCGAATATGCGCGCGTTCAGCGACAGTTCGCACACGCTGCGGACGTGTTTTTTTTCTATTTTTCCGCCTTCCGGCACGGTCAATATCAACTTTTCCAGCTCGTTTTTCAGGCTGACGATGTCGTTGCCCACGCCGCCAACCAGCAGATCCGCCGCGTCCGGCGTCAATATCCTCCCCGCCCTTGCCGCGTCTGAGGTCAACAGCTTTTTGACCGCCGTCTCGTCCTGCCTGGCGCATTCGAACACCACGCCCATCTTTAAAAACGCCTTGAATGCCGCGGACCGCCTGTCCACTTCGGCCTCTGAAAATACCACCGCGGTGCCTCCGAAGGCAGCGCCTTCCAGAAAAGATATGTCCGAAGCTTTCTTGAACAGCCCGCTGTCCCTGATTACGATGAGCTTTTTCTCTCCGAACAGGGATATGCCTTCGATCTCTTCTCTTATCTCTTCCGAATCGAACTCGCCGGTATATGTGATGACGTTTATGCTGTCGTCAGCCAGCAGGTTTTTAAGCCTTCCGAGGTACAGTTCTTTTAAGTACAGTTCCTCCCCGAAAAGCAGGTAGCATCCGGAAAGCTTCCCGGAAGCGATATGGGCTTTCATCTCCTGAGCGGTCTTGATTTCTCCGGTCAAACAGTCTGCCATATTTTTATTCTCTTTCTCCTGAATAGCCCGGGCCTTCCTATCCTTACGCAGATGCCTCCGCCTTCATCGGTGCGGTAGACCTCGGCGCCGCACTCTTTCAGCCTTTCCAGCGTCTCCGGCGAAGGGTGCCCGTAACCGTTGTTGCGTCCGACACTGATTATAGCATATTCCGGTGAAGTTAGCGACAGCAAATTTACGCCGCTGCCGGAGGCGGAGCCGTGATGCGGAACCACCAGCACGTCCACGTCTTTAAGAGCTCCCGAGCGGCACAGCGCCTCTTCTCCTTCCCTCTGAAGATCCCCGGTGACGGTGAGGCTGCCGAATGCACATGAAAACGTCACGCAAAGAGACGCGTTGTTCTCGTCGGCGTCGCTCCTGCCTCCGAAAAAAGGATCCGATACGGCAAAAGTCATCGTCACCCGGCCCAGCGCCGCCCCGTCGCCTCCGTCGACATTGACCACCTCCCAGCCCGCTGCCTTTGCCCTTTCTCCCGCCTCTCTCAATCCGGAACTCGAGTCCCGGCTTATATAGAGCTGCGCCGGAGGGAACGCTTCCAGTAAATCGTCGAGGCCTCCCGTGTGATCCGAATGGCCGTGCGTCAACACCACGAAGTCCAGCCGGTCCGCCCCCTGGGCCTCCGCCACCTCCCCTATATCCGTAATGCCGCCTCCGGTGTCGATGAGCCCCGCGTATCCGTCCGCTTTTACGAGCATGGCGCTTCCCTGCCCCACGTCGATCACCAGCGCTTCTATCAAAGGCTTCTCCACCAGGGCGACGGTCACCGAAGCTACCACTGCGGCAGCACCCAGGGCGGCAATTATCCTGTGCCTCCTCCGGCCGTTTTCCCGGCTCCTGGCCCTTACGATCCGTTCCCTTATCTTCTCCCTCAAAGGCGACAGCAGCACGGCAGCCAAAGCGCAGGCTGCAAACACTATCCACCTGAAAGAAGCCGGCACGCTGACGTACCCGAAAGGCGCAGGCAGCCTGCTCCCCGCAAGCGCCAAAAGGTTCAGCGCCGCGCATATACCCTTCAGCAAATATCCGATCACCCAGGCCAGAGGCCTCAAAATAAACAGAGGGTGCAGCGCCCCGCAGACCGTCAGCAGGTATCCCAGCAGGCATACCGCCGCGGCCAGAGGCGAAGCGTATACGGTGGTCAGGAGCCCAGCTGCCGAAAAGCCTCCGTAAAGGTACACCGACAACGGCAGCAGCGCCAGGTTCACGCTTATTCCCGCCGCCAGCGACCTCAGGTTTATAAGAGACAGCTTCTTTACGTCCTTTCTCTCTTTATATCTCAAAGACAGAAACAGTTCCGTCACCGACGGGGCAATAAACACCAGCCCCGCCACCGCCGCGTAGCTCATCAGGAATCCCGCGCTGAACACGGCATATGGGTTAATGAATATCTGCGCCGCCGCGGACAAAAACAGCGCGTTCAGCCTGTCGTAGGGCCTTGACAATACAGCGCAAACGTACCCGAATACCGCCGCGGCCGAAGCCCTGATAACGGAATATGAAAAATCGGCGATCAGCAAAAAAGCCGCCAGCGGGAATATCAGCAATATCTGCCTCAGCCTGAAGCCGGTCTTTCTGTTCTTCACCAGGGCCCTGAAAGGCAGCAATATAAAAGTCACGTGCATGCCTGAAACGGCCATCAGGTGAGAGATGCCTCCGGTCCTGAAAACGTTTTTGACCTCCCCGTCCAGAGAGCCGGTGTCGCCGGTCATTATTGCCCCAACCACCTCCGCCGGTCCCTCTCCCAGGCAGTTTCTCAATATCCGTCCGGTGTGGTACCTGACGAAGGCCCCGGGCAGGTGCAGGACGCCGGGAAAAGCGTTGTCCCGGTCCACCGGCGTCTTCTCTATGCCGTCTGAAAATATCTTCAAACAGTACGTTACGCCCCTGGAAAGCAGATATCTCCTGTAATTAAAAACGCCCGGATTCCGGGGCGGTTCGGCCTCGTAAATGTAATAATGGGTCACGTTCACGAACGCCCCCGCTTCTATTTCCGAAAGCTGCTCCGGCTCCAGCCCCGAAACGTCCGCCAGCGCCTTGAAGCCGCTGTTCACGAAGACCATCTTGTCTTCTCCGTTCCAGGTGGATCTGTATATAAAACCGCTGAGGCTGCCGGCGCGCTTGAGCCCCGAAAGCTTCGCCTGGTCCATCCGTCCCAGCCCCGTAAAATGCACTCTGAAACCGCCCAGGGCAATGGCCGAGAGCAGCAGGATCAGGCAGAATCTTCCCCGGAGAGAAAACCGCTGCCGCCTCGAAGGCGCGCTCCCCGGAAGGGCAAAAAAAGAGTTCCCGCTCATATCTCCTCCGCGTTTCCAGCCGCTCGTATGCGGCCGGCGCTGTCAAAGGAAGCGGAAACTGCCTTTATCTTTATTACCGCGGCGCTCCCCGTCCGGTACGATTATACCACTGGAAAAGCTTGCCCGCCGTATATTTCCCGGGAAATATGAGACTGCCTCATCCCCCGGCTTTTTCTATCTCGCCAAACAGCTTTTCTATCTTTGAAAATCTGTGGGCCACGCCGGCCTTGCTCAGGGGCGGAGAACAGAGCTCCCCTATCTCCGTAAGAGACAGTTCAGGATTTTCCTCCCTCAGTTTGGCTATCTCACGGACTCCCTCGGGAAGTTCCTCCAGCCGCCCCGCCTCCGCGATCCTGCGGATCATGCCTATCTGCTTCGCCCCGGCGGAAAGCGCCTTGTTGATGTTGGCATCGTCGCAGTTCAGCACACGGTTGCTGTTCCTTCTGCCTTCCCTCATTATCCTCACGTTCTCGTATTCCAGCACTCCTTTTATGGCTCCTATCGTCACGAGGAACGCGGATATCTGGCCGGAATCTTTCAGATACAGAAGATAGCGGCTGCCTTTAATGGTGCCCTTGGGAACGATGTCGCACAGCTCGAAGGCGGCGATGCCCAGTTCGTAGGAAGTGAGATTCTTAAAAGTGATCTCGATATGTGCAGGGCTGTCAGGATCGTTGACGTATCCTCCCGCCAGGAAGCAGCCCCTCAGAAAGGCGGCGGCGCTGTTCCTGTCGGTCAATGAAAATGAGCCGCTCCAGCGAAGGTCCACGCCGTACACCGGCCTGGCGCCCTCCCTGTAGAATGTCCTGGCGGCAACGCCTCCCGAGCGTACGCAGAGCTTCTCGGCCCGCTCCCCCACGCATTTATTGTGGGTCCGGAGCCTGCCGTCGGTCATAACGTATATGCCGTAGAACTCGGCGACCTTGTCGGATCTCCGCTTGCTCTCGTGGCGCGACAACTGTTCTTTTACGTCGGAAGTGAATGACATGCAGCACCCGGCCTTTTCTTAAACGCTGCCGTCCAGCAGGAACAGCAGATGGAGCGCCCTGGTACACGCGGTATACAGGGCAAGTTTGCCTTCTTCGGAGCAGAAATACGGATTGTCCGCGCCGAACACCGCCACGGCGTCGAACTCCAGGCCTTTTGCCAGATAGACGGGAAGGAAATATCTGCGAAGCGTGCCGGGAGCGTTGCCCGTAAAACCGGAAACGCGCCTGAGCATATCCGCCTGGGCCCTGGTCATCGTGATGAAAGCCACGCTTTCCATGCCTTCCGAGGCGGCCTGTTCGCACACGCCGTCCACGAGCGCTTTAAGTTCCGCTTCACCGGCGTTTTCGGGGATCCTTATATGTTCCGGCTCTTTTCCCTCACGCACGGATCTGATCATGCCAGGCTCCCGGCCCAGCACTTTTGCGGAATAGTCCACGATCTGCGTAGTGGATCTGTAGTTCGTATCCAGCACGTACCTTTTAAAGGGCCTTCTGGGTATTATGGACCTGATCCTGGCGGCGAAATCTCCCGTGTTTCCGAACACGGCCTGGTCGCTGTCTCCCACGAAAAGCATGTTAGTGCCCGGGAAGCGCTTCCTCAGCAGTTCCAGGAATATGCAGCTCAGGTCCTGGGCCTCGTCGCAGATGAGGTAGAACACCCCTTTAAGTTCCGGATCCGCGGCAACGATATGTATGAGCGCCACCGCGCACGCGTCTTCGAACATGTCCCTGAAGAACGTGAGCGGCGTCAGGTCAATGCCGCATTCCCGCCCGAATGCCTCGTCGGTGTACATGCGCCTGTAGAGTTCAGGAGCGCTGAGCCCCAGCATCATGGAATCCAGCGTGTTGAGGACGTGCTCTTTATTGGCCTCTTTCTGGATACTGTAGCGGCGGCAGAGCTCGTCACGGATCCTGACGTTCCGCTTGAACAGAGGCTCGTCCGCAAACACGGAATAGAACATGTCCGACAGCACCGCAGCGCCTACCCTGCCTTCCCGCTCCTCCGTAAGTTCTATGTCTTCAGGCACGAAGATATGCGCCTTAAGATATTCGATATAAGAGGTCACCAGTTTGCTGAAAGTCTCCGAGGACTTCAGCCTGCGGCAGATGGACATGGCCTCGGCAACGGAATTGTTCTCCGCGGAAGATTCCAGCCCGAATTCTCCGGCGGTCTCCGCCTCGTCCAGGCGGCTCATGAAATCCACTTCGCCTATGTCGTCAAGTATCTCTTTTAAGAGGTCCTCCTGGAGATAGGGGCGGATGTTGTCCTCGCCCAGGTCCGGCAGCACGGTGGAGATATATTCGGAGAAGTAGTCGTTGGGAGAGATTATTGCCAGTTCCTCGTCCTTCATCCTGTTTCTGAAACCGTAAAGGATGTAGGCGGCCTTGTGAAGGGCCACGGAAGTCTTGCCGCTGCCCGCGCAGCCGGATATGACGGTGACTCCTTCTATGTGGTCCCGGACGATCTTGTGCTGCTCTTTCTGGAGAGACTCCACGATTATGCGCATATGTTCCCCGGCGTTTCTGGAAAGGGCTTCGGACAATATCTCGTCATCCGAGGGCATGCTTATCCTGCTGACTCTTACCAGCTTCCCCTTCTCGAACCTGTACCTCCGCTTTTCTTTGAGGTCAACGTTCTGCTTCCCCGCGGGAGTTTCGAAGGAGGCCTTTCCGGGCTCGCTCTCGTAATAAAGGGAGCACACCGGCGCCCGCCAGTCGAAGGTGATTATCTCGTCGGTCTCCGGATCTCTCAAAGTCTCCAGAGAGATGTACACCCGGTTGTTTTCTCCGGGCTCGTCGTCGTATTCGTAATCGAATCCCGCGAAATAAGGCTCCTGCTGCTGCCTTCTGAGCTTTTTCAGATGGGTCATGCTGCCCAGGTAGTCCCTGGTGTCCAGCGCCTCGTTGCTGAGAAGGTCCAGCTTCTCGTCGTCCTTCAGCTCCGAAAAATAGTCGCTGAAATACTTGCGCTGCTCCAGGATCTGGCTCCTCCTCTTGCCGGAAGCGGCGATCTCCGCCCCGATGCAGGCGTCGATGGCCTTCCTGGTCCTTTCCGCGTATTCAAGTTCTCCGGGATCCGTGCCACGGAAATCGTCTTTATAATTCATTTAGGTCTCCTGTCCGGATATGCCGTAAATAAGCCGTAAAAAAGTATCTTGCCGCCGCGTTTTTCAGCGTCGCGCTTCACGCCGCACTTGCCGTCCTCAGGCTTTGGCCAGCCTGATCTCGCCGTTCTCGAGGAAGATCCTCACCGTGTCGCCGGAATTGACGTCGCCCCTGAGGTACAGTTCGGCCAGTTCGTCTTCGATGTGCCTCTGGATGTAGCGGCGCATGGGCCTTGCCCCGTACTTCTCGTCGAAACCTTCTTTGGCAAGTTTTTCGTAAACGCCCTCTTCCACGGACAGTTTCACGCCGTTGTCCAGGCTCTCCGCGGCGATCTCCGACACCATAAGTTCGGCGATCCCGGCCATGCTCTTCGGGTCAAGGCTGTCGAACACCACGATCTCGTCGACACGGTTCAGGAATTCGGGCCTGAATATGTTCTTCAGCGCCTCCCTTGACGCGTCCGCCGCCGACGCCTTCTCGTCCGCCGAAAAGCCGATGCTCTTGGACTTGAGGGAATTGCCCGCGTTGGAGGTCATTATGATGATGGTGTTGGAGAAATCCACCACCCTGCCCTGGCTGTCGGTAAGGCGGCCGTCGTCAAGTATCTGGAGCAGCATATTGAACACGTCCGGATGGGCTTTTTCGATCTCGTCCAGCAATATGACGGAATAGGGCCTTCTCCTGATCTTTTCGGTGAGCTGTCCCGCTTCGTCGAAGCCCACGTATCCCGGAGGGGAACCGATGAGTTTGGAAACGGTATGCTTTTCCATATATTCGGACATATCCAGCCGCACCAGCGCCTCCTGGGTTCCGAACAGCTCTATGGCCAGCTGTCGCACCAGCTCCGTCTTTCCTACGCCCGTAGGTCCCACGAGGATAAAAGATGCGGGTTTGGTGTGCTTCCTGAATCCGGAGCGGTTCCTGCGTATGGCCCTTGCCACGGCCTCCACGGCCTTGTCCTGGCCGATGATGTGAAGCTTCAGGCGGCTGTCCAGTTCCATGAGGCGCTTGGCCTCGTCCTCGGAGACCGTGTGCACAGGGATGCCGGTCCAGGTCTCTATGACGCCCGTGATATCGTCGAAGGTAACGTTGTTGAACTCGTTCTTTTTCAGCTCTTCGAACTGCTTCTCCAGAAGCGCCGCCTTGTTTTTGTTCTCGGCAACCGTCTTGAACTTTTCGAGCTGCTCCTCTTCGGTCCTGCACTCTTTGCCCTCCAGCGCTTCCGTTTCCGCGTTCAGGGCGTCGAGCTCTTTTTTCAGCGCGTCAAGCTTTCCCGGCACCTCGTTGCGCAGATTCGCCCGGGAAGCGGCCTCGTCCAGCACGTCAATGGCCTTGTCCGGCAAAAACCTGTCCGTGATGTACCGCTCGGACAATTTCACCGCTTCTTCTATGAGGGCGTCGCTGACCCTGGTCTTGTGGAATTCCTCGTAATGCTCCTTGACGCCTTTCAGGATGTCGATGGTCTCGGCAACGGAAGGTTCGTTGACCATGACGGGCTGGAAGCGGCGCTCCAGGGCGCTGTCCTTCTCGATATATTTCCTGTACTCTTTAAGGGTCGTGGCGCCGATGACCTGTATCTCGCCTCTGGAAAGGGCGGGTTTCAGTATGTTGGCGGCATTCATCGACCCCTCGGCCTCTCCGGCGCCCATGATGTTGTGGATCTCGTCGATCACGAGGATAACGTTGCCCGCGGCCTTGACCTCGTCCAGCAGGCCTTTCATCCTGCCTTCGAACTGGCCCCTGAACTGGGTACCGGCCACCATGGCCGTGAGATCCAGCAGGTAGATGCGCTTGTCCAGAAGCTTTTCAGGCACCTGTTTCCTGGCGATCCTGAGGGCAAGCCCTTCCGCGATGGCGGTCTTTCCCACGCCTGCCTCGCCTACCAGCACCGGGTTGTTTTTGGAGCGGCGGTTGATTATCTGTATCACCCGTTCGGTCTCCCGGTTGCGGCCTACTATATTGTCTATCTTTCCTTCTTCCGCCCGGGCGGTGAGGTCGCTGCCGTACATGGAAAGGAACTTGAACTTCTGGGGCTTCCTGTCGCCTTTTTCTCCCCTGGCGCCTTTGCCGGTCTTTTCCTGGGACTGCCCGGCCCTGTCTCCGCGGCCTTCTCCGGACGGTCCTTCCTGATCGGAGTTGCCCTGGCCGGCGTTCATATTGTTGGCGATATTGCCCAGCCCTGCGCCGAATTTCTTCAGCAGCTCGAAAAAGTTGGGAGCGCCGGTAGACGAGGGGATGGCGCCGTTTTCCGTATTCTCGGCGGCCTCGCCCTTGTCCTCGCCTTCTCCGTTTCCGGAGGCGATGGCGTCGTCCATCTGTTCGGTGAGGCTGTTCATCTCGTCTGCCATGGCTTCCAGCTCGTCGTCAGGTATGTTCAGGTTCTTAAGGAACTGATTTACCTGGGGAAGGTTCAGTTTTTTGGCGCAGACGATGCAGAGGCCCTTGTTCACCTGGTTCCCCGCCTGATCTATCTGTGTCACAAATACGGTGGCGATCCTTTTTCCGCACATGGAACATATTTCTCTCTTCATTTTGCTTTTTTCTCCTTCTCGCTGCCCTTGGAGGCCTTCCTTCCGGAGGCCTTCTCTCTGTCTCTCTCGAAAATCATCTTCAGGAACTCTCCGGTGTACGATCCCGGCGTCCGGGCCACTTCTTCGGGAGTGCCCGTTGCCACCACCGTGCCTCCGGCGTCGCCGCCTTCGGGTCCCAGGTCTATAATGTGATCGGCGCATTTTATCACGTCGAGGTTGTGCTCTATGACCACCACGGTGTTGCCCGCGTTGACCAGCCGGTCAAGTATCTCTATAAGCTTCTTTACGTCGTGGGTGTGAAGGCCGGTGGTGGGTTCGTCGAGTATGTAAAGCGTGTTGCCCGTTCCTATCCGGGACAATTCGGAAGCCAGCTTCACACGCTGCGCTTCTCCGCCGGACAACGTAGTCGACGACTGCCCCAGTTTCATATATCCCAGCCCCACGTCCACCAGGGTGTCTATCTTCCGCCTTATCTGGGGGATCTCTTCGAAGAACCCGGAGGCCTCGTCGATGGTCATATCCAGCACGTCGGATATGTTTTTACCCCGGTAGCGTATCTCCAGCGTCTCCCGGTTGTAGCGCTTCCCTTTGCACACTTCGCAGGGCACGTAGACGTCCGGCAGGAAGTGCATCTCTATCTTCTTTATGCCGTCGCCGGAGCAGGCCTCGCAGCGGCCTCCCTTTGCGTTGAAGCTAAACCTGCCGCTCTTGTAGCCTCTTGCCCGGCTTTCGGGCAGCATGGCGAACAGGTCCCTTATCTGGGTGAACACGCCCACGTAGGTGGCGGGGTTGGACCTGGGGGTGCGGCCGATGGGAGACTGGTCGATGCATATGCATTTGTCGATATTCTCCCTGCCCTCGGAAGCGGTGTATTTTCTGCCCAGGGGGTCCTCGTCGGTAAACATCATGGAAAGGACTTCGTTTACGAAGGAGCTTTTTCCGGAGCCGGACACGCCGGTGACGCACACGAACTTGCCAAGAGGCACGGTGACGGTGATGTTTTTGAGATTGTTGACCCGAAGGCCGCTGACGGTGAGCTTTTTGCCGTTGCCCTCCCGCCTGGCCGTGGGGACCGGTATGCGCATCCTGCCGGACAGATACTGGCCGGTGATCGATTCGGGGCAATCCATTATCTCCTCGGGCGTTCCCACGGCAACGATCTTTCCGCCGTGCACTCCCGCCAGCGGTCCCACGTCAACTATGCAGTCGGCGCTCATCATGGTCTCTTCGTCGTGCTCCACCACTATTAGCGTGTTCCCCAGGTCCCGGAGCTTCTTAAGCGTGGCCAGCAGTTTCTGGTTGTCCCGCTGATGGAGGCCTATGCTGGGCTCGTCGAGTATGTACAGCACGCCCATAAGTCCGGCGCCTATCTGTGTGGCCAGGCGGATGCGCTGGGATTCGCCGCCGGAAAGGGTCCCGGAGGAACGTGCCAGCGTCAGATAGTCCAGCCCTACGTTGACAAGGAAGCTCAGCCTGCCTCTTATTTCTTTCAGCAGATCCTGGGCGATGATCTCTTTTTCTCCCTGAAGTACCAGCCCCTCTACGAAAGCCAGGGCGTCCCTCACGGACTTTTCAGTGAATTCCGATATGTTGACGCCGCCTACAGTGAAGCACAGGGATTCCCGGCTGAGCCGCTTTCCGCGGCAGTCGGGGCAGACGTTTTCGGACATATAGTACTCTATGGGGTACATCTCGAAATTGCCCTGGAGCTTGTTGGCGTAATGCTTTTTAAGCACGTTCAATATGCCGGGGTAAGGCTGGCGCAGCACCTTGTAGCCGTTGTTGAAAGGCACGTTCTTGTCGCCGCTGCCGGACGCCACCACGGAAGCGATCTCCCGGGGCAGCTCGCCTACGGGTGCGTTGACGTCGAATTTGTACGTCTTCCCCAGAGATTCGATTATCGCCAGCTTCTCGGTAAGATTGTTGTCCAGCAGCATGGCCATCAGCACGTCGTAGGTGGAGCGGTGGGATATCTTGGCTATGAAGTCTTCTTCTATGAACTGGACTATCCTGCCTATGCCGGAACATGTGGGGCAGGCGCCGGCGGGGCTGTTGAATGAGAACATCCTCGGGGAGACTTCGGGCAGGCTGAAGCCGCATTCCGGGCAGGCGAAATTCTGGCTGAACAGTGCTTCCACCGTTGCCTTTGCGTCGCCTTTTTCTATGATCTCGTCGATCCTGGCGTCCGAACCCGGCAGCGCCTCCCTGACCTTTTCGAAATCGTTCACGGCCATTCCCGCGCCCAGCGACACGGACACCACCGCGAGCCCCGCGGCCAGCCGGAGCACAGTCTCCAGTGACTCCGCCACCCTTCTCTG
Organism: Clostridia bacterium; assembly: GCA_016287565.1. GTDB lineage: Bacteria > Bacillota > Clostridia > UBA1212 > UBA1255 > UBA1255. Next base: position 29,446 of record JAEFAM010000005.1, read on the forward strand.
AAGTTCGGGACGCATGACGAGACGGTCAACGATGACATCTATGTCGTGATTTTTGTATTTCTCCAGCGTGATCTCCTCGTCCAGAGAGTACATCTCTCCGTCAACTCTCACTCTGGCGTATCCGTTTTTGCGAAGCGACTCGAAAAGCCTGGCGTACTCGCCTTTCCTCCCCCGGACGACAGGCGCCAGCAGCTGGACCCGCATCCCTTCCGGCAGCTTCATCACCGCATCGGTCATCTGATCCACCGTAGTGGCCCTGATCTCCCGGCCGCATTCGGGGCAGTGCGGCACTCCGACCCTGGCGTACAGCAGCCTCAGATAGTCGTATATTTCCGTAACCGTGCCCACCGTGGACCGGGGGTTCCTGGAAGTGGATTTCTGGTCAATGGAAATGGCGGGAGAAAGGCCTTCTATCCCGTCCACGTCCGGCTTTTCCATCTGCCCTATGAACATTCTGGCGTAGGAAGACAGAGACTGCATGTACCGCCTCTGGCCCTCCGCGTATATGGTATCGAAAGCCAGGGAAGACTTGCCCGAGCCGGACAATCCGGTAAATACCGTGAGCTTGTCCCGCGGTATCTTTACGTCGATATTTTGAAGGTTGTTCTCCCTCGCGCCTTTGATCTCGATATATTCCTGTTTCATCTTATGCCTTCAAAAAACTTCAATGATCTTCGCCTTTAACTGCAGCCCTTTGCCTGCAGTTCTTTGCCTGCCGCCCTTTATCTGTCCCCGCTCTGCCTGAGCTTTTTGATGATGTCCCTGTATCTGGCGGCTTCTTCGAACCTGAGCTCTCCGGCAGCCTCCGACATCCTGCCCGTGAGCAGGTCCATAAGCTCGTCTACAGAAAGTTCCAGTTCCTCGTCCGTAAGTATGAGAGCGGAATCTCCCGACAGGTCGGAGCCCGCGTGTCTGACGCCTCTCCCGGAACCCGAAGTCCTGCCTCTGCCCTTGTCCGGTCTCTCCGGGAGCAGCAGCTTCCTGAGCGCGTCCCTGCCGTCTTCTCCCGCTATGGCGCCGGTGGATATGACTTCCCGTACGCTCTTTCGCACGGACCTGGGCACGATGCCGTGCTTTTCGTTGAAAGCCAGCTGTATCGCCCTGCGCCTGCTGGTCTCGGTGATCGCCGAGCGCATTGCCTCCGTCACCGTATCGGCGTACATTATGACCTTGCCGTTCACGTTTCTGGCCGCTCTGCCTATGGTCTGGATCAGAGAGACCTCGCTGCGGAGGAAACCGACCTTGTCCGCATCCAGTATGCACACTCTGGACACTTCCGGCAGGTCGAGCCCCTCTCTTAAAAGGTTTATGCCTACCAGCACGTCGAACACGCCCAGCCTGAGGTCCCGTATCAGCGCCATCCGGTCAATGGTCTTCACGTCCGAGTGCATATATTCCACTTTTATCCCTATGCCCGCCAGATGGGCCGTGAGCTTCTCGGCCATCTTCTTGGTCAACGTAGTGACCAGCACCCTCTCGTGGCGGGAGACGGCTCCGTTGATCTCTCCGATCAGGTCGTCTATCTGCCCTTCCACCGGCCTCACTTCGATCTCCGGGTCAACAAGCCCCGTGGGCCTGATGATCTGCTCCACCACGTTCACGGAGCGGGACCTTTCGAATTCGGAAGGCGTGGCGCTGACGAACACCACCTGGTTCAGCTTGTCCTCGAACTCCCCGAATTTTAGGGGCCTGTTGTCGAAGGCGGAAGGCAGCCTGAAGCCGTATTCCACCAGCGAGACTTTTCTGGCGTGGTCCCCGTTGTACATTGCCCTGACCTGAGGGATCGTGGCGTGGGACTCGTCGATAAACAGTATAAAGTCTTCCGGGAAGTAGTCCAGCAGCGTGTACGGAGGGCTCCCGGGCGCCCTGCCGCTTATGTGGCGGGAATAGTTTTCTATTCCGTTGCAGAACTTGGTCTCTTTCAGCAGCTCCATATCGTACCTGGTGCGCTGCTCCAGCCTGTACGCCTCCACGATCTTGTTCTGGGCCTTCAGTTCCGCCAGCCTTTCTTCCAGCTCTTCGCCTATGGTGACGATGGCGTGTTCAAGCTTGGCGTCGGTGGTGGCGTAGTGGGAGGCGGGAAAGATGGCCGCGTGGTTCAGCACTCTCCTGAGGCTGAAGTTCATAGGGTCGCATTCGCATATGCGCTCTATCTCGTCTCCGAAAAATTCTATCTTAAGTATTGCGTCGTCCCGGTCCGAAGGCCTGACGGACAGGGTGTCGCCGGAGACCCTGAACGAGTTCCTGGCGGAGAAATCTCCTCTGTCGAAAACGTAATTCATGGACGCCAGCCTTTTGGCCAGTTCCCCTATCTCCATCTCCATGCCGGGACGCAGGGACAGCATCAGGTCCGTGTAGTCCTCCGGATCGCCCAGTCCGTAAATGCATGAAACGCTGGCAACGATGATCACGTCGCGCCTTTCAAGGAGCGCCGCCGTAGCGGAGTGGCGGAGACGGTCGATCTCGTCGTTGACGCTGGAATCTTTCTCTATGTAAGTGTCGGTGGCGGCAATATACGCTTCGGGCTGGTAGTAGTCGTAATACGACACGAAGAACTCCACGGCGTTGTCCGGGAAGAACTCCCTGAATTCCGAGCACAGCTGGGCGGCAAGCGTTTTGTTGTGCGCCAGCACCAGCGTAGGGCGCTGCACTTTCTCGATGACCTTGGCCATGGTATAGGTCTTGCCGCTGCCCGTAACGCCTAAAAGGGTCTGGCAGACGTCGCCTTCTTCGATGCCTCTGGCCAGCGCCTCTATCGCCTCCGGCTGGTCGCCTTCCGGCTTGTATTCAGATACAACATGGAATAATTTCTGTTCCATCACGTCGTAAGGGCGCGATTTTCAGGGTCAACCGCGCGGGAAACCCACTTTTCCGTACACGTCCGCCAGCACGCCCCGGGCAATTTCGGAGGCTTTCTCGCTGCCGGTCTTAAGGACTTTATCCAGAAGAGCTCTGTCGGAGACCAGCGCTTCGTACCTCTCCCGTACCGGCTCCAGCGCGTCGGCAACGGCCTCGCCGACCGCCATCTTGAAGTCGCCGTACCTGGCTCCCCGGAACACGTTCTCCACTTCTTCCGAAGAGAGCTCCTTTACGGCTCCGTAAATATTCATCAGGTTGCTGACGCCGGGCTTGTGCTCCGGATCGAATCTCACTTCCGCCTCGGAGTCGGTCACCGCTTTTTTGAACTTCTTCATGATGACTTCCCTGGGCTCGGTGATGAGTATGAAATTGTTGACGTTGGTGTCGGATTTGGACATCTTCTTGTCCGGCTCCTGGAGGCTCATTATCCTGGCGCCCTGCCTGGAAATGAAGGGCTGGGGAACTACGAAAGTGTCTCCGTAAACTTTATTGAACCTTTCGGCGATGTCCCTGGCCATCTCCAGGTGCTGCTTCTGGTCGTCTCCGATGGGCACCACGTCGGACCGGTAAAGCAGTATGTCCGCAGCCATCAGCACGGGGTACGTGAACAGCCCGGCGTTGATATTGTCGGCGTGGCGGGAGGATTTGTCCTTGAACTGGGTCATTCTGGACAGTTCCCCGAGGTACGTGTAGCAGTTCAGGATCCAGCTGAGTTCGGCGTGCTCGTGTACCTGGGACTGGAGGTAGAGGATGCTCTTTTCCGGGTCGAGGCCCACCGCCAGATAAAGGGAGAGCAGGCTGTAGATCCTTTCGCGGAGCTGCTCCGGGTCCTGCCTCACCGTTAGCGAGTGCATATTGGCGATGCAGAACAGGCAGTCGTTGTCGTCCTGGAGCGCGGGAAAACGCCTGAGGGCGCCGAGATAATTGCCCAGCGTCAACATACCTGTAGGCTGGATAGCGCTGTATATTCTTTTATTGCTGATCTCACTCATCTGGTCTACCTCCGCATCGCTTTACGTTATAAAACTCATATGCCCCTTTGGGGGCCTTTTCGCCTGACGCGCCCCGGAAAAAAGCTTCCCGACGGCCCCGGAAGGCGTCTGGATATTATACCACAACGGGCCTTTCGTATGCAAATGGAAATTGACGGACCGTGTCCGGATCGACTTCAGATCGCCTTCGAAACGCCTCCCGATCGTATCCGGACAGTCTCCGGACCGCATACGGACGAATTGACAAATCGCATCCGATCTGCAATAATCTGCAATGATCACAATGCCCTGGACCGGCGGAGGAAAAATATGAATAAAGATGGACCTTTTGTAAAGAGGCTGACGCTCTCGGGCCAAAACGTCGGAGAGTTTACGGTGGTGCGGCGTTCGGAAGCGTCCCCGACGGTGGAACGCGCCGCAGCGGATCTGGTCAAATATATAATGCTGGCCACGGGAAAGCGGCTCCCCGTGCTCACAGATGCCGAAGCGAAGGCGTCCGGGACCGTCAGGCGCATATTCGTGGGCAATACGCTCTTCGACACCGAAAGGGTCGACAGCGCCGTTAAAAAGCTCAAAAACGACGGATACGCCGTGATCCTGGAAGGCGGAGATCTGTATCTCACCGGCGCCACCGACACCGGGGCAATGTACGCCGTGTACAGTTTTCTGGAAGACGCCGCAGGCTGCCGCTTCTACTCTTCGAAGTTCGAGACAGTGCGCAAGGCGGACGCCATCGAGATTCCCGAAGGATACGAAGTCTCCTTCTCCCCCCTCATGATCAACCGGGACACCCACTGGTTCGACACCTTCGATCCGGCATTTGCGGCCAAACAGAAGCTCAACGGCGCGGTGCGCAGGAATATGGACGGCTACGGCACCTCTATGAAGTATGCGGGGCCCTTCGTACACTCGCTCCCCGCCCTGGCAGGCTCCAAAAGAGAGCCCAACGTTCAGCCCTGCCTCACCGATCCCGCCGTGTACGAAAAAGTGCTGGAGAACGCCCGAAAGTATTTAAGAGAGACTCCCGGCGCCAAGATCATTTCCATATCCCAGAACGACTCCTACCCCGAAGGGCGGGGCTGCCAGTGCGAGAACTGCCGCAGGCTTGACGACCGGGAAGGCACCCCCATGGGGTCGCTTTTGACCTTCGTCAACAGGATCGCGGGAGAACTAAAAAAAGACTGGCCCGACGTATATATCGACACGCTGGCATACAGATACACCAGAAAGGCCCCAAAACATTTAAAGCCCGCGGACAACGTCATTATCCGCCTCTGCTCCATTGAGTGCTGCTTCTCACACCCCATCGAGAGCGGCTGCGAGCGCAACCGTGAATTCGCGGAAGACCTGGAAGCCTGGGCCGGTATCAGCAAGAACCTGTTCATATGGGACTACACCACCGACTTCCTGTATTACGTCAATCCCTTCCCCAACCTTAAAGTCCTCTACGACAACGTCCGTTTCTTCGTAAAAAACCACGTCATAGGCCTGTTCGAGCAGGGCGCCTACCAGTCTTATTCCGGCGAGTTCGGGGAGCTCCGGGCATACCTGCTGGCCAAGATAATGTGGGATCCGGATATGAGCCGGGAGCGGTTCTACGCATATATGGACGATTTCCTCCAGGGGTATTACGGAGAAGGCTGGAGATTTATTCGCGAATATATTGACCGCACCTCCGAGCTGGCGGCGAAGGGGCATATGGGGATATACTATCCCATCGACAGGATATTGAACCTTGACCGGGAAGAGGCCGTTAAGGAGATGCGGGAGTTCCGGGCGCTGTGGGACAAGGCCCTTGCCCTGGCGGAGGGAGAGCAGCGGGACAACGTGGAAAAATCTTCTCTCCAGGTGCTGTACGCTTATCTCTGCCTCTACTGGGACAACGACGTCTCTCCCAAAGAGAAGGAGCGCCTTTACGAGCTTATGAAGAAATATGATATCAAATACTACCGGGAAGGCTGCGTCCTGCCCGAAAACCCGGACTTCACCTGCCCTCCGGACAGATGGTGACCGGCGAATAAAATATAACTACTCGGGAAAAGAGGAAAGACCATGTTAAGATTCGACGAAAAATATTGCATCGAAGCGTTCAAAAAACTGATCGACGTCGACAGCACCACCGGCCAGTACGAAGAAATCGAGAAAGTGCTCTCGGAGATGCTTGACGGGTACGGCATAAGCTACTTGCGCACTCACAAGGGAGGCGTGATCGCGGACCTGGGCGGCGAGGGAGATCCGCTGGTGGTAACGGCGCATCTGGACGACATCGGATTGATGGTGCGCCACGTGAATGCCGACGGCACCTTGAATGTCTGCGCCGTGGGAGGCCTGTATCCCTTCTACTGCGTCACTGAAAACGTGAGGATATACACCCGTTCCGGGAAAGTTTTCACAGGCTCCGTATGCAGGACGCCCAACTCCATCCACGTCACCGAAGAAGAGCTCCGGGCTGTGCTGCCTGACTTCAGGACCAACGTGTGCGTGGTGCTGGACGAGGACGTGAAGACCGCCGAAAACGTAAAAAAGCTGGGCATCGACACGGGGGACATGATCGCGCTGGAGCCCCGGTTCAGGCTGGAGAACGGATACGTGAAATCCAGGTTCGTCGACGACAAGGCCTGCGCCGCCGTGCTGCTGACGCTGATGAAAGAGATGAAGGAAGCGGGGCTCGTTCCCAACCGCAAAGTATACGCATATTTCGCGTTTTACGAGGAGATCGGCCACGGCACCGTATGGATGCCAGAGGGCGTTAAAGACATACTGGCGGTGGATATAGCGCCTACGGGACCGGCTCAGAATTCGGACGAGCGGAAGGTGTCCATCTTTGCCAAGGACTCGCGGTACCCGTACCACTGGGGCATGACAAACGAGCTCCGGGAGGCTGCGATACGGTCCGGGGCAGACTACGTGATGGATATTTTCACGCCGCATTACGGCACGGACGGAGACGCCAGCGTTGCCGCCGGCTACGACATCAGGCACGGGGCAATAGGTCCGGGCACGCTGAACAGCCACGGGTACGAGCGCACGCATATTGACGGACTTAAAAACACCTTCCTGGTGCTGGCGGAGTATATCGGACTGTAAATTATCGAAACGGCCAGGACAAGGCGAGATCAAAGCCAAGAGGTTATCTGACGTTGACCGCGGCAAGAAAAGCTGCGGTCATTCGTTTAATTTCCTGATCCACTTGTAGCTGTTGCAGCGTATGAACGCGGCAATGCATTTCAGATACTGGTCCAGATTCAGGCAGATGAGCACGATCTCGGGAGGCCAGCGGAACACGAAGGCGGAGAGCAGCGACGCCGGCATCACTATCCCCCATATAAATACCAGATCCATCTTGAATACGAATTTGGTGTCACCGCCCCCTGAAATGATGCCGGTGTTGGTGCACATCTCGTATGACATAAACAGCAATACGGTGGCCTCGATCAGCATGAACGTCTTAGCCAGGCGGTAGGTCTCTGCGCTGATGTTGTACACGCTGAGGAACGGTATGCGCACGGCAAAAAGCAGGCTGCCCATAAGGAGGCCGATGGCAACGAACAGCAACTGGAGCGTCCTGGTATTGACCTCCAACTTTTTCATATCGCCCTCGCCCACGGTCTTGCCCGTGATGATGGCTGCGGCGCTGGCGGCACCCACGGAAGCCACTTTGAAGAACAGGAATATGGTGGACGATATGGAATGGGCCGCGATGGCGCTGTCGGAAAGATGGCCGAGAATGGCGGTCTGTATGGCGGTATTGAGCCCCCACATAAATGCGGCCGTCAGCAGCGGCAGGCTGACTCTTATATACTTGCGGGTAAGTTCCCCGTCCCGGGACTTGAGGTCACGGAGACGGAAGCGGAATTTCTTCTCGACCGCCAAAACGTAAACGCACACTCCGGCGCACTCTAAAACTCTTGCCGTAAGCGTGCCTATGGCGGCACCCCGGACGCCCAGTTCTGGGAAGCCGAAACGGCCGGAGATCAGCACGAAATTGATGGAGCAGTTGATCACAAGTGCGAAAAGAGACGCGATCAGCGCAGGTTTAACTCTTTCCATGCTCCTGAGGCCTCCCAGCACTATGGTGGTAGCAGCGAAGAAGGGATAGCTGAACCGCACGATGCGCAGGTACGCAGCGCCTTCGGCAATGATCCCGGGATCTTTGGAGAATATGCGGACAACGAATTCGGGGCTCACGCTCACGAATATCATAAACACCGCTACGATGATCCCCGCCGCTCTTAAGGCGATGGACAACAGCTTCTTTATGGGGTCCGTCTCCCCGATGCCCCAGTACTGGCTGGCCAGCACGATCATGCCGTTGCCCACGCCGAATACAAGCTGCTGGAGGATGAACTGGATCTGGTTGACCGCCGCCACGCCCGCAAGGGCAGTCTCGGAATAGCTGCCCAGCATAAGGTTGTCCGCAAGATTTACGCTGAGCACCACGATCTGCTCCAGCATGAGAGTCAGCGTCAATTTAAAGAACGTCCTGTAGAAGCTCTTGTCCCGGGAAATGAAACCGTCCATCTTACCTGTACCTTCTGAATTCCGGATGCTCCGAAACGAGCTTTTCCAGCAGCGCACGGCAGCCTTCCCGGATCTGGCGCCCCACTTTCTCGAAATCTCCCGTGTACCAGGGATCTTCTATGTCTCCGGGGCTGTCCGTGAAATCTCTTAAAAGGAACGTTTTGTTTTCCATGCCTTTGGGGCAGTATCTCATCATGTTGCGCAGGTTGTACCGCTCCATGGCCACCAGCATGTCGTGATCCTCGAAATCTTCCCTGCCCATCTGCCTGGCCCGTTTTCCTGAGGGGTCGATGCCCAGCCTGCGGAGGTATGCTTTCGCGGGAGGATAAACGCCGCAGCCCAGCTCCTCGGAAGAAGTCCCGGCGGAGGACACTTCTATCTCGCCGGACAAGCCTCTTTCGGCTACCATATCTCTCATTATGTATTCCGCCATGGGCGACCGGCAGATGTTGCCGTGGCAGACGAACAATATTCTGATCATACGATCTTTCTCCTAAAAGCGATGCCCCGGGAAGCGAAACGTTCTCTCACGTAGCGTCGAACAGGCTCATCTGCGTGTACTTTTCCGGAAACTCGTTCAGGAAAGCGAAACATTCATCCGGAGAGCACATCATTCCGTACTTTTTGCACAACGAAGTCAATACCTCTTTGAGCTTTCTCGCGTCCGGGCTGGGCAGCTCGTAGGCATTGCCGTACCGGCGGATATATTTCTCCTTAAGGCCCGGGAAATGTTTGTCCAGCGCGGAATAGTAATATTCCCTGTCCCCTTCCCGCAAAGTCAGACCCATGCCGAAATCCACGATGCCCCTGACGCCGGCTCCGGCGCACTCCTCCAGGATCGCCCGGATATTGTCCTCGGTATCGTTTATGAAGGGCAGTATGGGCGTCATCCACACTATGGTCGGGATGCCCCTGTCCCGCATTTCTTTCAGCACCTGTATGCGTCTTTTCGTGTTGCACACGTTGGGCTCCAGGATGGCGCAAAGGCCGTCGTCGAAGGTGGTGAGCGTCATCTGCACCACGCACCTGGTTTCCCGGTTGAGCTCTTCCAGCAGGTCTATATCCTGCAATATCCTGTCGGATTTGGTCAATACCGTGGCGCCGAAGCCGTACTTCAGTATGATCTCCAGGCATTTTCTGGTGAGCCTGAGTTTCTCCTCGCAGTGCATATAAGGGTCCGACATGGCGCCGGTGCCGATCATGCACTTTTTTCGCTTGGACCTGAGAGCGGCCTCCAGCAGCTCGGGGGCGTTGCGCTTGACCTCCACGTCCTCGAAAGGGTGCGTGAACCGGTAGCAGGCGCTGCGGCTGTCGCAATAAACGCAGCCGTGAGAGCATCCACGGTATATGTTCATGCCGTAATGCCCGCCGTTTCCCGTCAATATCCCTTTCGCCTCTACGAAATGCATGTCCGCTCCCTTTCAATTCTCCCGCGCCGTCGACGACCGGAAGGGTCAAACTAAAAATAATACTTGCGGCCCGGGATGTCAATCGGTTTTTGGCAGATCTTCCGGCCTGAAACGACGGGCCGGAAGCCTCAGGCGTATTGACAGTGACCGCCTTCAGGAAGTAAAATTCGAAAGCGCGCCCCGGTCCGGCTTTCATATACGGTCATCGACCCGAACATACGAAGCGCCGCCCGGAATACCATACCGCCTGACGAAAGGAGACCCGCGTGAAGAGTGCCGCGCTTTTGATCGGAATACTGTTTGCCGCTCTGCTGTGCGCCTGCGGGACCCGCAATAACGGGGGCAGGGACAATGAAGGCGGCCAGGTCGTATACGTAACGGCAAAGCGCGTTGACCCCACGGAAGCTCCCGCCACGGAGCCAAACCACACCGACGAGCCCGACCCCACCGGAATACCGGCGGCAACGGAAACGGCAACGGCAGCGGCGGCTCAAGCGAAAACGGAATTGCCCGAAGTGACGGAGGAAGCCCGGACCACTGAAACTCCTGCCCCGGCGCAGACGGACGTTCCCACCGCAGCGCCCACATCAGTTTCCACAGGCACTCGGTCGCCCGAGCCCACGAAAGCTCCTACGCAGAAGCCCACGGAGACCCCCACGAATGAACCCACCGCCGAGCCCACGCCCCGGCCCAAGGTAACACCCTCCCCCACGCCTGCGCCTACCCCGGAGCCCACCGAGCCGCCGGATTACAGCTACATAGAAAGGGCCATAAGCCCCGTGGACTTCAACGAAAACGGCATCGACGACTACACCGACATATTGAACGGAGCCAGGAAAGACGCCATAAACCATCCGCGCTACGATCCCAGCTACCAGCGGAACGGCTATCCCCCGGACGACGTAGGCGTGTGCGCAGACGTTATATGGCGCGCCTTCAGGGAAGCCGGATACAGCCTCAGGTATATGGTGGACAAAGATATCAGGGACAACACCTGGCGCTACTCTGAAATATATAACAAAAGAGAAAAGCGGGACAACAAGATCGACTTCCGGCGTGTCAGGAACCTGCGTATATTCTTCGACGAATATGCCATATCCCTGACCACCGACATTTACGACATAGAAGAATGGCAGCCGGGAGACATAGTAATATTCAACAAAAACACCCATATAGGGATCGTTTCGGACAAGCGGAACGATAAAGGCATTCCGTATATCATCCACAACGGAGGCCAGGAGGAGCGGGAGCAGGATTATCTGGAAGGAGACCATAAAGTTGCGGCCCATTTCAGGTTCGACGCTTCCAGGGTGCCTGAAGAGATGCTCATCCCCTGGGAAGGCGACTGAGGTCCCGGGCTCCGCGGCGCGGACGGAAGGAGAAAAACGTGAAAAACTTTTGGCTGAAAGGAATATCGACGGGAAACAAGTCCGGGTGCGCCGGGACAGGATCCGCCGCTGCCTTCGGGCGCTCCTTCGCAAAAGTTTGCGCGCTCTTTATTGCCGCCGCGGCGTTTCTCACGGTGCTGTCAGGAGCGTTGACGCTGTCCTCCCGCGCAGAAGGACCCATTGACGATACCCAGGAGAACTACCTTGCCTATATGGTGGCGGAACAGGATTCGGGGCAGATATTGTACGTGCAGAACGCCCAGGCCGCCTGCGACGCGTCGCTGGCTTCGAGGCTCATGTGCGCAGTGGTGGTAAGCGAATATACGGTAGACGGAAAAAAGATACTTGTCACCGACTCGGTGACGCCTACGGAAAACAGCATCTCCTCCGACGGCAAATTCCGCCTCTACGCAGGCACGGGATATACCGTGGGCAATCTCCTCCGGGCCATGCTTCTGGGGGGCGCGGACAACTGCGCCCGGGCGCTGGCATCTTTTGTGAACCCCAACGCGGACTATTTCGTCACGCTGATGAACCAGACGGCGGCAAAGCTTGAAATGAAAGACACCTATTTCACTTCCCCGGACGGAGCCAAAAACTCCCTGGCCAGGACCACCGTCACCGACATGGCGCGGCTCTACGACTACGCCCTCAAGAATTCCACCGTAAGGAATATCATCCAGAGCGAATTCAGCCACATCTGGAACAACACGGCCATATTCAACCTGTGTTCCCTTCCCTTCGCGCTCAAGAACACCTACGGCACCGCCACAGCGGGAGGACTTTTCCAGAGCGGCGGAAACGAGGGGCTGCCGGGGACGATTGCCGTCAACATCACTCTCCCCCAGTCCGCTTCCGGCGACGCCCCGATGAAGCTCCTGGTGATCGTGCAGGACAGCGTTGACGACGAGCAGCTGAACACGCTGGCAAGGTCTCTCATTGCCGACAGCTTCGTGGAATTCCACAAGGCAAAAGCGTTCAAGGCCGGAGACAAGGTGGCGTCATACGGCATTTCGGGCCAGTCGCTCTCTATAGTTTCCGAGTCCGACGTTTATCTGGTATTGCCCTCGGACGCACAGGTCTCCGCGTACGTCCAGTCGGTCACATACACTTTCACGAACGAAGATCCCAAAAACGCAGCCAATCCCCCGGAGCTTTCCCTCCCCGTTACGGAAGGCCAGAAGCTGGGCACCGCCACGCTGCTTCTGAGAGACGGCTCCGTGCACGTTATCCGCATACTGGCGGGCAATACGATCCAGACCGACAACCCGCGGTTCAACAGCTTCCTCAACATCCTGGAATCGTACAAACCGCTGTTCATATTCATTGCCATCCTGCTGGCGGTGGAACTGTTCATCATCGTCGTGGTGGCGGTCAACAAGATCCGCCGTTTTTCCGAAAAAAAGCGCCTGCTCGAAAAACGTTCGAGCAGACGCGATAAAGCTTGACCTTTTATAAGTTCTCTCATTATTTGATCTTGGCCAGATGCGCGAACCTGGGAAGCCCGTCTTCCACGGGAGGATGAGACTCGCCCTGAATGAGAGGAAGCGCGTATTTCACGTAGTCTTCCGTGATGAAATTGCCCTCCGCGTTGATCCATTCGCGGGGAAGCTTTTTCTCCGTGTTGGCCACTTCGCTGAGCGGGATCATCTTGGGCAGGCACTTGTAATTGCCCTTCTCGTCCGTCGCGCGCTCGAAGCCGATGCAATAATCGGTATAGCCTTCCACGGCCTTCTTGACGGCGGTGGCTCCGGCCATATGAGCTTCGTTCACGTCGGTTAGAGAACCGCAGTGAGCGGCGCAGCGCTGAAGCAGGCTGAATTCGATGCCGCGGACCTTGCAGCCGATGGCCTCTTTAGCGGCGTTGGCCAGAGTGGTGGCAACGCCTCCCAGCTGGGCGTGTCCGAATGCGTCCCGGACTCCGCTGTCAGCCACGAACCTTCCGTCCGCGTACTGGGCGCCTTCCGAAACGGCAACGATGCACTTGCCCTGCTTCTCGTATACGCGTTTAACGTCAGCCAGATACTGCTCCATGGAGAAAGGAAGCTCGGGAACGTAGATCAGATCCGGGCCCATTCCCTTGTAAGCCGCCAGGGCGGTGGAGGCGGTGAGCCAGCCCGCGTGGCGTCCCATGACTTCCAGCACGGCCACCATGCCGGTGTCGTAAACTCTGGCGTCCTGGTAGACTTCCATGGTGGAAGTGGCAACGTACTTGGCCGCGGAACCGTATCCGGGGCAATGGTCCGTGCCGTACAGGTCGTTGTCGATGGTCTTGGGCACGCCCATGACTCTCATCTCGTATCCGGACTTCTGCATATACTTGCTGATCTTGTTGCAGGTGTCCATGGAGTCGTTGCCGCCGTTGTAGAAGAAATAGCGGATGTCATACTTCCTGAACACTTCCAGGAGACGCCTGTAATCCGTATCGTCCACGTCCGCGTCTTTAAGCTTGTACCTTACGGAACCCAGTGCGGAAGAGGGCGTGGTCTTGAGCAGTTCGATCTCGTAGGGATCTTCCTTGCTCATATCGTAGAATTCTTCGTCGAGCATGCCTCGGATGCCGTGAGCCGCGCCGTAGACTTTAGTGATGCAATCCTCTTTCAGAGCCGTCTGGAAAACGCCCGCGGCGCTGGAGTTGATAACGGAAGAAGGGCCGCCGGACTGTCCGAAAATTGCGGCGCCGATCAGTTTAGCCATAGTTTGATACCTCGTTTTCTTGTGGTTTGTATTTTGCCGCGCCGCCCCTCCGGCCGCCTGTTCAGGAGCCTTAGGGGGCACCGCACCGTTTGCTTAAAAAGCGACGCAGGGGCAATCCGTCGCGTAGATCTGCCCCTGCGGTCAACATTGCCGATCAGGTCGCCGACCCGAGACCGGTCAAGCCTTTCCGCTGCAGCCGAGCACGTCGCGAAGTTTGTGCCTTACGAGCTCCTTGATGTTGGCGCGGGCGGGTTTCAGATACTCTCTGGGGTCGAACTTGTCCGGATGCTCGTTGAAGAACTTGCGGATCGTTCCGGTCATGGCCAGGCGCAGGTCGGAGTCGATGTTGATCTTGCAGACCGCGGATCTGGCGGCTTCGCGAAGCTGATCTTCGGGAACGCCGATGGCGCCGGGCATTGCGCCGCCGTTTTCATTGATCATGGTCACGTATTCCTGAGGAACGGAGGAAGATCCGTGAAGCACGATGGGGAATCCGGGAAGTCTCTTCTCGCACTCGTGGAGCACGTCGAATCTGAGCTGGGGCTTCGTTCCGGGTTTGAACTTGTAGGCGCCGTGAGAAGTGCCGATGGCGATGGCCAGGGAGTCGCAGCCCGTGCGGGTGACGAACTCTTCGACTTCTTCGGGCCTGGTGTAGGACGCGCAGCCCTCGGCTACCTTAACTTCGTCCTCGATGCCGGACAGCGTTCCGAGCTCGGCTTCCACGACGACGCCGTGCTCGTGAGCGTACTCGACTACCCGGCGGGTGATCTCTATGTTCTCTTCAAAAGGTTTGGAGGAAGCGTCGATCATTACCGAGGTGAATCCGCCGTCGATGCAGGACTTGCAGGTCTCGAAATCAGGGCCGTGGTCAAGGTGAAGCACGATGGGGATCTCGGGGCACTCGATAACGGCAGCCTCGACCAGTTTCACGAGATACGTGTGATTCGCGTACGCTCTCGCGCCTTTGGATACCTGAAGAATAACGGGAGCGTTTTCTTCTTTGCAGGCTTCGGTTATACCCTGAACGATCTCCATATTATTCACGTTGAACGCGCCGATGGCGTATCCGCCGTTGTAAGCTTTCGCAAACATCTCTTTTGAAGTTACTAATGGCATATAAAAACATCTCCTTAAAGAATTTGGACGGCGCAGGTCGTTCTCCGGCGGGAAGCGAACTTCGGTGCCTTATAAGAGCCCCCGCGTCCGCCGCATATTTTAACAAATCCCCCGGGGATTTGCAACAGATTTTTAAGGCGCGGGCCGCGCCGGAAGCGCAGATCCGCGCCTGTTTTTCACAAGCCCGAGGGCAAGGCGCGGCACAGCCGCGCGAGGCTTATTTCGATACTTCGATGCGGAAGGTCACTGAATCGGAGGGATCCGCGATCTCGTACACGAAAGAATACTCGTAAGTGCCGTCGGGAGCCATTGCCACCTGGTATCCGTCGTATTCCTCCACGTTGTACACGTATTCCGTCAACGAACCGTCGTTGCCCACCGTGTATATCTTCGGCCTTGCAAGCACGTCGAAGCCGGATACCACCACCGTGTTGCGGTTGCGGGAACCGGTCAACATGAACTGGGCGGCGTTGTCGACTGCCTCTACCCTGGGGACGTACTCGTCGGGGATGACCGTGCCGAGAGCAGCGGTAACGCCGAGGGGCTTCAGCACGGAATCTTCGTAAACGTATCTGGCATGGTAGGCGCCCTTCTCTGTCTTGTCGCCGAAAGGCAGCAGTATCAGGTTCAGGGTAATGGTATCGCCTTTTTTGAAAGAGACCTTGTCCTCGTCGAGGGACAGCACCAGGTCGTCAAGCTTGCCGTCGAAAGAGTAGTTGACGATGAACTTGGGTTCGATCTCCTTGCCGCCCACCGTGATCCGGGCGGAGCGCAGTATCAGGCCGTAGTTCATTACGTCGGTGCCGGACTTGCCCTTTGCGCCGTAGATGCAATAGTAGAAGCTGCCCTTGTTAAGATGGTACGTTACCGCGGTGCGGCCTTCGGTAGGAAGGTCCACCGTCTGTTCCGCGCCGCTTGCGTCAAGGTACGCGAAATTCTGGAAGTTGTTGTCCCGGCTGTTGAACCTGATCAGCGAGAAGCTGTTTGCGAAATCGTTCACGGTGAGGTCCTTGAGAAACTCCAAAGAGACAGTGTAATAGGTGCGGTTCTCGTCGTTCTGAGGGAATTCCACGTGGCGCAGCGTATATTTGTAGGAGCCTTCATCGGAGACGTAACTGTACTCGATATCGGCGTAGGTAGGTCCGTAGGACTTGATGTCGGTGCCGGTATATTCGCTCTGGTATTTGTTGCCCTCCTGGTCGGCGTAAGCGGGCCATTTATGTATGCCAACGGAAGTGAACTGAGGCTGGGAGCTCCACATGACGCCGCTGCAGCCGCGGAAGTCGGGCAGCGTCCAGCCGTCCTTGCCGTAAACGTAGAAGGGAGCGATGCAGTTGGATTCCGTAACGCCGGTGGACATATGGTAGTAACCGATGAAGAACTGTATGGACGATATCTGCTTCAGCGCGAAGGCGCCCCAGTTCTGGTAAAGGTGAAGTTCGGTGAACGTGAGGGACTCGCCGCTCTTTACGGAAAGCGGGAAGATGCTGTCGCCGTACTGCTTGTCCTGGGGATCGTAGAAGGGCTCCTCGTATTCTCCTTCGAAATTCTTGCACACTTCGATAGGCATGGGTACCATCAGCTTGTTCTCGTCCAGCAGCGCCGCGCATTCCAGGCAGCCGTTGCTGCCGCGGAAATCGAGATAGATCTTGCGGTCCTGGGTGTCGCCCTTCACGGTGACGTCGGTGGTGTAATATTTGTTGACACGCTTCTTTTGATAAGCGGTGCTGAAATCGGTGCCGTTCTTTTTGAACGTATAGCAGCCTTTTACGCTGTCGTATCCCGCGAATTTGGTCTTCGCCGTGGTCTCGCCTATCGTGATCTCGGTGAGAGGATTCCGCTCCAGCCAGGCTTCCAGGTCGATGGCCTCGAAGCCGTCGGTCTTGTCGTTGTAGAGCCTGTTGGCCACGGTCAGGTCTTTGCCTTTCTTAAGGATTCCGTTCGACAGGGAGGATTGCCTGACTTCGTAAAAACCGTCGGAGAGCGTCACGGTCACGCTTTCGGAGCCGCTGTTCTCGGAGGGGATGATGATGCCCACGGTGCCGTTGTTCCTGATATGGAACGCCACGTATTCCACCGATCCCGGGTCAATGCCGTTCAGGTCTCCGTGGATGCCGTTCTTGTCCCTGATCTGTATCTTGTCCGCTTTTTCCGCGTCGACTCTCCACACCACGCCGTACTCTTGAATGTTGGCAACGGTAGCGGCGGCAACGAATCTGAACGCCTGGTGGAGCTTGTCCGAATACAGGTGGTACGTCCTGTCGGTGCGTATATCCATGGTGCTTTCGATCTTTACCGCTTCGATGCTCGTGATGAGGAACCTGTCCCCCGCCCCTCCGTTCAGGTCGAACCGGATGCCTTTAAGGTCGCCGTCCAGCTGGTCAAGATTCACCACGTAAGTATGTTCCTCGCCGTCTCCCTTGACGTTGAAGCCGATATACTGGGAGCCGTTGAAACCTTTGCTGACCGTGTCGTAATAGTATACGGTGGATTCGCAGCTGACTTTCGAAACGATCTTCACGCGCACTGCGTTGACCTCGTTTCTGTTAACGGCCTCTTTCAGTTCGTATCCCATATAAGGATCGTCGGAGCTCTCCACGATATAGACGAGGCCTTCTTCGGAGGATTCCGCCTTGCAGTTGTGCGGTTTCCATCCCTGGGCGGAAAGGGACGCGATCGGGCGGCTGGAACTGACTATCACGTCGTTGTCGGAACTCATTGCCATGCGCAGATCGAATATATGGGCCTCCGTGTAGTAATACCCGAGCCTGAACGTGTTCTGGCGCCCGTCGTAGGCCGAGAAGCGGTCGGACCATTCCGTGCCGGAGCCGTCTATCACGTACATATCCATGGAATTATCAAAGTAATGCTCTCCGTAATAGTCGCCGAAGTACGTGATACCCCGGCCGCCGCTGCCGGAAAGATTTATCTCGAATCTGGAGACCGAATTCGAAAGTGTGAAGCTCTTTCTGTCGGGAGCCGTAAAACAGGTCTGGACTTCGTTGGCCATGCGTTTCGCGTAGATCAGCGAATCGGCCAGCGGCGTATCTCCTGAAATGTCTCTCATAGGCACCTCCGTGGGTCTCTCCGTGGGCACCGCAGGGTCCGTCGGGACGTCTCCGCCTCCGCCGTTATTGCAGGCGCTCAGGAAAAGCATAACGAAAAGCAATGCGGCAGCCGCTAAAAGCGCCGCTCTTCTGACGCGGTCTCTCCGCGCTGTATTTCTGCGGTCCGATGATTCGATAAGTTGCATAACGTTCCCTCCGTTTTCGTCTCTCCGCGGCCGCGCCGTTTCGGCAGGGCCCGGTCCGGGTCAATAATAAAAAACGCGGCAAAAGGCCGCGTCAACACATCAAAGAAGAATGGCAAGGAATCTGGCGGGTTTTCCGTCCAGGGATCTCATGCCGTGGGGCGTCATGGAATCGAAGTACAGGGAGTCGCCCGGCTCCAGGATGCACTCCTGCCCGTCGATGACTATCATAAGCTTCCCTTCGACGCAGTAGTTGAACTCCTGGCCTTCGTGGCGGTTCAGATGTATCTCTTCGTCCGGGGCGCTGTCGACGGTAACCAGGAACGGTTCCGCGGTCCGTCCGGCGAAATTGTACGCCAGATGCTGGTATTTATAGCGGTTGCCGCGCTCGATGTTGATGCCGCGGCCTTTCTTTACGAAACTGAAAGTATGGAGCATGGGGCCGCCGCCGGAAAGGAGGTCGGTCATCTCCACGTTGTAATATTTGGCGATGTCGGAAAGTTCGCCCATAGGAACGTCCAGCTCGCCGTTCTCGTATTTGAGCAGCAGTTCGGGGCTGATGCCGGTGCCTTCCGCAGCCTCTTCAATGCTCACTTCCGCGATCTCTCTTAAGTCTTTTATTCTCGCGCCTATCTCTCTGTCCATATGGTCTCCCTCCTTCGTAAACGGGCCTTCGGTCAAGGCCGTTTCAGGACCGATATCCTCTCTCTCTTTAATTATACAGTTTCGCGGCCGTCCGTTCAATACTTCCGGCGCAAAATCGCCCGTGAGTCATTCCACCTTGCAGTCAAGCAGCTTCAGGTTCTTGTTCTTGTCCACCGCCCAGTCGATGCCCCATTCGTTTTCGAACAAGAGCACCTTGGAGCCTTCCCTGTCCACCGCCTTCAGCGTTGACGACGTAAGCGTCAGATCGTGGGGATCGATGGACTGGTCTTCCAGCCATCTGGCGTAATGGTAGGGCAGCTGCTGCATCTTGATCTCCACTCCGTACTCGCCCCTGAGCCGGTGTTCCAGCACCTCGAACTGCAGCACGCCTACGGCGCCTATTATTAGCGTTTCTACGCCTATATCCATCTGCTTGAATACCTGGATAGCTCCCTCTTCGGAAAGCTGTTCTATGCCCTTCTGGAACTGTTTGCGCTTCATTGCGTCCGCGTACTGCACCCGGGCAAAATGTTCTGAGGGGAACACGGGCATGCCTTCGAATCTGAGGCTCGTGCTGTCGACGCTCAGGGTGTCTCCTATCCCCAGGATCCCGGTGTCGAACAGGCCGATAATGTCTCCGGCGTACGCTTCGTCGACGATGGTACGCTCCTGAGCCATGAACTGCGTAGGCTGAGTGAGGCGGATCTTCCTGCCGGTGCGGGTGTGATTGACCTCCATGCCCTTTTCGAAATGGCCGGAGGTGATGCGCAGGAACGCCAGCCTGTCACGGTGGGCCGGGTTCATATTGGCCTGGATCTTGAAGATGAAGCCGGAGAAAGGAGTATTGACCGGATCCACCACCACTCCGCCGGCTGCCGCCTTTTCGTGGGGGCAGGGCGCCATCTTTATGAAATGTTCCAGGAACGTCCTGACGCCGAAGTTCGTCATGGCCGAGCCGAAGAATATGGGAGTCTGCTTTCCGGACAGCACCGCGTCAATATCCAGCTCGTCGCCCGCCATATCCAGCAGCCCTACCTCTTCCACCAGCCGGTCGTGGTAATAGCTCCCCAGCCTGTTTCTGAGTTCGGGATCGTCAACTTCTCCCGTGACCGTTGCCGCCTGCTCCTGTCCGTGGTTGCCGCCTTCGTACAGCTCCACCTGCCTCTCCCGCCTGTTGTACACGCCCTGGAAATCTCCGTCGGTACCGATGGGCCAGTTCATAGCGAAAGATTTGATCCCCAGCACGTCCTCTATCTCCTGCATCAGGTCGAAAGGGTTTTTAGCAGCCCTGTCCATCTTGTTTATAAACGTGAAGATGGGTATGCCCCGCATTTTACAGACGTGGAAAAGCTTCAGCGTCTGGGCCTCTACGCCCTTGGCGCCGTCTATCAGCATCACCGCGCTGTCCGCGGCCATGAGCGTTCTGTAAGTGTCTTCCGAGAAGTCCTGGTGGCCGGGCGTGTCAAGTATGTTTATGCAATATCCGTCGTACTCGAACTGGAGCACCGAGGAGGTGACGGAGATGCCGCGCTGCTTCTCGATATCCATCCAGTCGGACACGGCGTGCTTGGTGGCTTTTCTGGCTTTTACGGAACCTGCCAGCCTTATAGCTCCGCCGTAGAGCAGCAGTTTCTCGGTCATCGTGGTCTTGCCGGCGTCCGGGTGAGAGATGATGGCGAAAGTCCTTCTCCGCTTTACTTCCGACGCTGTTTTTTCTGTTTCAAACGACATAAATGCCTCTCATATCCTGATGAATTTTTCGGTGTAGTTGCGGCCCGCCGGGAACCTTGCCGGATCAGACAGGACCGAATCGTAGACGCTCTGTGAAACGTTGTCCCAGAGAGCCATTTTAAGGGCGGTGCCGCAGGTCTCTTCTTTTAAGTAGTCTTTTAAGGAGATCACCGGCGCCGTACCGGAGGAGGCCGCTCTCCTGCATATCTCCGCCAGTACTTTTTCTCCTTTTCCGCTCCCGGCTCCCAGGAACCTCAGGTAAGGGAAAAAGCCGCGCTCGAATATATTATATCTTTCATCCGGCTCTATCAAGTTTTTTTCTCCGGGCATGACCAGGGCCCATACCAGGAACCGGGAGATCCGGGAGGAGGCATACCGCTTCGAGGTGGACTCCGTCACGGCCTTTTCCCAGGAATTGGCGGCGCAGGCGTTTTTCAATATATGCCGGGCAATGCCGCCGCTGCCGAAGGGCAGTTTTTCCAGCGTCTCCGGATCGGCGGTGCGGAGGCGGACGGACAATTGCGCCGAGAAGTCTTCCGAAGTGACCGGCCTTTCGGTCTCGAGCCATTTGCGGAGGATCTCCGCCGCCTGTTCCGGCATATACTTCTCCGCTTCCGCCGATTGCCCCTCCGCGAGAAGCTCTCTTATGGCTCCCGCGCTGGCAATATTGCCGCCTTCCCCGGGCCGCTCTCCGTGGCCCGCTCCGGCTCTGGGCACCATGCAGAATTCCGGAGCCCGGTCAAGCTTCATTGACGCGGCAATATATTCGCAGGCCAGTATGTCGTTTGGCCTGAGCCTTGCCCCGTCCGACAGCCATTCCGAGGCGGCCCTGGCGTACGAAGCCCCTGCGTCTATCTTTTCCCTGACGGCGTCTCCGAACGCTTCCGATCCCTTCCTCAGGGCCAGTTCCCGCACCGTCTCTTCATCCGACTCGATGCCGAACGCCAGCACGTCCGCCCCTGCCGCCCCGGCAAGTCCGACGCCTCCCAGCGCGAAATACTGGGCCGATGAAACGGCGTACACGAAAGGCAATTCTGCCACCGCGTCAGCGCCGCACTTCAAAGCCATCTCGGCCCTGGCCCACTTGTCGCATACCGCCGGCCTCCCCCTCTGGGTAAAGCTCCCGCTCATAATACAGATAACGCCGTCACATCCGGTGCGACGGCGCGTCTCTTCTATCAGGTATTTATGACCGTTGTGGAACGGGTCAAATTCACATATTACCGCTGCGATCTTCATACTTTCAGCTTTTATCAGGCCCTTGTTCAGCCCCTATCCGGCCTCATTCCTCCAGATCAGCCTGGTTGTTCTGGTTCTCGCCCAGGGCGATATCCATTATCACGGGCAGCACCATTGGATTGCGCTTGGTCTGCTCGTAAACGTAATCGTGGATGGCGTCCCTGATGACCGTCTTCTTGTAGGCCCAGTCACGCTTGCCTCCGTAAATGTCTCCTCTGGAAAGCGCGTCCCTGGCGGTCTCCTTGATGTGCTCGATGATATCTTCGGATTCGCGCATGTACACGAAGCCTCTGGAGATAACGTCTGGCCCCGCCATCAGCGCGCCGGTCCTGGAATCGACGGTCATCACCACTGCGATAAGTCCGTCTTCCGCCAGATGCTTTCTGTCTCTTAAAACGATGCTGCCCACGTCGCCTACTCCCAGGCCGTCGATGAGCACGTTGCCCGCCTGCACCATTTCGTCGCAGCGCACCGATTCTCCTTCGAATTCAAGCACTCTGCCGTTCTCCAGGATGAAGCAGTTCTCCTCGGGGATACCCAGCTCCACGGCAATGTTTTTATGCCGCATCAGGTGCCTGTACTCTCCGTGCACCGGGCAGAAAAATTTGGGCTTGACGATGGTCTGTATGAGCTTCAGTTCCTCTTCGCAGGCGTGGCCGGAAACGTGTACTTCCGCCAGTGATTTATGGATGACGGTGGCGCCCCGTTTGCACAGTTCGTCGATCATTCTGGCGATGGGCTTTTCGTTGCCCGGGATGGGGCTCGCCGAGATAATTACGGTGTCGCCGGGGACAATGTCTATCTGCCTGTGCGTTGCCACGGCCATCCGGGTCAACGCGGACAGCGGCTCTCCCTGGCTGCCGGTGGTGATTATGACCAGTTCTTCCGGCGGGTAGTTGTCGATCTCCTCCAGGTCGATGAGCACGTCCGTATCCGTGATGTAGCCCTTCTCGATGGCAACGTCGATGACGTTGACCATGCTCCTGCCGCAGATGACGCATTTGCGCCCGAACTTTACGGCGGTGTTGATGATCTGCTGGACCCTGGAAACGTTGGACGAGAACGTTGCCACGATAATGCGGCCCTTCGTCCTGGCAAATATCTCTTCGAAGGTGCGGCCTACCGTGCGTTCCGACATGGTAAACCCTCTGTGCTCCGCGTTAGTGCTGTCCGACATGAGCAGCAGCACGCCTTTTTCGCCCAGTTCCGCCATGCGCATCAGATCGATGGGCTGCCCTTCTATGGGAGTGTAGTCCACCTTGAAGTCTCCGGTGTGAAGGATTATGCCGCAGGGCGTGATTATGGCCAGTGCTGCGGAGTCCACGATGCTGTGGTTGGTCCTTATGAACTCCACGCAGAAATCGCCTTTGATGACCATCTCTCCGTAATGCATCTCAATCATTTCGATGCCGGAGGTGCTCATACCCTCTTCTTCCAGTTTCTTCTCCACCAGGCCCAGAGTGAATTTGGTACCGTATATGGGAACGTTTATCTCTTTGAAAAGGTACGGAATGGCACCGATGTGGTCCTCATGGCCGTGCGTAAGGAAAAGGCCCCGGATCTTCTGCTTGTTCTCCGTAAGATAAGTCATATCAGGTATGACCGCGTCAACGCCGGGCATATCCAGGTCGGGGAACGCCACGCCGCAGTCAACGATGATCATGTCGGAATCCGTTTCAAATACAGTCAGGTTCTTTCCTATCTCACGGATACCGCCCAGCGGAATTACTCTAAGTTTTCTATTTCTGTTAGGCAACATTCAACCAGCCTCCTGATCAGTTCGGTAACGATCTTAAAGCAACAACGCCAATATCGAACACGCTTTTTTATTTACGCCGCCATTATATCACAGGGCCCCGGGAAAAAGGAATACGTTATATTTAAAAAAATCCGAAATTTTTTGTGTTAAAAATATGACCGCAGGCGGCAGAACAAGGCGCTCCTGGCATTTGAAATTTTTCTGAAAATTATAGTTGCATTATTTTCTCGCCGGTGGTAGAATACGCGTTGCCGAAAGAAAAAACGGCATGATTGCGGAATTGTGTAATGGCAGCACGAATGACTCTGACTCATTTTGTCTGGGTTCGAATCCTAGTTCCGCAGCTGAAAAAACGCGTGGTCTGGCTTACAGATCACGCGTTTTTGAATGATGCGTGCTTCTCACATGATGTGTGCCCTTCGGGCAAAGATGCGTGCTTCGCACATGATGCCTGCCCTGACGGGCAAATGATGCGCGCTTCGCGCATGATGACGTTCGCTTCGCTCACTAATACAGCGGTATCAATCCATCATCAGCGCAGCGACATCATCAGCGCAGCGCCATTATTTCTTCTTCTTTTTTATCACCAGCAGCGCAACTACGGCGGCGGCAACGACTACGACACCGGCAACGATACCGATGATAAGGCCGGGATTGACGCCGCTCTTTTCGTTGACGTCAACTTCTTTGGGCGCCTCGGTAGCCGGCACTTCCGTGGCAACGTACGTAGGCGGAACGTAGGTGGGCGGCACGGGAGATGTGTACGGGGTGGCGGCGGTGGCGGGCGCTTTGGTGGGAGTAGCCTCCGGTGTCGGGAACGCGGCGTTTCCTTCGGCCAGCCACTTCTCACCGAACGCCTTGGCGTCGGCTTCGGTGGCGAAGAAAGCTATGTAATACAGTTCATACTCGCAATGGGCGTTGGAGGGCGATAAGGGGTCCAGGCGTGAATCGGCCAGGTAGCCTTTCCAGTTCTTGTTCTTGCCCATATTGACCGTAACGTACTGGCAGTCGTCGGTGTTGGCGTAGGTGAACTTCATATCCTTGGGCTCGTCGAATCCCATGTTTTCATCTGTCTGGAAGAAGAACTGTCCGTTCCTCCCCGCCTCGGAAACGTTAAAGCGGACGCCGATCTGGAGATATTTATAAATCTCGGAATTGACCTCGTATGCCTCGTCGTCCATACCCACCTGCCCCAGAGGAAGCCCGAAGTACGGGTCGCCGGTAGCTTCCATAACGATGACTTCGCACTTTTTGTCCGGGTCGAAATCGATCGATTCGATCTCGTTTCCGCTTGACGGGAAGAAAGTGCCGTCGAGGAATCTTTCGTCGTCATCGAATGCGAAAATGACGGGGGGAACGTCGGAGGACTGCTCGGGTTCTTTGGTAGGCGTCGCAGGCAATTCGCTGCCGGAAGCGTTGTAATAGACTTCCAGGTCCATATTGAAGGGGGTGGTCATCTTGACGATGGTGCCGTCAGCAAGTTTGCAGAGGAACGTATATTTATGGACGCCCTCCAGTCCGGAAGCGTCTACAGTGATCCAGTAGCGGGAGCAGTACTCGAAGCCCTGTGAAGTGGCCGCGTTGACAACGTCCTCGCCGGTGGTGGCCTTTTGATCGGGGCTCATCTGGGGAACTCCGTCATCCACCATATAGCCGAAGGAATCGATGTCCTGGCTGCCGGCCACCCAGCCTCTCACGCCGAAACTCTCGGCGGGGCCGTTGATCACGGAATCGTGGTCGGTCAGATAGTCCGCGCCCTGGCCGTCTACGCCTACGACTTCGTTGTTGATCATCACGGAGTCGAATACCACGACGAATTTATTTTCATCGTCTACATAGTCGAAATAGTCTGTGACAGTATCGTCCGCGAAAGTGTGGATCAGCGCCATTGACGCCGCAATGGCAAGTACGAGAACGACCGATAGCAGTTTTTTCATCTGTCCGACCTCCAAAAAAGTTTTAAAAGTATGATGAAATTATAAACTTTCCGTCAAAACGTGTCAAACGGGATCTTCGCGCCATCAGGGCGGCCGGTATTTACAAAACACCGCGAGACAGGTATAATTTGACCAGACTACCCGGGTACGCATCCTACAATTTGTAAAAGGAGAATAAATTCAATATGAAAAAGTACATTCTTGCGTTGGACGAAGGAACCACGAGCGCCAGAGCGATATTGTTCGACAAAAACATGAACGTCGTCTCCATAGCTCAGAACGAATTCCCCCAGATATTCCCGAAGCCGGGCTGGGTGGAGCAGAATCCCCTTGAAATCTACGCCAGCCAGTATGCGGCGATGACCGAATGCGTTGCCCTTTCAGGAGCGGCCCCCGAGGAGATCGCGGCCGTAGGCATCACCAACCAGCGCGAGACCACCATTGTCTGGGAAAAGAGCACCGGGCGGCCCGTGTTCAACGCCATCGTGTGGCAATGCCGCCGCACCGCCGGCATATGCGAAAAGCTTGAAGAAGCCGGGCTTGCCGATAAGATCGCGGAAAAGACGGGGCTCAAGATCGACGCCTATTTCAGCGGCACCAAGATCAAGTGGATCCTGGACAACGTAGAAGGCGCCCGTGAAAAAGCGGAAGCGGGAGAACTGCTGTTCGGCACCGTGGACACCTGGCTCATGTGGAAACTCTCCTCCGGCCGCATCCATCTGACGGACCACACCAACGCCTCCCGCACCATGCTGTACAACCTCCGCACCGGAGACTGGGACGAGGAGCTGCTCAAGATACTGGGCATCCCCCGCTCCATGCTGCCCGGGATCGCCCCCAGCGGCCACCTGTACGGAAACATTGACTTCCTGGGAGTTTCCCTGCCCGTATGCGGCGTTGCCGGAGACCAGCAGTCCGCGCTGTTCGGTCAATGCTGTTTCGCGCCCGGCGAGATGAAGAACACCTACGGCACCGGCTGCTTCCTGCTGGCCAACACCGGCAGCGACATCGTGCGCAGCAAGAGCGGCCTCATCACCACGGTGGCGGCAACGCTTGACGGAGAAGCTCGCGAGTACGCGCTGGAAGGCAGCGTTTTCGTAGGCGGCGCCGTTATCAAATGGCTCCGCGACAGCATGAAGCTTATCGATGAAGCTCACGACAGCGAATATTTCGCCAGAAAGATAAAGGACACCGGCGGCGTATATATGGTACCGGCCTTCAGCGGCCTTGGCGCTCCCTACTGGGATATGCACGCCCAGGGCACCATAGTGGGAGTCACCGGCGGAACGGGACGCGCCCACATCATAAGAGCGGCGCTGGAATCCATCGCGTATCAGACGGAAGACGTTATCCGGTCCGTTTCATCGGATATGGACAAACCTCCCGTGTCCCTTAAAGTCGACGGAGGCGCTTCTGCCAACGGCTTCCTGATGCAGTTCCAGGCGGATATTTCAGGCCTCGACGTGGTGCGGGCGGATATGAAGGAAGCCACCGCTGCAGGCGCGGCTTATCTGGCGGGATTGACCTGCGGATTCTTTAAAGACCGCGAAGAGATCAAGGCGCTGGCCTCGGCGGCGAAGATATTCTCCCCCGAAATGGACAACGATACCAGAAAGCAGAAGCTGGACGGATGGCACAGAGCCATAAAGGCCTGCAGAGCCTATTGACGAAGCGAAAAGCGTGAAGCCCGGACCGGCCGGAAGGAGCGAGTCAGATGGAAAAAAAAGAATTCTCGGCAATGTCTTCGGACGAAAAGCATCTCCTTAAGGGAGTAGTATACGTGCCTGACGGGCGGCCCAAAGGGCTGATCCAGGTGATCCACGGCATGGCGGAGCACATAGGCAGGTACGACTACTTTATGACGAAATGCTGCGAGGACGGCTGGCTCGTTTTCGGGTACGACAATCTCGGCCACGGCCGCACAGCCATCGGGGACGGAGAGCTGGGCTTCATCGCTAAAAAGGACGGCTGGAAATATCTGGTCAAGGACGTTCAGATATTCAAGGAAGCGGTGGTGAAAGAGTACGGCATAAGCCATCCGTACGTTCTCATCGGCCACAGCATGGGATCGTTTATTGCCCGCCACTCCGCCGTGTCCAATCCCAGGCCGGATAAACTGATCCTGCTGGGTACCGGCGGACCTCAGTCCGGCGCAGGAGCCGCGGCCGCCCTTGCCCGGACGCTCAGCGCGGTGAAGGGCCCCGAGCGCAATTCCAAAATGCTGGAGAAGATCATGTTCAAAGGCTACAACGACCGGTTCAGGGACGAGCCGGACGCGGACGAATACAGCTGGCTCTCCAACGACAAGAACGTCAGGATCAAATATATGACCGACAGGTTCTGCGGCCACCGTTTCAGCGTTTCGGCCCTGGGAGATCTGCTCAAGCTGGTGGAAAACACGGGAAAGAAGCAGTGCATCGACGCTACCTGCAAGACCATGCCCATATTCCTGGCTTCGGGAGAAAACGATCCCGTGGGAGACTACGGCGAAGGCGTTGCCAAGGTGGCCAGGATGTTCCACGACAGCGGGGCCAAGATGCGGCTCAAACTGTATCCGGGCATGAGGCACGAGATATTGAACGATAGTTCCCGGGACGAAGTCATACGGGACATTCTGGAATTCTGCGACAAATAACGAATAAACCTTGACGCTCCCCCTAAAGGAGCGGCGGACGGTTTTTAAAGACAGGTCAAGTACAGGTTAAAGACAGGTGACGACGATGAAAAAGATAACATTGCTTGGAGACTCCATAAGACTTAATTACGAAAACAGAGTGAAAGAACTGCTGGGAGACGGATACGAAGTATTCAGGTACGACGACAACGGCAGATTCGCCCAGTACACGCTGCGGTCGCTGTTCGACTACCGCCCCTTTATAGAGGGCAGCGACGTGATCCACTGGAACAACGGCCACTGGGATCTATGCGACCTTTTCGGAGACGGTTCCTTCACCGATATCGGCCAGTACGCGGCAATGCTCCGTCGCATCGCCACGCTGCTGCTGAAGATCACGCCCAACGTGGTATTCGCCACCACCACCCCCGTGAGACCCCAGAATCCGTACAATTCGAACGACGTGATCGACAGGTTCAACCGCGCGGCGATCGAGACGCTGGAGCCCATGGGCGTCAGGATCAATGACCTCAACGCGGCGCTTCGGGGAGATATTGACCGTTACATCTGCGACGATCTAATCCACCTCACTCCGGAAGGCATCGAACTGTGCGCCGGAAAAGTGGTCGAAGCGGTGAAAAGCTTCGAGCTTCAGTGACGGGCGGCGCGTTTTTAAAGCGTTTTCCATGTTATTTTAAATTTTTATCTTTTGATCCGAAAAAGCGGAACTGAAGCCTTCTCCCGCGGGTCTGTATCAGTGAGGGTCGATTTTAAAACGGTCTGACCTCGAGGGGTTGAGCCCGGATCCGGAATCAGAGAAGGTGTTTTTTTGACCGACGGCGAGATCTTAAAAATGATATCAGCGCGTGATGAAAGCGGTCTGGCGGAGCTGGAGCGCAAGTATTCCGGCTATTGCCGCACCGTTGCGTTCAACGTTTTGGGAGACCGGGACGAGGCGGAAGAATGCGTCAACGACGCCTTTTTAAGGATCTGGAACGCCACTGGGAGAGAAACGCCCGAAAAGCTGAAACCCTACCTGGGCAAGACCGTCAGAAACATTGCCCTCAACCGCTACAGGGACAACAACAATTCCAGACACCGTGTGCTTAGCGCCGCCGGGCCTCTGGAAGACGCGGACCGCCTGGCCGCGCCTGAGGTCAATTACGACCGCGCCATCACGGTGGCCGCGCTGATCAACGAATTTCTGCACTCTCAGCCCGAGAAGAAACAGAAGCTCTTTGTAGCGAAATACTATTACGAAATGACGGATGAGGAGATCGCCTCCCTGCTGGGTATCCCCCGGGGCAGCGTCAAGTCCGGCATCAGCCGTATGAAAAAGGAACTTCGGAGCCGTTTCGAAGAGGAGGGCATCAGCGTATGAACGACGACAAGCTTAGATATTACTCAAAACTGATATCCGAGGATCTGGTTTCAAAAGTGGACCCGGAAAACCCGGAAAAAAGTTCTGAAAAAAAAGGTGCCTCAGGCCGGGTTTCAGGCGGAGTGCTTTCGGCCGTGATCACCGTGGCGCTGTTTGCGGCGGGAATAGTCATTTCCGTTACGCTGGCTGCCCGGTCCGGGAGCAGGAACAGGCGGGGCGGAGATCAGGAAGGACCCGTTGCCGGAGCCACCGGCGACGTCTCCCCTGCCACAGCCACTCACGACCCGGAGGAAGAGGATATGGCAGAGTTCGAGAACGCAAAAAAGATAACGTTGACGCTGCCCGCCGGTATCCTTCCGGAAGGCCTGGAAGGAGGAGCGTACGCGGCAGATATGCGCCAGGTCTATACCGATCTTTTCCTGTCATACGGCCTTCCCTCCTTTGACGAAGTGGAGATCAGCGAGACAGGCCGTTTCAGGCTCTTCGTCGACACCTCCGTCCAGTCTATTTTTCAACCTGCGTACCGGAACTCCATAGCGTTTATGCCCGCAAGGATATGCGTCACAGGAAGGATCGAAGCCTCTCCGGGCAGCGAAGGCGAAGAACCGGAAGGCGCCGCTTTCACAGGACTTCACGCGGGACGGTCATTTTCTCTGGTGGTCGAAAATCTCGTTTACAGATACGAAGACCAGCTGCCGGAGCATCAGATCCTCGACGCCATCAACTACGAATTAAAACATATGGAAGGCGCGATCGTCGGCTCGAAAGGGCAGTCGATCGAATGGACGACTCCGGGAAGGAACCGCCAGATCAGCGAGGAAACGCTGGAAAAGTACGTCAACGCATTGATAAGCAACGGCGGTCGTTACTCCCTTTCCGCATCCACGTTCAAACGGCTGGACGTCCGGATGATATCCGGCAACGCATTTCTGGTGGAACGTTTAAATATGGCTGAAGGCGGAGATCTGTCTGTAGACAGAGGAGACCGGGTATTCGTATACGGTGAAGGGGCCAGACCCGCCTCCATTTCCTACGAGACCGCCATTTACGGGGCCACCAGAACGTATACCTTCGATGAAAACGGCCTCCTCACGGGAGCGGTATATCTGATGTGGGACGCCCAGTCCGCGTCGTATAACGTAAATTATACCATAGAGACGTTCTCCGGCCCCGGCGGCGAAGAGAACGTGAAGGTCACCCGGGAGGGACCGGATGATCGACGGATCGTCATTCTCAACGGCTCCGGAAAAGAGATCTACAACGAAACGCAGAAGGACAACACTAAATTTTTCAAGTACACCGCGTACGTGCCCTATCAGCTTCCGGGCAACGAGAATATCACCTGCATGATCTCAAGCCTCACCATACGCTCCGGCCCGAGGCGGGCATATGCTTACGAAGACCGTTATCTTGCCAACGACTACGGGGCGCTCTTAAATACGCTGTTGACGGAGGCGGAAGTAGATACGACAGGCTGGGACGGCGCGGCCTTCGAAAGGTATTGCCCCGGAATGACGTTCGACCCGGACAAGGGCTGGCGCCTCGAGGGCTGAACCCGCCTGCGCTCGACCTCACGCCCCGAGGAGCAATAGCCCGGGCGCGTTATCGCTCCCCTCCCTTCCCCCCTATGGCAGAAAAAGCAGTTGACAATTTCGCGAAAAAAGGGTAGCATAGGAACGGTATTTTTTGGCCGTGACGTTGCCAAAGGGCGGAAGGAGTTATCCCTGATGAAGAAACTGGTATTATATACGAGCGTTGACGGAAATACGGACGCGGTGGCTCATGCGATCGCCGAAAGGATCGGAGCCGATACTGCGCGTCTGGTGCGCGTTAAGCGCGTTAAGGGCTTCGGCTTTTTCAACAATCTGAAGCTCCGTATGGAAGTGCTTCACCATAAGAAGCCCGACATATTCCCCTTCAAATGGGACCCCCGCGACTACGACCTGATCTTTATAGGCACGCCTGTGTGGTACGATTCGTACAACCCCGTGTACAACACCCTGTTCAACGTCATCAAGATCTACGACAGAAAAGTAGCTCTGTTCTCCACCGGCGAGAAAGAGGACACGAAAGCCCTCACCAAGCTGGCCAACGACTGGCTGAAGGAGTCGGTGGTGCTGGACACGAAGCACTGCGTGGAGCCCATCTGGTGCGACGAGGAATCCGAGACCCAGGCCATCCTGAACGATATGGCTGACTGGGCGGAAAGGATCTCCGAGCGCGCCGAGAAGATGATCGAGCAGGAAGAGCTGGAGCGCAGAAAGACCATCTACAAGTACTAATATGGAATTCAATGATTTGCCCGGAAATTACAGGGAGATGCGGCTTCTTCCATACAAGAAGGATCTCGGATATTCCTACGTTTTCGGTCTGTTCCCGGTGATCGAGCTGGCGGATAATCTTCCGTCAGCCCTTTTTCGTATCGTGACCTCTTCCAGGCTGAGCGAGTCCAACCGGAAGCTGCTGGCCGAAAAAACGGAGTCCCTCGGATTGGCCGTCACTGAGGACGACAGGGCGATAGAGCGCCTCTCTCCTAAAGAGAACTGTTTCGCCATAGGCGTTTTCAGAAAGTTCGAAGCGGCCGCGGATACGGAGCGGGATCACGTGGTGCTGGTGGATCCGGCGGACAAGGGCAACCTGGGCAACATCATAAGGAGCGCCGTAGCTTTCGGCATCAAGGACGTCGTACTTGTGGGCAGGCCCGCGGATCTGTTCGACCCTCACACGGTGCGCGCCTCCATGGGAGCCATCTTCCGCGTGCGCCCCTCCTTTTACGGTTCCTTCGACGAATACGCCGCTTCGTTCCCCCGCCGTCAATACTACCCCTTTATGCTGAAAGGGAGGCCCATGGAAGACGCGGTCCCCCGCCGCGATTCGCCGGTATCCCTGATATTCGGCAACGAATCCTCCGGCCTCGACGACAGCTTCCTGTCCGTGGGAGAACCCCTCCGGATAGGCCAGACGGACGAAGTGGATTCTCTAAATCTTACAGTGGCCGCCGGGATCGCCATGCACTGGCTGGCTTTTTCGGAGCCTTCCCGAGGTGAACGGAAATGAAAGAATTACCGGAAGCGCTGCAAAAAAAATCGAGGCTGGCCGGCGTCAACGACCAGAAAGTGAAAGACGCCCGTGATATGCTGCTGGGCCGGTACAAAGGCGACGACGGGCTTTTTATTTGCGAAGGCCTCTGGGCCGCGGAAAAGCTGCTCTCGAAGGGGCTGGAGATCGAAACGGTATATTACGATTCCGTTTATTTTTCTCCCGAGGGAAAATGCACGGAGGAAGAGCTGAGGCAGTTGACGGCGGTGGCCGGCGCGGCGGCGGAAGTATTGTCCGTTTCTCCGAAAGCATGCGCCAGGATCAGCGACAGGGACGGAGCGGACGTTTGCTTCATCGTGGCAAGATTGCCCGAATACGACCCTGAAGCGCTGGAGCTCCGGGACGATATGCTCGTAATGATACTCGACGGGCAGGAGCAGCCGGGCAATATCGGGGCGATCCTGAGGTCTCTTGACGCGGCGGGAGGCGATTTCGCCATCGTCACACACAGGCGCGTGAAACTCACCCACCCCCGCCTGATCCGTTCCAGCCTGGGCAGCGCGTTTATGATGCCCTTCTTCGAGATGCCCTTCGAAAAACTTACGGCGTGGCTGCAGGACAAAGGCTTCCGCACCGTGCTCACCGACCTCACCGCCACTAAAAATTTCTGCGATATCTCCCCCAAAGGCCGCATCGCCGTGGTGGCGGGCAACGAGCATACCGGCATCTCTCCGGAATGGCGGGAAATAAAAGGATCCGAGCCGGTGATAATACCGATGCTCGGATCTGTGGAATCTCTCAACGTAGGCTTCGCCTCCACGCTGGTGGCGTACAATATCGGGCTCAGGCAGAAGGGCCTGATGTGACCGGAAGCCGCTTGATACGGAAGACAGTGCACGTCCGCGCCGAACCGGAGTCCCTTATCACCAGTAATCCTTCAGATGGCCGCTCCGTCTCCCCTGGCGGAGCTTTCTTTTTGCCTTGGCCTCTATCTGACGGATGCGTTCCCGGGTCACGTTGAAATAGCGTCCCACCTCTTCCAGCGTATGCTCCACGCCGTCCTCGAAGCCGAAGCGCATCATTATGACCTTGCGTTCTTTTTCGCTCAAAGTGTCAAGAACTTTTACGATCTCTTCTCCCAGGATGGAATTGGCGGCGATATCGAAGGGCGAAGGCGCCTCGTCGGCGATCGTATCGCCTCTCACTCTGTCCTCGTCGTCGCCCAGAGGATCGTCGAAGGAGACCACGTCCTGGCTCGCGGCCATCATCCTGACAACTTTATCTTCGGGAATGTTCAACTCTTCCGCCAGTTCTTTATAGGAGGGTTCCCTGCCCAGCTTCTGGGTAAGTGATCTGGAGACGCGGTTCAGCCTGTTCATTGACTCCACCATATGCACCGGGATCCTTATGATCCTGGTCTGGTCCGCTATCGCCCGGCCGATGGCCTGGCGTATCCACCAGGTGGCGTAGGTGCTGAACCTGTAGCCTTTGCGGTAGTCGTATTTCTCCACGGCGCGCATCAGGCCGATATTGCCCTCCTGAATCAGATCGAGGAGCCCCAGGCCCTTGCCCATATAATGTTTGGCCACGCTGACCACCAGGCGCAGGTTGCTCTCGGCCAGCACGTTCTTGGCCGCTTCGTCTCCGTTCTCGATCCGGATCGCCAGTTCCTGCTCCTCCTCTGCGGTGAGCAGAGGGATATTGCCGATCTCCCGCAGGTAAAGGCGCACGTGGTCTTCCAGGCCGAAGCCTTCTATCAGGTGCTCGAAATCGCCGTTTTCGTCGCTTTTAGGTATGGGATCCTCTTTTTCGGGGGCAACGGCTACGCGGATGCCGTTTCCGGCGATCACGTCGTACAGCCGGTCGGCAACGTCTCCGCTCAGCTGCACGTCCTCGGTCACCGCTGCGATCTCGTCCACCGTCACGTACCCGCGCATCCTGCCGCTGTGAAGCAGGCGCAGCACTTCCTCGCTGCCCTCGAAGAGCCCTGCGTCAACAAAATCCGCCGCCTCTCCCGCGCTGGCGAACACCGCCGCGGGAAGCTCTTCGGGGCTCTTTTCATCTTCGGACAAGGAATTTTCAGAGAATACGAGCGCGTCGACCCCGTTAAAATAAGAGAATTTATCGGGATCGAACCTATCGCCGTTGACCTCGCCGGATCGCTCTTCCTCCCTCAGGAGTTCATCGTCCGGCTCGATCCAGCCCAGGTCCTCTTCATTGTCCGCGCAAGCTCCGCCGGGACGGATATTTTCGCCGTCAGACATACGTCAGTTTCCTTCTTATATACTTTCTTAAAACGTGACCGGCCGCAGGGCGGAATGGAAAAAGGGAGGCGTCCGCGGCGGACTTTCTTACTCGTAGAAATCCTTGAGCTTCTTGCTTCTGTTGGGATTCTTAAGCTTTCTGATGGCTTTCGCCTCTATCTGCCTGATGCGCTCCCTGGTGACGTTGAATTCCTTGCCCACTTCTTCCAGAGTACGCTGCCTGCCATCTTCCAGGCCGAAGCGGAGTTTCAGCACCCGCTGTTCCCTGTCGGTAAGCGTCTCCAGCACTTCCATAAGCTGTTCGTGAAGCAGCGTCTGGGCGGCGCTGTCGGAGGGTGAAGGAGAGCTTTCGTCCTTGATGAAGTCGCCGATGTGGCTGTCTTCTTCTTCGCCTACGGGAGACTCCAGGGAGACGGTGTCCTGGGAATATTTCATTATCTCCCGGACTTTATATACGGGCATGCCCAGTTCTTCCGCGATCTGCTCGGAAGTGGGATCCTTGCCCAGCCTCTGCGCCAGCTCCCGGGAAGTCCTTTTCAGCTTGTTGATGTTTTCGTTCATGTGCACCGGGATGCGGATGGTGTTTGACTGGTCCGCGATGGCCCTGGTGATGGACTGCCTGATCCACCAGGTGGCGTAGGTACTGAACTTGCAGCCTTTTCTGTAGTCGAATTTGTCCACCACTTTGAGAAGGCCCAGGTTGCCCTCCTGGATCAGATCCAGGAACTGCATTCCCTTGCCCACGTAGTGTTTGGCGATGCTGACCACCAGGCGAAGGTTGGCTTCGTACAGCCTGTTTTTGGCGTTCTCGTCCCCTTCTTCCACCTTCTTGGCCAGTTCGATCTCTTCCTCGGCGGTGAGCAGCGGCACTTTTCCGATCTCTTTCAGGTACATCCTGACGTGGTCTTCGAGCCCAACGCCCTCGGTGAATTCGTCGTAGCCGTGCTCGTACAGCTTTTCGGAGGCGCCGTTTTCGTCAACGATCCTGATCCCCAGCCTGAGGCACAGATCGTACAGCTTTTCCACCGATTCCGCGTCAAGGTCGATCTCGCCGGTGACCTGGTTGAAGTCTTCTACGGTGATGGAGCCCGTCACCCGGCCCTGCTTCAGCATCTGCATGACCTGAACGTTGTCCTCGAAGATGCCCAGCTCCATTTTTTCCAGGTTTTCCTCTTCGTATTCGCCGTCGATCTCGTCTTCGTAATCGCCTTTTTTCGCTCTGGTGCTGCCGGCGTCATACTCGTGGTCCAGCTCGGCGATCTTGTTGAGGTCAATGGAATCCAGATCCATTTCTTCTTTTTCCAGTTCCTTGTCCTCTTCGAGATTGGCGTAGTCCGGCTCGATCTCGTCTTCGTTTTCCTCGTCTTCGTCCTCGTCTTCTTCCGGGTCGATGCCAATGAAGTCGTCTGCCAGGTCGTCATCGATACCCGTAAAGTCGTCTTCTTCGGGCGCGGCGGCAGGCTCCGGAGCGGGAGCCGCGGTTTCCGCGGTGGCTTCAGGAGCTTTTTCCTCAGGCTGCTCCTCTTTGGGAGCGGCATTTTCGGCCGGAACGATCTCCGGGGAAGCGGTTTCGGATGCATTCTCTTCTGCCTCTTTTGCCGCTTCGGCCGCAGGTAGTTCAGGTGCTTTTTCCTGCTTTTTAGCCTTTTTAGCGGAAGTTTTAGGCGCCGCTTTTTTGGCGGGCAAAGCTTCCGGGATTATTATTTCTACTTTTTCGGCAGCCGGCTTTTCTTCGGTTTTTTCAGACTTGGGCTTCGCTTCTGCCGCTTTTTCTTCGGGCTTCTCCTCAGGCTTTTCCTCGGGTTTTGCCTCGGTTTTCGCTTCGGCGGCCTTTTTCTCCTTTTTCTCGGCCTTTTTAGGCTCTGCCTTGGGCTCTGCGGCTTTCTTTTCAGCCTTTTTAGCCTCGGTTTTGGGCGCGGCTGATTTAGCCTCGGCCTTTTTAGGCTCCGGCTTCACTTCGGCGGCTTTTTCTTCGGGTTTCTCCTCGGGTTTTTCTTCGGCTTTCGCTTCTGCAGTCTTTTTCTCCGTCTTTTTAGGCTCTGCTTTGGGAGCTGCAGCTTTCTTCTCGGCCTTCCCGGGTTCGGGCTTTACTTCGACGGTCTTCGCTTCGACGGCTTTCTTTTCAGCCTTTTTGGGCTCAGGCTTTGCTTCGGTGGCTTTAACTTCGGCTTTTTTCGCCTCGGCCTTCTTCTCCGTCTTCTTAGGTTCGGCTTTAGGCGCGGCGGCTTTCGCTTCGGCCTTTTTAGGCTCGGCTTTAACCTCGGTCTTCTTTGCCTCGGCCTTCTTCGGCTCGGGCTTCGCCTCGACGGCCTTTTTCTCCGCCTTTTTAGCCTCCGCTTTAGGCGCAGCGGCTTTCGTCCCGGCAGCCTTGACGGCAGTTTTGGAAGCAGACGGTTTCTCCCCGGTTTTCGCAGGAGCGGTCTCTGCGGCAGCTTTGGCCGTCGCCTTCTTCGTCCTGGTTCTGGCCTCGGCAGTCTCCGCCGGAGCTTTCACCGTCTTTTTCGTTTCCTTTTCCGCGTCTTCAGCTTTCTTCTTAGTTGCTGCCATACGTATCGATCCTTTCCCCGGGGATCCTTCCCCGGATCAGAGGGCAGAAAAACCTGCCGGAAGTATTATTAAGCCCTGTTTCTCAGCACGAGTTCGTTGAGCTGCTTCATAAGCCTGCTCTTCTCCACCGGGTCCGAAGCCCTGCGGAACTTGTCCGATAAAACAGAATAGTCATATTTGAAACGGTACTTTTCAAGATTCTTTTGTAACTCCGCCAGAGTGGTCTGGCTTCCAACCTGGTCAAATTCGTCCGTAAGCTCGGAGGCCAGCCCGGTGGGACAATCCTCCAGGAGCGTATCCCGCCCGATGGCGTACCCGTTAATATACCACGAATGCACTTTATTAGCAAGATTTTTGTTGTCCTCGAACCTGAGATCTTCTCTCAGCCGGTCAATTACCGAGGGGATCTCGGAGGGGTTGTCCGCCAGATAGATCAGCATCCTTTTTTCTGTCTTGTCCAGCTGCTTTCCTTCCGGAGAAAGCGGCCTCGGCCCCTCTTCCGGTTCCGCGGCGTTGCCCTCCTGCG
Source organism: Clostridia bacterium (assembly GCA_016287565.1). Lineage (GTDB taxonomy): Bacteria > Bacillota > Clostridia > UBA1212 > UBA1255 > UBA1255. Next base: position 67,360 of record JAEFAM010000005.1, read on the forward strand.
AATACCTGACGCGCTTGTAAGCCGTCTTGGCCCTCTCGTCGGTGACTTCGCCGCCGCCGGCGACTTTTGCGTCCACGTCCTGCCTAAGCGACAGTTCGTCGATGCCGTAGCGCTCAGATACTTTGGTGATATACGTGCTCCTGACGGAAGCGGAAGGCTCTTCGGATATGATCCTGACGGTCTGCCTTAAAAAGTCCGGAAGCGTGGCGCCGGAATCCGGAGGATACCTGCCTGCGGCCAGTTCGATCTTGAAATCCACCAGCGTCTCCGCCTTTTCAACGCATTTGATGAACTCTTCGGGAGAGTGCTTGCGCAGGAACTCGTCCGGGTCCTTGACCTCTTTGTCGACCACGCCCAGCTTCAGGATACGCACCCTGAGGCCCTGGGATGAAAGTATCTCCATCCCCCTGACCGTGGCGGTCTGGCCTGCGGCGTCGCTGTCGTATCCTATAATGACTTCTTCAAAATATCTTTTCATCAGCCTCGCCTGGCCCAGGGTGAGAGACGTTCCCAGGGAGGCCACGGCCCAGTTTATGCCTTTCTGGTGGAGCGCGATGGCGTCCATATACCCCTCTACCACGATCACCTGCTTAGAGCCGGATCTCCTGGCGAAATTCAGGGCGTACAGATGGCTGCCTTTATTGTACGCAGGCGTCTCGGGGGAATTCATATATTTGGGCTTGGAATCGTCCATCACCCTGCCTCCGAAGGCGATCACCCTGCCGGTCTCGTCGAATATGGGGAACATGACTCTGTTCCTGAAGCGGTCGTAATAAGTGCCCTTTTCGCTGCGCATCGACAGGCCCGCGGACACCATCAGTTCGCCTGAAACTCCCAGAGGCCCGTAGGTGCAGGTCTTGGTCAACTGATCCCAGCTGTCCGGGGCGAATCCCAGCCCGAACTGGTCGATTATGTTCTGGGAAAGGCCTCTGCGGGCAATATACTCCCTGCCTTCCGCGGACCTGGCCAGTCCGTCAACGAAGAATTTCTGCGCCCTGTTGTTCAGCGAAAGTATGTCGTTCCGGAGCTTGGACCTATCGTCATCCTGCCTGTCTCCGCCTTCGTATCTCAGCTCCACTCCCGCCCGTTTGGCCAGGAACTCTATGCTTCTCACGTAGTCGAGATTTTCGGCCAGCATAATGAACTGGACGACGCCGCCGCCTTTGCCGCAGCCGAAGCATTTGAATATGCGCCTGCTCTCGTTGACGTTGAAAGAAGGCGTTTTTTCGTTGTGGAACGGACAGAGCCCGGTATAGTTTGCCCCGGAGCGCTTTAACTTTACGTATTCGCTCACGACTGACACTATATCGTTCTTCTCGATCACTTCTTCGATCTGCGCCTGTGGGATCCTTCCGGCCATCTCTGCCTGCTTTCTCTGCGTTGTCTACGCCGTCTGTTCTGTATAAATTTCTGTTTTCTGGCTCCTCAGCCTATCCGGAGGGGCACGTCTTCTGCCATATCCGCGGCTTTTTCCTCCGCCAGCGCTTCCCTCACGGCCCTGGACAGTTCTTTGTCTTCGATATCCTCGAAGCTGAACTCCGATATGCCGCTTAAGTATACCACGTAGACGTTCCCTTCATAGGCCAGCGCATACGCCGAGCCTTCGTGAGCTTCGGCTTCCTCCAGCACTTTGGCGTAAAGGCCGGAATACTGCCTGCCGCAATAAAGTACCGCGTGGCCCGCGTCGTCTCCGTCGGGATACAGCTCGGAAAACCGCTCCGAGAGCGCATCCGCCGCGCCGCTCCTGTCTCCGGAGCCGTTGACCTCCGCCGCCAGCTCTGCAGCCTCCGCCAGGGCACCGTCCGCGTTTTCCGGAGAGGAGGCGGTCAATACCACCGTGATCTCCCTGTAGTCGTAACCGCTCCGGTGGGCATCGTACCAGTCCCATACTTCCTGATCCGCAAGCTCCGACAACGCCTTTTCACGAAGCGCGCCCAGATATTTGACGGTGACGGCCTGCTGGTATTTTATTATAGCATATTCTTCAGGATCCACGCCGTAAATAAATTCAGAGAACTGTCTGGTATCGTACAGATCGTATTCCCTGTCGTAGGCGGTCCTGACCTCATCTTCCGTAAGATAAGTCAAATAAAGCTCGTCGGCAGCGGTCCTGCGTATTTCTTCCGCTTCTTCCGGGTCGAGACCGCAGCCCGCCTTCAGCGCCGCCGCGAACCGTTTCTTCACCGTGGTCAACCTGTCGACGAGCTCCGCGTCTTCGAGAGTAATCTCTCCTTTGTTCCCGTAATATCTGATTTCGCAGGAAAGCACGTGGCGCAGGAGCATATACGCGTCGCTCCCCTCCTCCGTCTCCGGAAGCTGAAACCACTCTTCGTATATCACGTCCGCGGCAATTATATCCGCCCCGGCTTCTTCGTTTTTCACGCCGCATCCCGCCGACATCGCCGTCGTCGCCGCCAGCAGGAGCAGCGTCAATACCCTCAAGGCCCGCCGGGCCGAAAGCGCGCGTTCCGCTCCCCTGCCTTCCGCTCCGGAGGCAGGTCCCGAAAACGATCTCTTATCAGGGAATGATCTCATTGACCGCACCACCGCACCGGCCCCCGGGACCGGGCCCGCTGATCAGTCGTCGAACACGGACAACTGGAATTCGTTCAGGATATCGATGAACGAGGCTCTGTACTTGTCGTATGCGGCAGGTACCGTCCCCTCGGAGATATCGCACTTGCTCTCAAACGTGATCACCAGATAATTGGAGCTTCTGGCGACTATATAGACATCGGTCTTATAGGCCTCGGTTGCCTCCCCGATGCCCGCCGTATGCGAATACGTGAACCATTTGAAGGTATAGCCGTATCGCCCGGTCTTAAGTTCCTTGATCTCGCCCACGTTGGCGGTGTACCTGACCACGTAGTCGTAATAGGTGGCTTCCGCGCAGACGTCCAGCAGCCGGATGTCCGTATTGACCGCGCTGCCCTGCTGAAGGTCTCCGGTGGCGGAGGATGCGGTGTCTGCGGTGGCGCCGGTGGCCTCGGGGGCCCGGGTCGCGTTGACGCTGAGGTCGCCTGAAGCTTCCGGCTCTTCTTCCGGCTCCTGCCCGGCGTTCAGCATCTCCTCGGTGTATTCCCTGTAGTAAAACCTGGCGGTGACGGAAGGATCCCGGACCTTGTCGTAGACGATCACGGCTGTGGCGGAAGGATCCGCATCGGGAGCGGGAGTCACGGGATCGGCGTATACGAGAGGATACATCTGGGCAACTTCGCCCGTTTCCGTATCGGTCATAAATCCGAAATCGCCGCCTTCCACGGCCCATTTGTCCTCCGGATAGTAGATGCGGAAGAAATACCTGGAAGCGTTGTACATCGTGGAATATTTGTGCTCTTCCTGAGGCGCCTCGAAAATGTTCTTCAGATTCTCGAAATCGATATTGTCCTTGATGACGCGGACGCCCATGATCGCTACCATAACGACGGCAAATAAAAGCAGCATCGATACTATCGTGCGCTTTCTCTCATGCCATATTTCGTTGTAGGATTTGACGTATTTCTTTTTCATCTCCGGCTGCGATCCTCCTTCCGCGTATTATACCATTTTAAGGGGTCGTTTGTAAAGCCGAAGAGGCCTTTTCCGGTCGATACATAAGAGGCCGTTTCAGGTCCGTTTCTCCGCTCTTATTTTTCTATCCCCCAGCCTTCCACCAGGGCAACCGCGTTCCTGTACCGGTCAACGCAGTAGGTGCGGAAATATATGCCGTTTTCCTCCACGTCGCATATGCAGAAAGTCGGACCTGACATCAGTTCGGACACGGCGGTCAATATCTCCGGCATGTCTCTGAAGCCTTTGTTATGCTGCTTGACGCCCGAAGCGCCCGGCATGAAATAGAACACTCCGGATCCGTTCTCACCGTCTTCGCCGGACAGTTTGAACGCGGTCACCTCTTCGCCGTCTATGGTTTTGACCGAAGTAGAATAATCGACTTTCACCAGGCCGCCTCCCGTCGCCGGTTCGGAGCGGAAATAGTAATGGTCGTGGCCTTCCAGCACCACGTCCACGCCGTATTCCTCGAATAGAGGCAGGAGCTGGGCCCTTATCTCAGTTATTTCGGAATCGTCCGCGTGGTTCCTGTCGGAATAGGGCGCTTTGTGGATAAGCACGATGCGGTGCGCGGCGCCCCGGGCGCTGTCGGAGGACAGATCCTTGGTGAGCCATTTTATCTGGGACTTCGAAAGGTCCTTGCTGCCGTCGCCCGTATTCAGCACCGAGAAGTGCACGTTCATATAGTCGAAAGAATAATAACCGTTGAGGCCCGTGACGCCGCCCTGGGTGCCAAGGAGGAAATAATCCAGAAAAACTTCGTCGTCTTTATTGCCCGCCACAGGGACGGTGGTCAGGTCCGCCAGGCCGGAAGCCAGGGTGAAATAGGACTCCCAGAGAAGGGCGTTGTCCTGGTTTTCCGTAAAATCTCCCAGATGGACCATAAAAGCGGGAGCTTCGCACTGCTCGGACGCCTTGCGGAACGCCGCGGCCCAGAACTCGTAGTCGCTCTTTACGAAGCCCTGCGTATCCGCAACTATTATGAAGGAAAAGCCTCCGGTGTCTGCAAGAGTCCCCTCGGGAGCGGTTGTGAAGGTGTGAGAAGCGCTCCAGTTCTTTCCGTCTCCCACACGGTAAAGATAGGTGGCGCCGGGCTCGAGCCCGTCTACGTATACCCCGTGCCTGTACAGAGTCACCTGCTCCAGCTTCCCGGAAGCGGAATTTTCTTCTCCCTCTTTGGGACAATTGGTTTCAAAAGCGTCCGTAAAACCTATAGAGCTCGCCGCCCTGCTCTGGTCGAAGGCACTGCCGGGCTCCGCGTCGGAGATATAATACTCCACCACCGCTTCGCATTCGGCTTTAGTGAACCAGGAAAAATTCTTCTGGGTGCGTGGATCGTCTCCGAAGGTCAGCGCCAGGTCGAAGGGCGCGTTGCCCCCGTTTTCGCCTTTTTGGGGGAGCGACGCCACAATAAATACCACCGCGATGATCACGATGAGCAGTGCGATCACGGCGCCGAATATGATGATTTGCTTTTTGTTCTTCTGGTCCATTGACTGCCTCCTGAAGGGATCACGGCCGCAACGGTATGAATATAGCAGAAACGGACCGTTTTTTCAAGTGGGCGCCCGGAAACGTCCGGAAAGATGCTGCGTGCATATATTCAGCCGTTATTCATCTTTGCGTGAATGTTTTTCAAAAATTTTCAAAAAATTTGAATATTTTTTCATTTTGGGTATTGACAACGGAACGATCGGGGAGTATTATCCGTCACAGATCCCGGGCCTCGAGGGCGCCGGGACCGGAAAAAAGAAAGCGAAAACGCAAATATATAACGCGGGAGAGAACGAAATGAACAAGAAAGATATCAAAAAAGTAGTGCTGGCTTATTCGGGCGGACTTGACACGTCCATAATCATCCCCTGGCTTAAAGAGAATTACAACAACTGCGAAGTGATCGCCGTTTCCGGAAACGTGGGACAGGCGGACGAACTGGAGGGGCTGGAGGAGAAGGCGCTGAAGACCGGTGCTTCAAAGCTCTACATAGAAGACCTAACGGACGAGTTCGTGAACGAATATATAATCCCCACCGTGCAGGCTGGCGCCCTTTATGAGGGATACATGCTGGGCACCTCTTTCGCACGGCCGGTCATCGCCAAACGGATCGTGGAGATCGCTCTCAAGGAAGGAGCGGACGCCATTGCCCACGGCTGCACCGGAAAAGGCAACGACCAGGTAAGGTTCGAGCTGGCCATAAAGGCGTTTGCCCCGGACATGCCCGTTATCGCCCCCTGGAGGGAATGGTCCATCAAGTCCAGGGAGGAAGAGATCGACTACGCGGAAGCTCACGACGTTCCTCTTAAGATCAACAGGGAGACCAACTATTCCAAAGACAAGAATATGTGGCACCTCTCCCACGAAGGCCTCGACCTGGAAGACGCGGGCAACGAGCCTCAGTACGACAAGCCCGGCTTCCTGGAGATGAGCGTCTCTCCTTTCCAGGCTCCGGACAAACCCACCTACATAACCCTGGACTTCGAGAAAGGCGTACCCACCGCGCTGGACGGCGTCAAGATGTCGGCCAAGGACATCATCCTGAAGCTCAACGAGCTGGGCGGCAAGAACGGCATCGGCCTCCTGGACATCATTGAGAACAGGCTGGTGGGAATGAAATGCAGGGGCGTTTACGAGACTCCCGGCGGAACGATCCTCTACGCGGCCCACAACTACCTGGAGACGCTCACCCTTGACAAGATGACCGCCCACAAGAAGCAGGAGCTTTCCGTCACCTTCGCGGAACTGGTATACAACGGCCAGTGGTTCACGCCCCTCAGGGAGGCGCTCTCCGCTTTCGTGACTTCCACCCAGCAGAAGGTCACCGGCACCGTGAAGCTGAAGCTTTACAAAGGCAACATCATCAAGGCCGGCGTGTGGTCGGACAACGCCCTCTATTCCGAAGAACTGGCTACATTCGGCGCGGACAACGTTTACAACCAGGCCGACGCCACCGGCTTCATCAACCTTTACGGCCTTCCCATCAAAGTACAGGCCCAGGTGGGTCAGAAATGCAAAAAATGCGATAAATAACCGTTTTTCCGCTTTTATCGGGACCGGCGTGCCGCTATAATATATCTGGCGGCACGTTTGCTTTACGGGCCTCGGAGCGCGGCGGGAACGGCAGGCAGGGGCGATCGGCACAGGATACGACCGGCACAGGAGACGAGAAAATGAATTTACAGGACCTGAAATACAAACTTGCAAAATTGTCGGGGCTCAGCGGAAAAAGCTTTTTAAAACTGCTTGACCTCTCCCCCGAAGAGATCGGCGGCCTCATCGACCTGGCCGGGATATTGAAAGAATTAAAAAAAGCCGGGGTGCCCCACCGGATATGCGAAGGCAAAAACGTTGCCCTCATATTCGAGAAGACCAGCACCAGGACGCGCTGCTCTTTCGAAGTGTCGGCGGCGGATCTGGGGATGCACCCGGTGTATCTCGACCCTAAAAGTTCTCAGATCGGTAAGAAGGAGAGCATAGCGGATACGGCCAGGGTGCTGGGCAGGATGTTCGACGGGATCGAGTACCGGGGATACGGCCAGGAGATCGTGGAGGAGCTGGCGAAATACGCCAAAGTGCCCGTGTGGAACGGCCTTACCAACGAGTTCCATCCCACCCAGATACTGGCGGATTTCATGACCATAAAAGAGCATTTCGGCGCCCTTAAGGGCAAAAAGCTGGTATATATGGGAGACGCCAGGTACAATATGGGCAATTCTCTCATGGTGGGTTCGGCGAAGATGGGGCTTCATTTCACGGCCGCGGCGCCGGAAAAATACCGGCCAGACGCAGGCCTTACGGCGGAATGCAAAAAGATCGCAGCGGAAACCGGCGGCTCCGTGACGTTCTGCACCGATCCTTACGAGGCGGTCAAAGGCGCGGACGTGATCTATACGGACGTCTGGGTGTCTATGGGAGAGCCCGAAGAAGTATGGGCTGAAAGGATCGCGGAGCTGTCGCCCTACAGCGTTACCGCTTCCCTGATGGACGCGGCGGGACCTCAATGCAGGTTCATGCACTGCCTCCCCGCGTTCCACGATCTCAAGACGTCCATAGGCGCGGAGATATATGCAAAATACGGCCTCACGTCAATGGAAGTCACGGACGAGGTGTTCGAGAGCAGCCGCAGCATCGTGTTCGACGAAGCGGAAAACAGGATGCACACTATAAAGGCGGTAATGGCGGCAACGCTTTCGCCGGCAACGTCCGGAGAGTAATGATCAACTACGGCGGAGAGGACAATGGCAGCGGCATATCTGGTATTGCAAAACGGAATGATCTTTAAAGGAGAACGGTTCGGCTCGGAGCGCGACAGCATCGGAGAACTGGTATTCACCACGGGCATGTGCGGCTATGTGGAGACGCTCACCGACCCCAGCTACGCCGGACAGACCGTGCTCCAGACCTTCCCCTTGATAGGCAACTACGGCATCATCCCCGAGGATTTCGAAGGCGCCACGAGGGTATCCGGATACGTGGTGCGGGAATGGTGCGACTCCCCTTCCAACTTCCGCTGCGGCTGCACTTTAGACGACTTTTTAAAGGAGAATGACGTTCCGGGCATCTGGGGCGTTGACACCAGGGAGATCACCAGGATCATCAGGAACTTCGGCGTAATGAACGCGGCAATAGTTGCCCGGCCGCCTATCGGACCGGATGATCCCCTGTTCGAAAAGCTGAAAGCCTATACGGTTAAGGGAGTCCTGGAGCAGGTCACCTCGCATTGTCCCGAAACGATCCGCCCCGAAAAGCCCTCCGGCCTCAGGGTGGCGCTGATGGATTACGGATACAAGGCGAACATTGCGGTCGAACTGTTAAAGCGCGGCTGCGAAGTCACCGTATTCCCCGCCTCTGCGAAAGCGGAAGAGATATTGTCCGGGAAATACGACGGGATAATGTTGTCCAACGGTCCGGGAGACCCGGCGGAAAACCTGTTCCAGATAGCTCAGATCAAAAAAATGCTGGGCAGGCTGCCCCTCTTCGGCATCTGCCTGGGGCACCAGCTCACTGCCCTTGCTGCCGGGGGCAATACTTTCAAGCTCAAATTCGGCCACCGGGGCGTCAACCAGCCCGTAAAGGACTTGAGGTCCGGCCGCACATACATCACCAGCCAGAACCACGGATACGCCGTCGAATCTTCGTCCGTGCCCGGAGGGCGGCTCTCATTCGTCAACGCCAACGACGGCACCTGCGAAGGCATCGATTACCCGGAACTTCAGGCGTTCACGGTGCAGTTCCATCCGGAAGCCCGTTCCGGCCCAAAAGACACGGAATTCCTGTTCGACAGGTTTATGGATATGATGAAAGGAGCCGGATCCAATGCCACTTGATAAAAGCATTAAAAAAGTCCTTGTCATAGGTTCCGGCCCCATCGTGATAGGCCAGGCTGCGGAGTTCGACTACGCTGGCGCCCAGGCCTGCCGGGTGCTCAAGTCCGAAGGGATACAGGTGGTGCTGTGCAATTCCAACCCTGCCACTATAATGACGGACCAGGCCATGGCGGACTCGATCTATCTGGAGCCGCTGACGGAGACGGTGCTGGCCAGGATCATCGAAAAAGAGCGGCCCGACAGCCTGCTTTCCGGCCTGGGAGGCCAGACCGGGCTCAATCTGGCCATGGCGTTGAAGCGCTCCGGAGTGCTTGACAGGTTCGGAGTGCGGCTTTTAGGAACGGGAGCTGAGGCCATCGACCGGGCGGAGGACCGGGAACTGTTCAAAGAAGCGATGCAGGAGATCGGGCAGCCGGTGGTGGCTTCCGAGATCGCCCATACGGTCGACGGAGCGCTGGCGGCGGCGGAGAGGATCGGATACCCCGTGATCGTGCGTCCCGCTTTCACTTTAGGCGGAGGCGGAGGCGGCGCGGCCGGAAACGAAGCGGAACTCAAGGTCATTGCCGGAACGGGCCTGGAAGCGTCTCCCATCGGCCAGATACTGGTGGAAAAAGCCATTTTCGGCTGGAAAGAGATAGAATTCGAGACCATGCGGGACGGAATCGGCAACGTGATCGCCGTGTGCTCCATGGAAAATATCGACCCCGTGGGGATACATACAGGCGACTCTCTGGTGGTTGCCCCGGCTCTCACGCTGTCCGACCGGGAGTATCAGATGCTGCGTTCCGCCTCCCTCGACATAATCACCCACCTGGGCATCGTAGGCGGCTGCAACGTGCAATTGGCGCTGGATCCGGACTCCTTCGAATACGCGGTCATCGAGGTCAATCCCCGTGTGTCCCGCTCTTCCGCCCTGGCCAGCAAGGCCACCGGCTATCCCATCGCCAAGATCACCACAAAGATCGCCCTGGGCTACACTCTCGACGAGATCGTCAATGACATCACCGGCAAGACCTGCGCCTGCTTCGAACCGGCCCTGGACTACGTGGTGGTCAAGATGCCCAAATGGCCTTTCGAGAAATTTGCCGGTTCTTCCCGGAGCCTGGGCACCCAGATGAAGGCCACCGGCGAAGTAATGGCCATAGCTCCCTCATTCGAAATGGCGCTTATGAAAGCAGTTCGGGGCGCGGAGATCGGCATCGACACGCTGAACGCGGTCAGCAGGCACGGAAGCGCAGATCCGGACAAGAATATCTCCGTAAGGGAGAGGCTCAAAAGGGCGGACGACCGCAGGCTGTTCACCATATTCGAGGCGCTGAAGTCAGGCGTGAGCGTTGACGAGATACACGGCGTCACGAAGATCGACAAATGGTTTTTAAGCAAGTTCAAAAAGCTGGCGGATTACGAGACGGCGCTGGCATCGGAAGGGCTCACGGAAGCGTCGTACCGTAAGGGCAAGGCTCTGGGCTACACCGACGGGGCGCTGAAACGGCTCTCGGGAGCCGAGGCTCTCCCCTGCCCGCCGGCAAGGCTCATATACAAGATGGTGGATACATGCGGCGCGGAATTCGAGGCCGAGACGCCTTATTTCTATTCCGCGGCGGGAGAATATTGTGAGTCACGGAGCTTCCCCAGGTCCGGCAAACCGGTGATAATGGTGCTGGGCTCCGGCCCGATCAGGATCGGGCAGGGCATCGAGTTCGACTACTCGTCGGTGCACTGCGTCTGGACGCTCAGGGAGCTGGGGTACGACGTTGTCATCGTCAACAACAACCCGGAGACCGTTTCGACGGATTACGACACGGCGAACAGGCTGTATTTCGAACCGTTGACGCCGGAAGACGTGATGCAGATCATCGACGCGGAAAAGCCGGAGGGAGTGGTGGTGGCATTCGGAGGCCAGACCGCCATAAGGCTCACCGGGTTCCTTGACCGGGCAGGCGTGCCTATCCTTGGTA
>JAEFAM010000006.1 GCA_016287565.1 Clostridia bacterium
CCGAGCTAAATTGCTCGCTGGCGCTCACAACTAAATTCGTCCTGCGGCCGAGCTAAATTCGGCTGCGCCGAGCTAAATTGGATCCTGCGGATCCAGCTAAATTCCGCTGCGCGGAGTAATGTTCGCACTAACGTGCGAGTGATATTGCGCGCGTTGCGAGCAGGGAACCGCTTCCTTCGCTCGTACCAAGGGATTTGCTCTGTCTCGAAGTGGAAGGCAAGGAAAAAACACCCATGATTTACTGCTTACCCCCGGATCCTTGGGCGTTTAAAAAGAAGCGGCGCTGTCTCTTAAGCCGCGAAAAGCAAGAAACGCCCATATTTTGCCGTTTGTCTCGATTTTCTGGGCGTTTTGGAAGAAGCGGCGCTGCCTCTGAAGCCGCAAATGAGCGAGAAACGCCCAGATTTTGCCCCTTTACCCGGATTTCTTGGCGTTTGGAAGGAGGTTGCACCGCCCGACAATAAAAAATGAGCAAGAAACGCCCGGATTTTGCCCCTTGACCCGGATTTCTTGGCGTTTGAGAAGAAGCGGCGCTGCCTGACAGCTTAAAATGAGCGAGAAATCAAATCCACCTTCGCTCATCCGCAGGACGAATTTAGCTGAAAGCCATCGGCTTTCAATTTAGCTGCCGCAAAGCGGCAATTTCGCTCACCCGCAGGGTGAATTCAGCTGATCGAAGGTCAATATCGCTCACCCGCAGGGTGAATTTAGCTGAATCCTGAAAAAAAGACAAACCATCAGGATTCAATATCACTCCGCGCAGCAGAATCTCACTCCCCCCTGGCACAAAGCTCTTCGTCCTTGACAAATCCGGCCGCGGCAGATAGAATTAACAGCGGACCTTAGCGTAAACTGAGAGACAGGCAGAAAATCCCGGAACTCGAAAAAACAAGCCGGGAATTTCATGAAAGGGGAACGCGAATCCTATGAAACGAATAATTGTATTGACGCTGGTGGCGGTAATGATGCTGACTGCCGCATGGGGATGCTCCGTGGACAAGGGCGGCGACAACAACAAGGCGACCGCAGAGCCCGCAGAAGAGGTCATCTGGAGATACTCCGGACCGTACTCCGACGTTGACGGAGCGTATTACGCCGTCGACGATCTGGGGCGCGTTGTCACCACGGATGCCGAAGCGGGACAGCTCAGAGACAGGAAAGTGGGTATTTTCTACTTCCTGTGGCAGGGTCAGCACGGCACCGACGGACCTTACGATAACTACAAGACCGTGCTCAACGATCCCGACGCCATAAAGTCTGAAAAGAACTGGGTCAAGGCGGGAGGCGGCGGCGTTGGCGCGCACCACTTCTGGGGCGAACCCATGTTCGGTTATTACACTTCCAACGACGCCTGGGTAATGCGCAAACATTGCCAGATGCTCACCGACGCGGGAGTCGATTTCATATTCTTCGACACCACCAACGCGGTGGATTACACCAACTCGGCCCGCAAGCTGATCGAAGTGTGGTACGAGTATCTCGAAGCAGGCTACGACGTTCCCAAGCTTGCCTACTACACCAACTCTTCTTCCGGCAACACCATCAACACCATCTATAAAAACATTTACACCAACAAGAAACTGAACGAAAAATACCCGCGGCTCAGCGAACTGTTCTTCGAATGGGACGGCAAGCCCATGATCATCGGCGATCCCGACGATCGGGCCCTTTCCCAGGAGTGCAAAGATTACTTCCGCATCAAACATACCGTATGGCCCAACGACGTCAGATACGACGACGGATTCCCCTGGATGGAATTCGGACGCAATATGACCGACGAGGCCGTGTACGGGCTTGACGGACGCAAGGAAGTGGTCAACGTATCCATTGCCCAGCACGACGCCACCTGCACCATGTCGCTGACCGCCTGGTACGGCGCCAACGACCGCACCAGAAGCTGGCACAACGGCTCCAACGACACTTCCGAAGGCGCCATCAACTACGCGTACAACTTCTCGGAGCAGTGGGAATGGGCCATCAGCGTTGACCCCGAAATGGTCTCCGTTACCGGCTGGAACGAGTGGGTAGCCCAGCGCCAGCCTGCTCAGAAAAAGCACCCCATCATCTTCGTGGACTGCGCGGATCCCAACACTTCGAGAGACGCGGAGCCCGTGAACGGACTGTTCGGGGACAACTATTATATGCGCCTCATCCACTACATCCGCCTCTACAAAGGCATCAAGAACAGGGTCAACGTAGGCGAGAACGTCACCATCGATATCAACGGCAGCTTCGACCAGTGGGATAACGCGGCCATCACCGCAAAATATACCGACTACGCCAATGACACGGTAAAGAGAAGCACCAAAGGCTTCGGAAACATCAAATACGTCGACGAGACCGGCCGCAACGACTTCGTGTCCATCAAGATGGCCAGAGATACCGAAAAGCTGTACTTCTACGCGCAGACTGCCGCGGACATCACCGATCCCTCCGACGACAACTGGATGACGTTGTTCATTGCCAGCGGCGTGGAGGGCAATCCTGTCTGGGCGCAGCTCTTCGACTACGCGGTGAACCTGGTGAAGCCCAACGGCAACGAAGTGGTCATCTCCAAATTCAACGGCGACGGCACCTGGTCCGAGGCCGGCAAGGGCACTATGAAGGTCGAGGGCAACAAGATCATGATCGAAGTTTCCCGCGACGTTCTGGGCATCCCGGACAACGACGGCAAGACCGTGCTGGACGTTAAGTTCAAATGGGCTGACAATTACCAGTATGACGAAGAAGGCAAGCTTGACGTGTTCTCCTTCTACAAGAACGGCGACGCGGCTCCTCTCGGCAGGATGGCGTACCTCTTCTCCGAGAAGCCCAACACCAAAGACGAATGATCCTCGCTTTCTGAAAGGACGCGAGGCGGCGCACGCTGACAACAAAGCAGACTTATAACGAAATGACGGTCATTGGCCCGGCTCGACGCCGCGGGCAAGGCCGTCATTCGGCTTTACTTAAGGATCGGGCAGCACGGCGGACGGGCGGCCCCGGACCACGGTTATGATCGAGATCAACGCTTTTTATTACGAAAACGAATACTACCTTTACCCCGGCGACGTGAACGACGTCGACGGGCTCAGGACCTACGTACGGAAACTGCGGGGCAGCGGGGGGCAATTGCACGTGCGGCGCCTGGGGCGCGAGCGGTCCCTGCCTCCATATTTCGCTGACAATTCCATCTCCGACAGCGTGATCGACGAGATCGACCTCCGGTTCGTGTTCCCGGTCCGCGTCTTCCTTATGCCCCGGGACGAGTACGACAGGAACCTCAGGGAACGGATCGAGAACCAGTGTAGGCATTGCCACAGATACACTGGAGATCCGGCGCGGCTGGAAGATTACTACTACGAAACGATGCTCTTCGAGGATTGCCACGACAAACTGAACAAGAAGCAGTTCGATTCCACCGGATCCCTTAAAACGGGGTACGAGCCGGTATTCTCCGTCGACGACTTCTGGAACGATTTCGGCCTCAGATCCAGGGACCTGAAGGAAGCCATGGACAACTGCGACACTAAAGGGGCAACGAAGATCGTTTCGGACATACTGAACTCCTGCGGCTTTTCGGAATACCTTTTTCCCGCGCTGTCGAAATACAGCTACGTGGACGGGAAGGGCAACAGGATCAAGCGGTACATACTCATATTGACCGGCGGCGGATTCCTTTCCGCGAACCTTGTTGCCGAATATTTCGTGAAAGAGATGCCGGAAAAGCTGAAAAAAGACTGGGACGTGTATCCCTACGTTGTCCGCGGCCTTTCAGGGTACTGGCCCATAGTTTCCGAACTGGACGTGGCTTCGAGGCCTCCTATGATGCGGGCAACCTACCTGGAGCAGCAGGACAGTTTCCAGGTGTTCGTGTTCGCGGAATGGGACCAGGAAAAGCTGGAACAGCTGGCGCCCGAGACGCTGCCGGAAGATTTCGAGTTTTCCGAAGAAGAAGTGCCCGGCATAGTGTTCTGCGCCAATTACCTCTACATAGCCAGCATAATAGGCGAGGACCGCCTGAGGGGCGCCTGCCTGGAACTGACGATGTTCCCAGCGTCGGAGCTGGTATACGACGGCAACACCGTGACCACCGAGGAGTTCGACCGTCTGATAGACCTTCAGATCAGGGACAAATCGAAGCTGCTGCCGGACAAGAGCGCCAAGACCCTGGAGCTGGAGGGCGTGGCTGAGCTCAGGAACGTGTCCTTCGTGGAGACACAGTGCGACCAGTTGACCTTCGACCTCCTGCTGGGGGGCGACAGCGTGCTGTCCTATATGTGGGAGAGAGATATCGCCACCGGAGTGCTGAGGCTGGACACGGTGCCCGAGGGGTATATGCTGGACTATATCAGGAACAAATTGACCGCCATGCTGGAAGCTCCGGGGAGCGCTCAGTTTTTCGGATTCAGCTACGGGGAAGACGGCGTCTATTTAGACTGCCTCGTGTGGGACCGGTTCGACACCAAACGGGCGCTCAGGAGCATTGCCCCCATACTGAGGCCCTTCGGAGGCACGTTCACGCTAACGATGGGGAGCGAGTCGGAAGAAATGCGGCTGTAGACGTGGCGTCACTCGCTGCGGCCTGACAGACTCAGACCCGCCCCATTCGCTGCGGCCTGACAGGCACAGACCCGGCTCAGGCTCGGCACAGCGCCGGCCCATTCGCTGCGGCCTGACAGGCTCAGAATCGCCAGGCACAGAGCCGCCCCATTCGCTGCGGCCTGACAGGCTCAGAATCGCCAGGCACAGAGCCACCCCATTCGCTGCGGCCTGACAGGCACAGACCCGGCTCAGGCCCGGCACAGCACCGGCATAACCCCTGAACAGGCCGGGCCGCGGTTTCGGCGAGCGCCGAAAAGCAATTTGGGCAAAAACCGGCACGGACCCGTACCTTACTCACGTTGAAAAACAGGCTCAGGCGCCGTCATTGCCATTTTGTTGCCCATTTCGGACGTTCAAAAAAGGGGGAGTTAAGTAAAATGGCCTGATTTTTACGATTTTACTTAACATTGTCGCTCATTTTACCCGTCAGGCGCTGTCTTCGATCCAAAACCGTCCATCATTTTGGACAGGACAGGGGCGCCTGTCGGTTAATGATCGAACGGCAGACACAAGACCTTCTCAAAATTGCGATTTAAATAAACAGAATGACAATATTCATAAAACCACGCTGCCAATCCCAAATTAACACTGAAATCAAATGGGCGATATTGACGAACAGGCAGAGCAGAGTTAAGTAAAAGCATGGAAAAACACGTTTTTTACTTAACTTTAAATTTTACAAAATGCGGTTACAGAGACGGGCAGCTCAAATGCGAAAACAGAGCCCGGTGGCTTGAATGCGGTTACAGAGACGGGCAGCTCAAATGCGAAAACAGAGCCCGGTGGCTTGAATGCGGTTACAGAGCAGGGCAGCCCAAATGCGAAAACAGAGCCCGGTGGCTTGAATGCGGTTACAGAGCAGGGCAGCCCAAATGCTAAAACAGAGTCCGGTGGCTTTAATGCGAAAACAGAGCCCGGATCATCTGCGGTACCGGCATATCTTCACGGAAAGAAGAAACAGCTTTGCGCTCTTATAACCTTGAAAAACACCCCCGCCGTATGTTATACTAAAATTTGAGGTAAAAGGCCTCCGGAGGGATCATATGAAAGATTGGGTAAAAAAGCTAAAAGAGTTTATCGTCCCGGGAAGCTGCGAAACAGACGGCGAAAAGCAGTCTGAACGCGCCGAAACCCCCACGGGGCGTAATTCCGTGCGCTCCGGCTCCTACTTCGCCGGCGCCAGAAAGAGCAGACATCCTCTCGGATATACGGATAAACAGGTCAAGACCTGGTCGCTCCTTACTCTGGCCGTAGTGCTTATCGACCTGATCGCCTTTGGATTCCTTGCCTCCAAACTCCTTTTCGGGCTCACCGAAAAGATCTGCTACGCCTTTAAAATGGACGGCCTCTCCTACGTAAGCCACAGCTTTCTGCAGGTAGAGATAATGATCGCCTATGCCGTTGACTTCATCATCGGCGGCGCCCTTATTTGGCTGACGCTCAGCATTGCCGGGACCTTCGCCGAAGAAGCGTTCCTGAAACTGAAGCGCAAGCACATACTGGCGATCGTGGCGATATTTGCCGCCGTTTTCCTGATCCTCACCATTATCAGCGCCATTGCCGGAAACAGGTATGACTCGTACAACACCTACCGCTTCATGGCGCCCCTGATGTGCTACGCGGGAGGCTGCGCTTTCCTGGGCCTTTCGCTGCTGAGGTTCGAGATAAAATAAACTAAATTGACCGGATGAGGAATCGAAATGCTGGGAGCACTGGTATTCACAATATATCTTGTACTCGGAATAATGATGGCCGCCTGCCTGTTGCCGGAGAAGCGGCCTATGGTGCGTTTATGGGCCGGAGGCGTCATGGGTATGATCGCCTTTATGTGGTCCAACGTGCCTTTTTCTTTTATATTCGGCTTCACCGTCGCCTCTCACCTGTGCGGCCTGGCGTTCACGGTGCTGCTGACTTTCGCACTGTACTTCTACCGCTGTAAAAAAGACGGCGTGACGCTGGCTCCCACCAGGGACTGGGCCAGGAAACTGTTCGGAGACTTTTCCGGCTTCGTGAAGGACGACGGAAGGCTCATGCTGCTCGTATTGCCCTTTATGATCTTCGGCATCGTCTGCCTCCTGAACCACTCGTTTTACGACGTCAACGGCACGTACTACACCGGCCAGTGCACCTACGGCGACATGAATTTCCACCTGGGGATCATCACCAGCCTTAAAGAGCAGGGCACGTTCCCGCCTGACTACAGCATCTGCCCGGGCAATCAGCTTGACTATTATTTCCTCTGCGACTCCGTGTCCTCCTCGCTCTACCTGCTGGGCATGGGCCTCCGGGCCGCCTACGTGCTCCCCATGATATTCGGCTTCCTGTTCGTGTTCATGGGCTTCTGGTTCGTTGCCGAAGCGGTGCTCAAATCGTTCCCGAAAGCTTCCGTGGCTTTCCTGCTGTTCTTCCTGAACGGCGGCTTCGGCACCTTCTATTTCCTGGACAACCTCCGGAAGGATCCGGGCAATTTCACTCAGATATTCACGGAGTACTACCACACTCCCACCAACTTCGTCAATTCCCAGGGAGGCACCACCAACATCTGCTGGACCAACACGGTGGTGGATATGATGTTGCCACAGCGGGCAACGCTGTTCGGGTGGATGGTATTGTTCCTTGCCATCTTCCTCCTCTACAACTCTGTGTTCGAGGGCAGGGAAGAGCCGAAAGAGCGCCACTTTATTGCCGCCGGCGTCATTGCCGGACTGCTCCCGATGGTCCAGACGTATTCGTACTTCACGATCGGCCTCGTTGCCATCGCCTGGCTCGTTTACTCCTGCATCCGGGACAAGTTCCGCTGGCCGATCTTACGGTCCTGGCTCTGCTTCGGCATACCCGCATTGGCCTTGTCCATACCCCAGCTTAAGATATGGATCTTCGGCGCCGTGGGAGGAGAGAGTTTCATAAGCATCGCGTTCAACGCGTATAACGAATCGGACAACTGGCTCTGGTTCTGGGTGAAGAACGTGGGGCTGGTGTTTATACTGCTGCTGCCTGCCTTCATCAGCGCGTCGAAGAAGCTGAAACTGATGTACAGCGCCGGGCTGCTCATATTCGTCGTCACGGAATTCGTCAAGTTCCAGACCTTCGCCTACGACAACAACAAGCTGTACCTTATGTGGTACGCTTTCTCCACGCTGATCGTTGCCGAACTGCTGGTCAACTGCTACAAGAAGTTGGAAGGGATCAGGGGCCGCTCCGTTATTGCCGTGATATTGCTGATCATTGCTACGAATGCCGCCGTATTGACCATGGGCAGAGAGATATATTCAGGCTTCCGCCCCCAGTCCTACTCACTGTACGACGCCAAAGCGGTAAGGGCCGCCGCATTCGTGGAGGACAACACCCCTGCGGATTCAATGTTCATCTGCTATAACAACCACAACAACGCCATTGCCTGCCTGACGGGGCGCAACATATTCGTGGGTTCGGGCACCTTCCTCTACTCTCACGACGTGGGATACGCGGACAGGCAGAGCGCGTTGACCTCCATATTCAACGACCGCGACGCGTTCGAGCGCTACAAAGAAGAATACGGATTCGATTACGCATATATTTCAGAATACGAGCGCAACAACCTTAACAAGGGCGACTTTATAGAGGATTACCTCGAGGAGACCTACACGCTGGTGTATAACAGCGACGGTATCAAGATATTCGACCTGAACAGGCCCCTGGCCGGATGAGCGGCGGGACTGCAGGCAGGCAATAGATTTTAGAGGATTTCGAAATGGGATTATTTGAAAAGATATTCGGAACGTACAGCGAAAGAGCCATCAAGCAGATCAAGCCGGTAGTGGCTGAGATCAACGCCCTCGAGCCGGAAATGGTGAAGAAGACCGACGCCGAGCTCCGGGGGATGACCGATTTATTCAAGCAGAGGCTCAAAGCCGGAGAAACGCTGGACGATATATTGCCCGAAGCGTTCGCCGTTGTCCGGGAGGCTGCCAAGCGCGTGCTGGGCCAGAGGCATTACGACGTGCAGCTGATCGGCGGCATCGTGCTCCACCAGGGCAGGATCGCAGAGATGAAGACCGGCGAAGGCAAAACGCTGGTGTCGACGCTTCCCGCTTACCTCAACGCCCTTACCGGCGAAGGCGTCCATCTGGTCACGGTCAACGACTATCTGGCCAGGCGCGACAGCGAGTGGATGGGCAAGATATATACTTTCCTGGGACTCACCGTAGGCTGCATCGTTCACGACCTCACCTCCGACGAGCGCCGTGCCGCGTACAACTGCGACATCACCTACGCCACCAACAACGAGCTGGGATTCGACTACCTGCGTGACAATATGGTCCTGTACAAGCAGCAGCTGGTGCAGCGGGGCCTGAACTTCGCCATCGTCGACGAGGTAGACAGCATACTGATCGACGAAGCCCGTACGCCCCTTATAATTTCCGGCGCCGGCAACAAGTCCAGCGAGCTCTACGAGCGCGCGGACACATTCGTATCCGGACTGAAGGCTCTTGTCATCAAAGAGACCGACAGCAAGGATCTGATGGAAGACGTAACGGAAGATTACATCGTCGACGAAAAAGCCAGGACCGCCACGCTGACCACCGTGGGCGTGAAAAAGGCGGAGCGGTTCTTCGATCTGGAAAATCTGTCCGACCCGGAAAACGCGGAAATATCCCACCACATCAACCAGGCCCTGAAAGCCCGGGGCATAATGAAGCGGGACATCGACTACGTGGTCAAGGACGACAGCATCATCATCGTGGACGAGTTCACCGGCCGCCTGATGTTCGGGCGCCGCTACAACGAAGGGCTCCATCAGGCCATCGAAGCCAAGGAGCACGTGAAGATCCAGAAGGAGAGCATGACCCAGGCCACCATCACCTTCCAGAATTACTTCAGAATGTACCATAAGCTTTCCGGTATGACCGGTACCGCCCAGACCGAGGAGCAGGAGTTCAACGACATCTACTCCCTAGACGTCATCGTCATACCCACAAACAAGCCGGTCATCAGGATCGATTATCCCGACAGCGTCTACAAGACGGTCAACGGCAAATACAAGGCCCTCCTGAAGGACGTCCAGGCGGTCCACGAAAAAGGGCAGCCCATACTGATCGGTACCGTTTCCATCGAGAAGTCGGAATTCCTCAGCAAGCTGCTGGGCCGCAGCGGGATAAAGCACAACGTGCTGAACGCCAAGAATCACGAGCGAGAGGCGGAAATAATTGCCCAGGCCGGCAAGTTCGGCACCGTTACCATTGCCACGAACATGGCAGGCCGCGGTACCGATATCGTGCTGGGCGGCAACAGCGAATATATGGCCAAGCAGGACCTGCGCCGGGAAGGCTACACGGAGGAGCAGATCGCCCAGGCCGACAGCTACGCCGATACGAAGGACGAGAACGTGCTGAGCCTGAGGGCCCATTACAGGGAACTGGTGGCGGACCACGATATCGACACGAAAGCCGACAGGGAGAAGGTCCTGGAGGCGGGAGGCCTCTTCATAATGGGCACGGAGCGCCACGAGTCAAGGCGTATCGACAACCAGCTGAGAGGCCGTTCCGGACGTCAGGGAGACCCCGGCATGTCCCGGTTCTATATTGCCCTGGAAGACGACCTGATGAGGCTGTTCGGGTCCGAGCGGATGATGGGCATGATAGACGCGCTGGGCGTTGACGAAGAATACGCCATCGAGAACAAGATGTTGTCCAACGCCATCGAAACGGCTCAGAAGCGCGTGGAAGGCAGGAACTTCGATTCACGTAAAAACGTGCTCCAGTACGACGACGTGATGAACCAGCAGCGCGAGATCATATACGCCGAGCGCCGCAGAGTGCTTGACGGAGAGAACCTCAAGGAAAGCTTCCACGGCATGATCAGAAGCCGCATCAAAGAGACTGTGGAGCTTTACTGCAACAAAGACGTGGATCCCGAGTACTGGAACCTGGAGTCCGTGGAGGCGGATCTGGTGGGAATCGGGTCGCCGGACATCATAGAGAAATACAGGCAGACGGGCAAGCATACGAAGCCGGAAGATATGATCGAGGAGTTGATTGCGGACGCCATCACCAGGTACGACGCGAAAGAGAAGGAACTGGGAGAAGAGATCATGCGCGAGGCAGAGCGGGTGATACTGCTCAGGAGCGTTGACGAGAACTGGATGACCCACATCGACGCGGTGGATCAGATGAAATACGGCATCGGGCTGCTGGCGTACGGCCAGAAGAGCCCCATCGTGGAGTACAAATTCCAGGCATTCCAGATGTTCGAGGATATGAACAAGACGATCCAGGACGAAGCCGTGAGAAGGATGTTCAGCGTCCAGCTGAGGCCTAACGTGCGTCTGGAGCGCAAGAGCGTGGCGGGTCCGGGCAAGGCCGGTTTCGAAGGTGAAGCGGAGCGGGCAAGGGCTGCCAAGCGCATCGCTGCGGCCAGTTCCGGAGGCGGCAACGGCAGATCCGGCGGCGAGCCTCCCGCCCAGAGCCCCGGCAAGCCTGCGACCTTCGTGAGGAAGACCGCCAAAGTAGGAAGGAACGATCCCTGCCCCTGCGGCAGCGGCAAGAAATACAAAGATTGCTGCGGAATGGATGAATAAAAACGGGCGGCCGATGACCGCACCGGAACGGAAGCAAAGAGATGGCAACGCTGAAAGAAGAGGCCGCGGGGTTCGATCCCGTTGACCTGGCGAAACTTAAAGAAACGCAGAACGTGACCGACGCCATGAGAGCGGCGTGCGGCCTGTATAACTCTGCGCTCAGCGATATTGCCGCGGGCAGCTATTCCTCCGCCAGGAGCAGCCTCCGGAAGGCAACGGTGCTTTGCCCCGAGTTCAACTACGCCGTGATCCTGTACGGCATCTGCACCTTCTGTGCCGGTGACCGCACCGGGGCAATGCGCATCTTCAACTCCGTCAGATCCCCAAAGGAGCGTTCCCGGGCAATGCGCATATACGACCGACTGGTGGACGAGGAACTGTCTGTTTCCGCCGCGGAGATCAGCGGCGCCAGGCTCAGAAAGTCTATCGAGACGTTCAGCGACGGCCACGTTGACAGCGTGTACCGGAAAAAGCCCGAGCGCGAATACGAGGAAGAAGTGATCACCCAGCCCCAGAGCCTGTTCATAGACGGTGAAGCCGGCGGCTCCTCCACCACCGTTAGAGTCTCCACCGGCAGCTGGACCGGGCGCTCCGACAACGCCCCCGACGGCCCCGATCCCGTGCCTGCCCGCAAAAAGGCCGTGGTCACCGTGCGCCAGATCCCCGAGATGGAAGTGGAGCAGTCGAAGAAAAAGCGCGTCCTCAGCGGCAATCTCCTGGTGATCGTCATCATCGTTCTCCTGATCGCGCTGCTGATCAGCGTCATCGGCTGGGTGGCCGAAAGCGCCCGCCGCAGGACCGCCGAACGTCAGCCCGGAACGGCAACGTTCGAGTACGCGCAGACCCGGCAAGAAGACCGCTTTATCTAAAGTAAAATAAATGCGCATTTTGTTGTTGACAGGACAATTTCCGGGTGGTATAATGCGTCCTGCGCTTCACGAAAGCGTATGCACCTTTAGCTCAGTTGGTAGAGCAGCTGACTCTTAATCAGCGGGCCCAGGGTTCGAGTCCCTGAAGGTGCACGTCCAAGGCAGACCGAAAGGTCTGCTTTTTTTATTTCATAAGGCAGACCTGCAGGCCTGCAGAAAAAAGGTGCGCCTTCAGGGACTCGAACCCGAGAGGGTTCAGCCGCGAAACGAAATCTCCGGGGGAGATTCCGGCGGCTGAATCGCGAGAAGCTGTGCTTCGAGCAGGAAGCGGGCGAGCCAGGAAGGGAATAAGGCGAGGCAGCGGCGAGTCCCTGAAGGTGATTATTAAAGGTTTTAAGAAAGATCAAAACCTTGATAAAAAAGCGGCAGGTCCTGCCTGCCGCTTTTTTGGATCCATATAAAATACGACTGTTATTTCTCCACGTCCTTGACGGTAAAGGCGTCGTCCACATGCTTCGAGAGCTGCTCGTCAACGGGGCCGTAGGACGAAACGGCGCTGTCAACAGAGCCGTTGAACGAATCCACGGCGGTGTTGACCGTATCGGCCGCATCGCTGCGGACAGCATCTGCAGCGTTCTCAGCGGCGTTCTCGGCAGCACTGTAAGCTTCATTGGCATTGTCCGATACCACGTTCACGTCGATAACGTTGACGCCCGTCGTATCCTCAACCGGCACTTCCTCCACGGCATTCTGGTAAGAGACCACGAAAGGCGGCTGATTCGCCTCGCGCTCCTTCTCGTTCTTGACGTTCTGCAGCTGTACGCGGATGTAGAAAACGGATGAAATGATGCAGAACAGCAGGCCCAGGGCAAGCTGGCCGAAATATTGAAGCGCGAAGTCGGGCTCCTGGAACAGCAGCTGGATGCCGATGGCGGCGGCCTGGACAAAGGTAGGCATGCGGTCGATCAGGCCCTCGTTCTTGTATTGCCGGTACGCCGACAGCACGTCGATGGTCAACGAAATGAACGACGCCAGCAATATCACTATGATCGATATGATGATGCAGATGACGATGCCGCGCTTGGTCAATTTCTTGCCGAATTTTTTGTAGCCAGTTATTGCCAGGAAGATGGTGAGCAATCCGGCGATGCCGGCAATAAACCCTACCTGCGAGATGAGCACCCAGACGACGCCTCCGCCCAGCGCGAACAACAATGCGCCCAGCGTTCCGAGAAGCACGTTCTCGGTAACAGGTGCGCCTGAAGACGTATTTGAACCGGTGGGGCCGGCGTTTCTGGTGGGATCGGTGTAAACTACGTTAAAAGCCATGCTGATTCCTGCCTTTCGGGGGATATTATACAGATGGAGGGGCGGGTTTGCAAGAGAAGGCGAACGGGGGACAGACTTGCGTTTTCCGGCCGCCCTCGAATATAATTATCCAAAACCCACGGCAGGGAGGCACGAATAAGAATATGAGCAGGAAATTGTCCGCCACCGAACAATATTTGTACACTTTGTCCGCGTCGATGCCGAACCTGGAATTTGCCACAGATCGGCTGTTTTCTTGATTTCAAGCAGGATGTTGTCGATCTCATCGCAGTCGATCTCGCCGGTCGTGTTCATCCGCTTCAGACGCTCGTTGAGGTTCATTCCAAGGCGGCGAAATTCCGACGCATAAAGCGCGTAATCAATGTCAGTTGCCGGGATGACCTCTGTTTCACTCATCAGTTTGCGGATATACGCACAGCGGTTCAGCCCTGTTTTTTTGCGTTTTTATCGACTAAGGCGAGCTCATCGTCGTCAAGCCAGAATTCTGCATCTGAGCGTTTGCCGTGTATAAAGCTGCTCCCCGGAGAGAAAAGACTGCTTTTTGAAAACAAAAAAGTCCTTTCCCGATAAAGAGAAAGAACTTCAACAAGAAAGAATGCGAAATCCTAAGCGAAATCCATGCGAAATGAAGCGAAATTAGCGTAATTTGTTTCGCTTATTTCGCTTATCAACTTCCGAAAACAATTTTCCGGAAGAACGCTTCAAGAAAAGTGCGACGATGCGGCGAAAAAGTTCATGGAAAAGTGTAAATTATATTTTGATTTCTCCGTGGATTTGTGTTATGATAATACCATCGAGAATTATAGGAGGATGAAGAATGCTCCAACGTAAAATCACAAAGCAAATTGAAGAGTTCTACAAGGGCAACCCGAAAAAGGCGCTGATGATCATCGGCGCCCGTCAGGTCGGTAAGTCTTATATAATCGAACAGTTCGCAAAAGCAAACTACGACAGCGTGATCAAAATGGATTTCATCGAGAATCCGGATTATATCCCGCTTTTCGAGGGTGCGCAGGGTGCGGATGAGATTTTGCTGCGCCTTTCTGCGCTTTTCGGCGACCGGATGATCCCGGGAAAAACGATGATCTTCTTTGACGAGGTGCAGGAGTGCAAGGAACTGATCACGCAGATCAAGTACCTTGTTCAGGACGGCAAGTATTCGTATATCCTCAGCGGCTCCCTGCTCGGAACCGTTTTCAAGGACATCATTTCCGCCCCGGTGGGATATATGGATATCATCACGATGTTTCCGCTTGACTTTGAGGAATTTGCGTGGGCAAACAGCGTCGGTACAAAGGTCATCGATGCGCTTCGTAAATCGTTTGAACAAAAGACGCCGGTGGATCAGTTCATCCACGAGCGTATGATCGCCCTGTTTGAGCTTTATCTCATCGTCGGTGGAATGCCGGAGGCGGTCTCCGCCTATCTGGAAACGAAGAACCTTCGAAAGGTCGCCGATACTCAGAATGCAATCATCCGGCTGTATAAACGCGATATTTCGAAATACGACGAGAAGAATCGATTGTATCTCAATGAGATCTTCGACCTGATCCCCAGCGAGCTGAACGCAAAGAATAAGCGCTTTATCCTGAAGAATCTCAACGAAAAAGCGCGCTTCGATAAGTATTACGACAGTTTCCTGTGGCTGAAAAACGCCGGCGTCGCGCTTCCTGCAAACGTCGTAGACGAGCCGAGAGTTCCGCTTCTGCTTTCAAAATCTCAGAACCTGTTTAAATTGTTCTCGAACGACGTCGGCCTGCTCGCAGCGCAGTACGGCAATGAGATCCAGCTAAAGATTCTGCAGCATGAAACAACGATAAACTTCGGTTCAATTTACGAAAACGTCGCCGCCGAAGAGCTGGCAGCCCACGGATATGCGCTCTATTACTACAACAGCAAGAAGTTCGGCGAGCTTGACTTTGTGATCGAAGAGGACGGAAAAATCCTGCCAATCGAGATCAAATCCGGCAAGGACTATTACCGCCACAACGCAATGGATAACGTGCTGAATCTGACAGATTACGGCATCGAAGAGGGCTACGTTTTCTGCAACGGCAACGTCGAAACAGACGGCAAGGTCACCTACTTCCCGATCTATATGCTGATGTTCCTGCAAAAGCAGGAACTGCCGAAGGAAATCCTGTTCAACACCGATTTTTCGGACCTGAACGACAAGATATAAAACCGCTTCGATTCGAACCCCCGGACGGTTTTTCAAAAACCGAGGCTCGAAAACAGAGCTGACGTGATACCCCGTGGGTTCGAATTGAAAAAAAGAGGGATAAGATGATTACAAAATATCATGCCAAATACTATGCCAATCTGCTTGCCGGGCAAGCCATCGGCGGTAATATTGACAGCTTATCTCAGTCGCTTCTGAATGCTGCCGTCGATATAAACCCTCATCAGATCGAGGCGGCGCTTTTTGCGTTCAAATCCCCCTTGTCAAAGGGCGTTATCTTTGCTGATGAAGTCGGTCTCGGAAAGACTATTGAAGCCGGACTTGTTCTCTGTCAGTACTGGGCAGCCGGGAAGCGCAAGATCCTTATCATCTGCCCTGCCTCCATTCGTAAACAGTGGGGTTACGAGCTTACGGAGAAGTTCGGCATCGACAATGAAGTTCTGGATGCAAGGAACTACAACGACTACGAACGCAGAGGCTTGGATCCTTTCTATCAAAAAAAGGTGATCATCTGCTCCTACAATTTTGCCGCCAGGAAAAAAGATGAGATCAAACGCCGTGGTTTTGATTTTGCCATCATCGATGAGGCGCATAAACTGCGAAACGTATATAAGAAAAACGCAAAAACTGCCCAAGCAATCAAAGAGTCGCTCTCAGCTATGAAAAAGCTTTTGTTGACCGCTACACCGTTCCAGAATTCTTTAATGGAGTTATTCGGCTTG
The DNA here is from genome assembly GCA_016287565.1 of Clostridia bacterium. GTDB lineage: Bacteria > Bacillota > Clostridia > UBA1212 > UBA1255 > UBA1255. Next base: position 16,243 of record JAEFAM010000006.1, read on the forward strand.
ACCAGCGTCATCAACGACAACATCTTCGGCGACGCCCGTTCTTTCCGAGCTGAGTACGTATATGATGAGAATCTTTCCGATCTGCAGCAGCGTTTGCTTCCATATTACAAGCGTACGCTTCGCCGCGACGTAAAGGAGTACATAAACTATACCAATCGCCTGCCGATCACTCAGCAGTTTGACGCAACGGATCTCGAATCGAAACTGTACGAAGACGTTTCCGAATTCCTGCGCAGAGAGGACGTGTATTCCGTCCCCAAGCGTCAACGGATGCTGACGACAATGATCATTCGCAAAATCCTTGCCTCCTCCACCTACGCCTTAATTGGCACGCTTACCACCGTCAAATCCAGATTGGAGCAGATGCTGAATAACGAGTCTGTGAAACAGCTTACGCTTTCCGACTATCTCGACGAGGATGAGGCGGAGCTCTACGAAGAAGACGATGATGAAGAGAACCTCATCGAAGATGAGAAGATCGATCTCGAAAAGCTGCGTGAGGAGATCAAAACGATAGAGGGATTTATTACAACAGCTCTGCAGGTCAAATACGACTCAAAATCGGAGGCGCTCTTGCAGGCATTAGAGCAGTCTTTCTCCATACTTCCCAAGACCGGCGCAAACAGGAAGGCTCTGATCTTTACAGAATCCACCAGAACGCAGAAATACCTGAAGGATTATCTGGATCAGCACGGTTACGCCGGAAAGATCGTTACGTTCAACGGTTCCAACAACGATCCGGAATCGGGCGCCATCTATGACGCCTGGTACGCAAGAAACGCTTATAACGGGAAGGCCAGCGGGATCAAGGCCGCCGATAAGCGTGTAGCCCTGGTTGAGTACTTCCGGGATCAGGCGGAGATTATGATCGCCACGGAGGCTGCGGCGGAAGGACTCAACCTGCAATTCTGTTCCCTCGTTGTAAACTACGATCTCCCGTGGAACCCGCAGCGTATCGAGCAGCGTATCGGCCGCTGCCATCGTTACGGGCAAAAGTGTGACGTCGTGGTCGTGAACTTTGTCAACAAGCGCAATTACGCCGATGTGCGTGTCTATAATCTACTGCTCGACAAATTCCACCTGTTCAATGATGTGTTCGGTGCCTCCGATGATGTACTGGGTCAGGCCGATGCCATTGATTTCGAGCGGCGCATCTGGGAGATCTATCAGGAATGCCGCACGGAAGCGGAGATCAACGCCGCTTTTGAAAAACTCCAGCACGACCTGCAGGATCAGATCAACGAAAAAATGCGGGACGTCCGGGAACAGGTGCTGGAGAACTTCGATATCGGCGTTCAAGAACGGCTGAAGCTGGCAAAAAGCGAAACCGGCGCGTTCCTGAACCGCTATGAACACATCTTCTGGGAACTGACGAAATACGTACTCGGTAAAGACGCCGAATTTGATGACGAAAACCACTTCTTCCGTTTGCTGATCCCGGTGGCGGGCTGCAAGACGGGAAAATACGAACTGCTCTCCTGCGTGACCGACGGCATCCCATACCGTTTGTCTCATCCGTTGGCGCAATACGTATTGCATACGGCTCTTGCGATTCAAACGGGAGACGGCGCCATCACTTTCCGGGAGAATGATCTGGCGCTGAAAGTAACGCTGCCGGAATATCTGAAAAAACAGTCCGGCTATTTGGTGCTTTCCCATTTGGCTGTATCGGCCTTTGACGATGAGCAATACTGCCTCTTCACGGCGTTCACAAAAGACGGGCGATTCCTCTCGCAGGAAGATTGCGAAAAACTGTTTCTTTGCGGCGGCGCTGAAACCGAATTCGGAGGCATCACCGATGATATCCGCAAAAAGCTCGGCGCCAATTCCACACAGCATACCAAGAGTAAACTGCAGGAGATCGACAGCCGGAATCTCGGATACTTCCGGGAAGAGGAAGAGCGCATCTTCCGCTGGGAAAAGGACCTGATCGAGAGCATCGAAAAGGAACTTGACGTGGTAAAGCGTTCAATCCGGGAGCAGGAGCGGCTTTCCCGCAGCGCCGCCAACATGGAAGAAAAGCTAGTGATCACAAAAAAGATCGAAGAGTTGGAACGGCAAAAACGGAAAAAGCGAAACGAACTGGCTGACCGAGAAGACGAAGTCAGCACGCAACGCCGCAAGATGATCGAGGAGCTTGACCGCCGGATGGTCAAGACCACCAATACCGACGATATATTCGTTGTCACATGGCAAACGAGATAAGGAGTAACTGATATGAGCGAGAAACTACAGAGATTTACCGATCTGATGAAACAGGTCTTTGAGCTTGACAAGTCCGACCTTGATTTCGGTATCTACCGGATCATGAACATCCGCAAGGCTGAAATTGAAAAGTTCCTTACGGAAGGTCTGCCGGAAAAAGTGAGGGATACCCTTGCGCCTTTTGCTCAGGGAAATACGGATGAGATCAAAGCGCGCATGGCGCAGATAGAGCAAGCTTTGGGCGATGTGTCTGTGATTCCGGATTCCGTACCCATGAAAGCCGAATATCTGAAGCTGCAAAAGCAACTTTCCGAAGGGACCGACCTCGCTGCTCTGGAAACCGACGTATATTCCGCTCTTTACTCCTTCTTCAATCGCTATTACGAGGAAGGCGACTTTATTTCCAAACGTCGGTACAAGGAAGGCGTTTACGCTATCCCATATGAAGGTGAGGAAGTCAAGCTCTACTGGGCGAATCAGGATCAGTATTACATCAAAACCAGCGAGAATTTCAAGGATTACACGTTTGTCGTTGACGAATATACCGTTCACTTCCGGTTAGTGGACGCCACCACGGAGCAGAACAACAACAAGGAGTCCGCAGACAGCAAGCGCGTCTTCATGCTCTTCACCGAGGATGAGGAAAACTATCCCGGCATCAAGACCTTTGAGTATAACGAAGAGACGAAAGAACTGATAATCCACTTTATCTTTGATATTCCGGAGAATAAAAAGAAGAAATACTTTGACGAGAACTACGAGGCGATCCGTAAATACGTTTTTGAGAATCACCTTCCCATGTGGTCGGATCTGCTCTCGTCGATCCCCGGCAATGATACCGTTGACCTGCTGAAAAAACACCTGAACGGTTACGTTGCAAAAAATACCTTCGACTACTTCATCCATAAGGATCTGCGGGGCTTCCTGACGCGGGAGTTGGATTTCTACATCAAAAGCGAGATCATGCACCTGGACGATCTGGATACCGGTAATGAAGCTCGCGTTGAAACTTACCTTGCCAAGGTAAAGGCCATCAAGCGCGTCGGTAAGATCATCATTGATTTCCTTGCTCAGATCGAAGATTTCCAGAAAAAGCTCTGGCTGAAAAAGAAATTCGTCGTGGAGACCAACTGGTGTATGACACTTGACAAAGTCGACGAATCTTTTTGGCCGGAGATCATCGCAAACAAGGCGCAGATCGACGAATGGATTGCGATGTACGCTATTGACGAGGTGGAACCTGCTATTGGAGTCGAAGGCTGGACGAATCCGCCCAGTCTGGATTTCCTGCACCAAAATCAGAATCTGATCATTGATACCAAGCATTTTAACGAGGATTTCAAGGAGCGGTTGGTTGCGAGTATTGATCGTCTGGATGATAATACAACTGGTTTGATGATCAACGGGGATAATTACCACGCGCTAACTCTTCTGACAGAAAAGTACCAGAAAAAGGTGAGTTGTATCTATGGAGATCCTCCATATAATGCTAAATCGAGCGAAATTCTATATAAGAATAGTTTTAAGCATTCATCGTGGATTGCGATGATGCAAAACAGACTTCAACTATGCGCTGATCTGAAAACAGAACGAGGAGCAATCATCACTGCAATAGATGAAAATGAGGGCTTTAATCTCTCCAAGTTGCTGGATTTAATGTTCCCTGAATGGGATAAGACTGTAGTGACCGTTCTTCATAATCCGGCAGGAGTGCAAGGAGACAATTTTTCCTATAGTCATGAGTATGCGATGTTCATATTCCAAAAATTCAAGCATGTGATCGGAAGAAAAGAATTGGAAGAAAAATCCACCGAACCGTTTCGCGATTGGGGTCCTTCCGGCTTGAGGAATCCACAAGGAGATACATTTTACCCAATTTATGTAAGCCTTGAAGGAGATCGCATACTCGGTTTCGGAAAAGCATGCGCCAGTGATTTCCATCCCGGTGCGCAAAACATTATTACAAAAGAACATATCGAAGTGTATCCCATTGGAGATGATGGAACAGAAAAGAAGTGGGTCTTTGCTCGTAACTCAATAGAAGAGGTTGAAGATGACCTCTATCCAGTAAAGAATGGTGACATAGTTCAAATATATCGAGACAAATCTAAAGGAAGCTTCAAAACAGTATGGCTCGATAAAAAATATTATGCGAATATTTATGGGTCCAAATTATTCAACAATATAATGGGATCAAAGAGATTTGACTTTCCTAAATCGTTGTATACTGCTTCGGACTGCGTCTACGCGGTCAATGAGGTGCAGAAAAATCCTGCAATTATCCTGGATTATTTTGCGGGCTCCGGGACCACAGGGCATGCTGTAGTTAATTTGAACCGAGAAGATCATATTAATAGAAAGTATATTCTTATTGAGATGGGGGAGTATTTCGATACGGCAACCAAACCGCGCATGCAAAGAGTAGTATATTCCGATGATTGGAAAGATGGAAAGCCTCAGAATCGCAACACCGGCGTATCTCAGATCATCAAATACATGCGCCTCGAAAGCTATGAAGACGCTCTGTCCAACATTGAATTGAAAGACGATAACTTGCAGATGCATATCTTGTTCGGTGAGGACTATCTCATCCAGTATATGCTGGATTTGGAGAGCAAGGACAGCATTTTGAACGTTTCCGCGTTTAAAGATCCATTCAATTACAAGATGAAGATCACCGAGAAAAACGAATGCAAAGAACGCCCGGTGGACCTGATCGAGACCTTCAATTATCTCATCGGTTTGACGGTAACACATCATGGCGCGGTATCGTATTTCTCTGCCAAGCCTGCCGCCGATCCCGCTTACGAAGGCGCCGTGGAACTGATGAAGGATCTCGGCGGTCAGTATGCGTTTCGGCAGATCGAGGGCACGCTTCCCGACGGACGCCGCGCGCTGGTGATTTGGCGTATCGTGTCGGACAACGTGCTGGAGAGCAACGCCGCCCTAGACGCCTATTTCACCAAGTACCGCATCAATCCCGCCGACCGGGAGTATGACGTCATTTACGTCAACGGCGACAATAATCTGGAGAATCTACGCACGGCAAACGAGACCTGGAAAGTCCAGATGACCGAAATCGAATTCAAGAAGCGTATGTTCGAGGAGTAATACGATGATTAGAAAAATAGAGATAGACAGATTTAAGTCCATTGAGCATGTAGAACTCAATCTTGGAAAAGTCAACGTTCTTGTTGGAGCCAACAATTCTGGGAAAAGTAGTATCTTACAAGCAATACAATTTGCAACATCTGTCGCACAAACCTCACAGTTGAGTCCATCTGCTCCTAAGTTTAAGAATAAAGATGCTTTGGCAACATCGGTCTACCCCAATCAGTTGATTTATTCGCCAGTAAAGGACCCGTACACATTAGCAAAAGGCGGGGTTTTGAAAGAAGACGAGGCGCAAGCTATTTGCGTTAAGATAGAAGATGAAACGGGAAAGAGCGTTAAGGCAACATTCCGTAAAGGAAAAAACAAAAATATATCCGCCAATTTCATCGGACATGAAATAGGGGATAAACTGCTATCTTTGGAGAATCCTTTTTGCATGTACGTTCCCGGTCTTGCAGGTATTCCATTCGAGGAAGAGATTCGTCCCGTTGGAGTTGTGCGTCGTATCTCTGCCAAAGGAGATTCAAATACCGTCTTCCGTAATGTTCTATACCGACTGTTCCAAAGCGAAACATGGGAGATCTTTATGCAAGACATAAGATCGATTTTCCCATATATCCAAATCAGCATTAACGCCAAAGAAGATACCGATGGATTGGTTGATGTTAGATTCCGATTTGATAATACTGATGAATACTTGCCCATTGATTTGGCCGGAACAGGCATTCTTCAAGCCATCCAAATAGCAGCGTACGTCAACTATTTCCGCCCTGAAATACTCTTGTTGGACGAGCCAGATTCCCATCTTCATCCAGATAATCAGAGGCTTTTGGCATCTATGATGCTTCGTTTAGCAGACCGTGATGATACTACAATTATCATTTCTACTCACTCTCGTCATTTGATGGCTGCCCTAAGAGAAGATGCTACATTCTTTCTTGTCCATGATGGTTGCATTTCCGCAGATGCCTATGATCATTACGCAGGATTACTCGAATTGGGAGCGCTGGACGAATACGATGATATTCGAAATGGAAGGCTTCAATATGTTGTCCTGACAGAAGATTCTTCCCCTAAAAGTCGACGCTATTTGGAGAAAGTATTTGAGGCTTCTGGGTTCGCTTCAAATGAGTATAAAATATACTCGTACAACAGTATTTCAAAGATTGATTCTGCCAAAACGTTTGCTCAGTTTTTGCTGGATTTAAATGAAAGTATCCGTGTCATTGTGTATCGCGACAGAGATGGTTTGTACGATAACGAAGTTGAGCAGGAACGGCAAAAGATTGAGTTTAATGAGCGTGTGAAGTGCATTATTGCTGAGAAGAATGATATTGAGATGTATTTCTGCAATAAAGAACACCTAAATAGCATCTGTGAAAAAATGGGACTAGTACATACGAATGAAGAATTACAAATCCTTATTGAAGAAGCAATTGCAGAATGCGAGGAAGAATCAAAGTCAAAATTCTATGCGCATAGGGTAGAAATCGCTCGAAGGTTATACGGTAATGATACCGGTGCTGCTATGGTTGAGGCAGAAAGAGAGTTTACAACCGATAGGCTAAAGTATATGTATGGGAAAAAACTATCAGGAGTAATAAGTAGCAAACTACAGCAGAAATTCGGTCAAAACATAAACATTTTTGATGCTTCACCTGCAATTCAGGACGAAAGATTAGTGACTCTCCACTCGGCAGCATAATGAAAAGATGGTGGAAATATGGCAAGAAGACAAACAGCACCCACGCTTTCCTTTGACGATCAGTTGATCCTGTTCCGCTATTTCCTGCGGGAGTTGGGGATCGAATCTCTTGCGGAGATCAGCAAAAAACTGAACACTACAGAGTACGAAGGCGTCAACGAAAGCGGAAATACATATTTCTTTGAATACATCGCTCGCATCAGCCGGTTAAACGGCGCAAGGGTGAGCGAGGATCAACTGCGCCTTTATGACGAGAACATCTGCCGTCATACCCGCCAGATCAGCGAAAAACGCGGCGCCATCCGCTGGAAGTACTTTCAGTATCTCTCCCTGCTTTTTACGGAGATGTACCTGGATCGTTTTTTTAGCGACAAGGACGCATTCTGTAAGAGCCTGAACGAGTATCTTTCAGAAAAAGTGTCGGAAACGCTTGGGCTTTTGAACTTTGCTCCTTACACGACGGAGAAAATGAATAAACTGGCCTTCATGTGCGCCACCGGCAGCGGCAAGACGCTCATTATGCACGTGAATATCCTGCAGTTTATACACTATTTAAGCCGTGCAAAAAGGCTGAATAGTAATCTGTCCATCAACAAGATCATCGTGCTGGCACCCAATGAGGGAATGAGCCTGCAGCATCTGGACGAACTCGCCCTTTCTTCTGTTTCCGCCGCCATGTTTGAAAAAGACAGAGGCTTTATCACGCAGCGGGAAGACGTTATCGTCATTGATATGAACAAGCTGAAGGAGGAAGGCAAGGTCAAAACGGTTTCCGTCGACAGCTTCGAGCAGAACAACCTTGTTCTGGTGGACGAAGGCCATCGTGGGCTTTCCGGCAACGTGTGGTATGAATATCGTACCAGACTGTCCCAGGATGGTTTCTCCTTCGAGTATTCTGCCACATTTAAGCAGGCGTTGAATGCCAATGCGACCGGCAACACGGCGAAGGCAAAAGAGGAACGGGCCCTGATGGAGGAATACGGGAAGTCCATTATCATGGATTTTTCCTACAAATATTTCTACGAGGATGGTTACGGCAAAGACTACCGAATCTACAACCTGAAGGGCAGCATTGACGAAGAACAGCGTCATCTGTATCTGACAGGATGCCTGCTGTCCTTCTATCAGCAGATGAAACTTTTTAACACAGCCGAGACCGGTCTTGCCGAATTCAATATTGAAAAACCGCTGCTGGTTTTTGTGGGCAACCGCGTAACGGCGTCCACGTCCAAGGAAGAACTGACCGACGTAGAGGAAGTACTGGACTTCATTGACAAATTCGTCCGCAACAGAGCAACGTCCATTTCTCGTATCAAAGCCGTTCTCAGCGATGACACGGGACTGATCGACGGAAGAGGCAATGAGCTGTTCTACGGGGATTTCTATGCTCTGCAGCATATCTTCGGAAATACGCCTGATCCGGCGGTCCTTTTTGAGGATATTCTCCGGACGGTCTTCAATTCCGATACCGGCGCCGAGGAACCGAGACTGCATCTGGAAAACATCAAACAGGTTGCAGGCGAGATCGGCTTGAAGATCGGAGAATACGGCGAGTATTTCGGTGTGATCAGCATCGGCGATACGGCAGGACTCATCAAAAACTGTGAACAGAAAGGGATCGTTGCAAAATCAGAGGAGTTTATATCTGAATCTCTGTTCCGTGCGATCAACCAAAAGGATTCCCGCATCAAAGTACTGATCGGATCCCGCAAGTTTACCGAGGGATGGAACAGCTGGCGTGTTTCCACCATGGGCCTTATCAACTTTGCCAAAGGAGAGGGATCGCAGGCGATCCAACTTTTCGGACGCGGCGTGCGCCTGAAGGGCTATCAGGGCTGTCTGAAACGCTCCCGCAAACTGGATAACCGTAGTGTTGTCGCTCCGAGAGATATCGAAGTGCTGGAGACGTTGACCATTTTCGGCGTCAAGGCGCAGTATATGGAGGATTTCAAGAAGTATCTTGAACTGGAAGGCGCTCCGACGAACGATAATATTCTGGAATTCCGCCTTCCTGTGATCAGCAGATATGAGGAAGCGAAGGATAAGCGCCTTCACGTGATCAAGGTGAAAGACGGCGCCAATTTCAAGAAACAGGCAAAAAGGTTGATCCTTGATGCACCCGATGAGGGTTTCTTGCGCTATTTGCTGAGAAGTAAAACGGTCATCGATTGTCGCAGCAAGATTCAGACAATAGACTCCACATTCAGCATGAAGATCGAATCTGAGCCGGAAGAGCATACGCTGCCGGATGATAAACTGGCTTTTCTGGATTATGAGCGGATCTTTGAGGAACTTGAACAGTATAAAAACGAGAAGTTCTATTTCAATATCAGTATCGTCAAGGAAAACCTGATCAAGATTCTTTGCACGGATGGCTGGTACTCGCTCCTGATCCCGAAAAATCATTTGGAAATTGACTCTATTCCCAAGCTGGATGCGGCGACGGATTACGCGATCATGGCGCTGAAATCATATATGGACAAGTTCTTCAAATACGAAAAAGAACGCTGGGAAGCTCCCAGGCTGGAGTATGCCGTGCTGGATGCGTCGGATAACAATTTCGTTGATGAATATGCCATCACGTACGCTCAGCAGAGTGAGCTGGATCACACCGGAGACGAGCTGGAAACGTTCATTTCGGATATCAGCGCCATACTGGATCAGAACGGCGGGCTTGATGAGTACGAAAAAGACGCATTCCACGGTCGAATGGTGCTCTTTGATTTCCGCTCCCACTTGTATGCGCCGCTGATCTGCCTCCAAAAGAGCAATCTCAAAATTCAGGTCTCTCCCGTCAGCCTAAATGAAGATGAAAAGAGATTCGTTGATTTGCTGAAAGATTATGTGGACAGACACGGTGATCGCTTAAAGGGTAAGTCCCTGTACCTGCTCCGCAACAAGAGCAAAGTGGGAATGGGATTCTTTGAGGCGGGGAACTTCTATCCGGATTACATTCTTTGGATCGATGATGAGAAGACGCAGTACATCTCGTTTATTGATCCGAAGGGCTTGATGCATATTCGTCCGGATGATCCGAAGATCCAATTCTATAAGACGATCAAGGAGCTGGAAGCGCGGCTTGCTCCTACAGCGCAGGAAAAAACCATTGTGCTGAATTCGTTTATCATGAGCGGCACGCCGTCCTCTGATCTTCGTCTTTGGTGGAGCACGCCGGAAGTTGAGGCAAACAAGGCGTACCGCGAAGCGCGAAACGTCTACACTCTGGACGATCCGGAGTGCGTTGAGGCGATGATAGAGAAGATTTTGAAATAATATATCGATAGCTTCTGCTCCTCGTCGAGCAGAAGCTATCGATGACCGTTTAGAGCAACTCCTCGCCGTGTGCGATGAATGAGGTGAAACTATGCAGGATAATAATATGGACAGGCATTTTACGGGAATGTTCAATATTGGTGGAGAAGAAATAGCAGGCGATTTAATCTACAATATAGAGAGTGGTGTTACGCTAGGTTCTTTTTTCATTTCGATTCTCCTTTTTTGTCATGCTTTTCATCTACAAATAAGATTTGTCGATGGCAGATGAACGGGCAGACAATTCTCATATGTGCGACCTCTTTCGGCAAATCGACCTCCTACCGATCGTCCGAATGCTTCTAAACCTATGGGGCATCTTCATAAAATCGACCTCCTATCGACCTCATAAGCACTCGAAAACCGGTATTTTTTCAATCTTCCCGTAATAGCAGGCGTATCGGATCAAAGAGTCGGGTGAGCGTGCGAAAATCCTTTCATTTTCAGGGCTTTCTGGGGCTTTAACCGACCTCGTGAAGCACTGTTTTCCTCTATCTTCCTAAACACGTAGGCTCCTCTGCCTCTCCAACGCCGGTTCCCTCACCGACGTTGCCCCGCTGGCCGAACTGGAGGAGCTCGAGGTGCTGGTTCTGGGTCAGACCGTGAAGATCCACGACTATTCCGCGCTGGCGAAACTTAAAAATCTTAAGGTGCTGGGGATCTGCGCTTCGCCCGTCAGCCGGAGTACGACCATAAAGGTGACCGACCTGGAATTTATCAAAGAAATGCCCTCGCTGGAATACGTTGACCTCGCCGGCGTCAGGCTGATCTGAGCAGGATTCCCCACTTGACAATTGCCCGCCTTTCGGGTATGTTAGAGTATGAAAATCGAGGAGAAAAAAACGGAAAATCCAGCGGCATCCGTTACATCCAGATCAGCGCCGTTGCCGCCCGGCATGGTGACCTATGACACCTACAAAAAACCGCATCCGACCCGCCGGTTTCCACGTTGAACTCATACCGCCGAAGCAGGATTCTCAGAAGCTGGAAGACGATCTTCAGCTGTTCGCTTCGAAATTTGAGCGCGTGATGGCAAGCGGCTTTACGGCGTCCATCACCGACAACGCCATGGGTCTTCTGGCATTTCAGGGCCACGAATGCATCGAGGAACTGGGGCTCCGGGCGCGCCCCGGCCAGGTCCTTATCCACCTGAACACTTTCCATACAAAACAAAATCTTGACGAGATCCTCACCGCCTGCGAAAGGCTGGGGATAAATTCCGTGCTGGCCATCAGCGGAGACGGTTCCCCGAGATTGCCCAAGCTGCTGCCTTCCGACGTGGAAGCAGAAGGCGTGGCGTCGGTGACCTCCGTGGAATTGACCAGGTACATCCGGAAACACTACCCCTCGTTCACCGTGGGCGTGGCCTTCAACCCCTACGAACCGGAAGCAGATGAATTCGAAAAGCTGAAGAGGAAGCTTGACGCAGGCGCCTCTTTCGTTATCACCCAGCCCATCATCGAGAAAAACGCCGTCACTGACAGGATGCTCGAAAAATACCCTGTACTGCCTGTGTTCATCGAGGCCTGGATGTCCAAAAAGCTTTTCCTGCTCTCCGACGTGGTGGGTTATCCCATCCCCGAAGACGCGGCCTTCGACCCGCTGGCAACGCTCGATCAGTTGCGGGGCTTCTATCCCGACTGCGGGCTTTACCTTTCTCTCGTGGGATTCAAGACCCAGTACGAGGCCATCGAAGCCATGGCTGCGGCAGAAAAGGAGGCGGCGGAATGAGGATCGCAGTTTGCATCAAACAGGTCCCTGCCACCACGGACGCCAGGATCGATCCCGAGACCAAAAGGATCATTAGGGAAGGGACGAAAGCAGTGATGAATCCCTTCGACCTGTACGCCGTGGAAGAGGCGCTCAGGCTGCGTGAACGGGCGGGGGGAGAAGTGATCGTGCTGTCAATGGGACCCGACAGCGCCAGAAACGTCCTGACCGAGGCGTTGTCAATGGGCGCCGACCGCGCCTTCCTGCTCTGCGACAGGAAGTTCGCCGGGTCCGACACCTGGGCAACGAGTTACGCATTGTCCAGGGCCATCGAGACCATCGGCGGCGTTGACCTCATCATCTGCGGAAAGCAGGCCGTGGACGGCGACACCGCGCAGGTGGGACCGGGCATTGCCGCGAAACTGGATATCATGCAGGCCGCCAACGTGTCGAAAGTGGAGGAGATCGGGGATGATCATATCACTGTCTTCCGTACGGACGAGACGGGTTACGACGTGCTGAAACTGCGACTGCCCGCGCTCATAACGGTGCTGAAAGACATAAACGTGCCCAGGATCCCCACGCTCAGGAACGCCAGGCGGGCAAGGGCCGCGGAGATAACGCTGTGGAAGCCGGAAGATATTGGCGCGGATCCGGACAAGCTCGGGCTCGCTGCTTCTCCTACGAGAGTGGTCAAAACGGAGCCTCCGGCATTGCGCGGCGCGGATACGCTGCTGATCGAGGGAGATCCTGCGGACGCGGCGAAGGCGCTGGCTGATGAGATATTGCGCAGAGGATTGCTGGAAAGGGGGAGCGTATGAAAATAACCGACGAACTTGACAGACAGTCCTACTGCGGTGTATGGACCGTATCGGAATTCACAGGCGGCGCCCTCGATCCCGTATCGCTGGAACTTTTGGGAGCGGCGGAAAAGCTGGCGGCCGAAAGGGGCCAGGAAGTGTGGACCGTTGCCCTGGGCAGCGGCATCGCGGGGATGGCGGACCGGCTGTTCGCCTGCGGCGCTGACAAGGTCATCCTTATCGACGACCCCAGGCTCCGGGCCTTCAACGACGAGCTGGAGTGCAACATACTCGAGCGCCTGATCAAAAAACACAGGCCGGAAATAGTGCTCTGCGCCGCCACCGCCAGAGGACGCGCTCTCGCTCCGCGCATCGCAAGCAAGATCCACGCGGGCCTCACCGCAGACTGCACCGGGCTCTCCATCGACCCGGTCAACGGAGACCTGCTCCAGACGCGCCCCGCTTTCGGCGGCAACGTTATGGCTACTATCCGGAGCAGCGACTGCAGGCCGCAGATGGCAACCGTGCGCCCGAAGATCATGCCTGCTCCCGAGCCCAGGCCGGGCCGCCGTGGAGAGGTGATCCGTGAGGAGATCGAGGCAGTTGACGCGCTGAACGTGAAAGAAATATTGAGCACGGTGGAGCGGCGGGAACCCACGGTGAACCTGGGAGACGCCAGGATCATCGTTGCCGGAGGACGGGCAATGAAGGGTCCCGACGGTTTCAAAATGCTGGAGGCCTTTGCCAATCAGATCGGCGGCGCTGTCGGCGCCAGCAGGCCGGCGGTGGACAACGGCTGGATCGCGTACCCTCACCAGATCGGCCAGACCGGGGCAACGGTGCAGACGGACCTTTATATTGCCTGCGGCATTTCAGGCCAGATACAGCACCTGATCGGCATGCAGGCGTGCAAGACCATCATTGCCATCGATATCGACGATACCACGCCTATGATGAAACTGGCGGACATCGCGGTGAAAGGCGATCTGTTCAAGATCGTGCCCAGACTGATGGAGGAATTGAAGAACAGATAAACACCCACGCGGAAACGCGGCGGAAACGCGAAGAAAACGCGAAGCGCAGCGCGGAGAAAACCCGGCGGAAACGCATAGAAAACACTGATAATCGACAGAAATGATAAAAAAAGGAGAACAGCTATGATCATCATCGGAGAAAAACTGAACGGCGCGATCAAGTCCGTGGCGGAAGCCATTCAGAAGAGAGACGGAGAATTCGTCAGGAACCTTGCCACCAGGCAGCTCGACAGCAGAGCCGACTACCTGGATATCTGCTCCGGAGTGCCGGTCGGAGACGCGGAGGTGCTGAAATGGATGATCGACCTTATCCAGGCGGACCATCCCGACGTACGGTTCAGCCTCGACAGCCCCAATCCCGACAGCATCATCGCCTGCATACCCCTGTGCAAAAATCCGGGCATGATCAACTCGGTCTCCCTCGAGGGCAACAAGATCGACAAGATCTTTTCCGCCGTGGCGGACAAAAAGGGCTGGAAGATCGTGGCGCTGCTGCTGGACGACACCGGAATACCGGACGACGTCGACAAGCGCATGGACAATTTCCACCGCATCGTTAAGAAGGCAGAGGAGTACAAGATCTCCATGGACCGCCTCTATTTCGACCCGATGGTGTTCACCGTGGGCACCTCCCCGGACAGCTTCCTGAATTTCATCGGAGCGTCGAAAAAGATCCGGGAAGAGTATCCCGACGCTCACATCGTCAGCGGCCTTTCCAACATTTCCTTCGGGCTGCCTTACAGGAAAGCGTTGAACCACGCCTTCCTGATCGGGGCAATGATGTTCGGCATGGACAGCGCGATAATGGACCCGCTGAACAGGGATATGCTGGGCGGCGTGTACGCGGCGGAGGCGCTTTTGGGGATCGACGAATACTGCATCGAATATCTTTCCGCTTACAGGGAGGATCTGTTCGGGGTGCAGAAGTAAAACATCACACGCGGACGGCAGGCGGGACCGTATTGACCGCCCGGACCGGAAGGGCCTGCGCGCGGTTTATTGACCGGAAAACGGCCGGAAAGCAGGCGCTTGTCCTGCGCTTATCTATGCGGTCATCCCTTGCATTTCCACCCGCGGGAAGCGTATAATTCGAACGTAAAAATAACAAACGGAGGTCGTCATTATGAAGGATAAATGGAAGAAATTGCAGAACGGCAGCGACGTGCGCGGAATAGCGCTGGAAGGCATCGAGGGGCAGCACGTGAACCTGACTCCCGAAGCGGCGGGAATGATAGCCGCGGGATTCGTGCTGTGGCTCAGGAAAAAGCTGGGCAGGAACGATCTGACGGTGGCCGTGGGCAATGATTCGAGGATATCCGGACCGGCCATCAGGGAGAGCGTTGTCCGGGCAATGCGCGAACGCCATGCGGACGTGGTCAACTGCGGCCTCTGCTCTACTCCAGCCATGTTTATGACCACCGTGACCGAGGGATATATGTACGACGGTTCCGTGATGCTGACGGCGTCCCACCTGCCTTTCAACCGCAACGGCCTGAAGTTCTTCACCAAAGACGGCGGCCTCGAGAAAGCTGACATCACCGACGTGCTGGCGCTGGCAGACGAGATAGAAGATGGGCTCCATCCCGTTGACTCCGCCGCCGCTCCCGGCAGAGAGATCAAAATGGATTTCATATCCATCTACGCCGCCGGGCTGGTGACGAAGATCAGGAACGCCACGGGAGCGCTGAAGCCCCTGGAAGGGACCCACATCATCGTTGACGCCGGAAACGGCGCAGGCGGATTCTACGCCGAGAAAGTGCTGAAGCCTCTGGGCGCCAACACCGAGGGCAGCCAGTTCCTGGAGCCTGACGGCACGTTCCCGAACCACATTCCGAACCCCGAGGACAAGAACGCCATGGATTCCATCCAGAAGGCCGTGCTGGACAATCACGCGGACTTCGGAATCATTTTCGACACCGACGTTGACCGCGCCGGAGCAGTGGACCGCCACGGCAAGGAGATCAACCGCAACCGCATCATCGCCATGATCTCTGCCATTGCCATCGCCGAGCATCCCGGGGCAACCATCGTCACGGACTCCATCACTTCTTCAGGCCTGAAAAAGTTCATCGAGCAGGACCTGGGCGGCGTGCATCACCGCTTTAAGAGGGGATACAAAAACGTCATCAACGAAGCCATCCGCCTTAATAATGAAGGCATCTACACGCCGGTGGCCATCGAGACTTCGGGTCACGGGGCGCTGAAGGAAAACTATTTCCTGGACGATGGCGCGTACCTGATCGCGAAACTGCTGATCCAGCTAGCGCTGATGCGCAGGGAAGGCCGCCACATCGACGAGCTCATCGACAGGCTGGAGGAGCCCGCGGAGGCCGTGGAGTTCCGCCTGAACATCGCCGACGAGGATTTCAAAAAGTACGGGCAGGAAGTCATCGATTCGCTGGGCGTTTACGTTAAGGCGCAGCCCGGCTGGAAGGCGGAGGAGGTCAATTACGAGGGCCTTCGCGTGCGGTGCGAGAACGACAGCGAGCGCGGCTGGTTCCTGCTTCGCCTTTCGCTGCACGACCCGCTGCTGCCTCTGAACATCGAGTCCGACGTCAACGGCGGCAACAAGGAGATCGCGAGGAAGCTGGAGCCGTTCTTCAGGGGCTTCGAGAAGCTTGATTCCGCGTCGCTGGCTGCGTTCTGCAAGTAAGGCGGGAGCGCGATGGAGAGGATACCTGTCAAAGATTCGAATTACCGCCTCGTGGGTTATTACGAGAACCAGGACAACGGCGACAAGGTCGTCCGTGATCCTACGGGCCGGATACTTGGGTATTACGTCAAGAAGTCCAACTGGACGCTGGATCCCAACCGGCGAATGATCGCCATCGGCGACGTGACAGGACTTTTATTCAGGGACGTGATATCGTTCTGACCGGTTGACCGGAGGAACGTATGAACGCATGAACGTCCGGAGGCGAGAACAGTTGACCGTCCGGCAGCAAAAAAAGGGGACCGCCTTTCGAAAAGCGGTCCCTGATTTTTTTATTGTCCCGGTCGTGATCACGACGGATCGCTGCCCGCCGGATCTTCGACGGTCTTCCTGTGGTCCTCAGATCTTCTCGCCGCGATTATGGCGCTCCAGCAGGTTCATTATACGTTGACGCGGATCCAGCAGCACGCTGATGGACTCGTCATAGTTCAGCGCGTCGACCAGCTTGGCAATGTACTTGGACATGCTGACTTCCACGAACCACGGCCGCTCGGCCAGTTCGGGGCGCCGGTACGTCAGGTTGGTCGAAAAGATCTTGTCGATAAGGCCCTTCTTGTAATATTGGTCAAACTGCTTGATGCCGTCGGTAAACATAGCGAAGGTGACGCCGGCAAACACGCGGTTCGCCTTGCGGCGCTTCAGCTCTTTCGCGATATCGAGGATCGAATCGCCGGAGGACAGCATATCGTCCATGATCAGCACGTCCTTGCCCTTCACCGACGAACCGATGAATTCGTGGGCAACGATGGGGTTGCGGCCGTTGACGATCCGGCTGAAGTCGCGGCGCTTGACGAAGATGCCCAGGTCGAGCCCGAACAGCGTGGAGTAGTAGAGGTTGCGGTGGATACCGCCTTCGTCGGGGCTTATCATCATCAGGTGCTCTTTATCTACCTGGATGTCCGGCACTTCCCGGAGGATGGATTTCATCAGCTGGTAGTAGGGATGCACGTTCTCGAAACCGGTGAGCGGAATGGCGTTGGCTACGCGGGCGTCGTGCGCGTCGAAGGTGATTATGTTGGTGACGCCCAGGTTCTGGAGCTCGATCATGGCGCTGGCGCAGTCCAGCGACTCACGGGCGGCGCGTTTGTGCTGGCGGCCGCCGTACAGGAACGGCATGATGACGTTGATGCGCTTGGCCTTGCCGCCGATGGCCTGTATCACGCGCTTCAGGTCCGCGTAATGATCATCCGGCGACATATGGTTCTGGATGCCCATGATGTTGTAGGTGAGGCTGTAATTGCCCACGTCGACCAGAATGTAGATGTCTTTGCCGCGCACGGATTCGTCGATAATACCTTTCGCCTCTCCGTTGCTGAAACGTGGGCAGCGGCTCTTCAGAATGAAGGTATCAGGGATCAATTCATTGTGCTCTTCGTGCAGTTCTTTAAGGTGTTTGTCCACTCGCTGCCCAAGGTCGCGGCAGCTTTCCATTACGATAAGGCCGATAGGGCCAACCTGATGTGTAAGATCTGAGAACGGTGCTCTTTCAGGACTCATACGACGAAAACCCTCCGAAAGCGTTTTTTTATTATGGAAATTATACCACCGCAGAAGGCCCGTGGCAAGGGAAAATTAGCGGTGTATAACTGAAAAAAACTCGAAAAACGCGCTCCTGAAACTCAAAAACGCGTACCTGTCCCCCGTTCGCTTTCTGTGTAAATTTTGAAAATATCGCGTAATATTTCGTGATATTGACGGAAATTGCCGAATCGACGGCGAAAATCGGTGTAATTCTGAATTTTCGGTAAACTGTCCGTTTAGATTCAGTTTAGTTTTCCGTGTTAGTATGGCAGGCGAGAAAGTGCGGCGATGCCGCGGGGAGGAGCAGATAATGAGAAAGATCCGCGTGTTGACCGATTCGTGTTCGGACCTGACTCCTGAATTGATGGAGGAGTACGGGATCGACTACGGCAGGATGAATACCGTCTACAACGGCGAAGTGACGGTGGCCGATCTCTCCTGGTCTGCGGAGGGCGCCCACAGGTTCTACGATATCCTCAGGAGCGGCGGGAGGATCACCACCACGCAGGTGCCGCCGGAAGAGTTTGACAGACTGTTCAGAAAGTACCTTGACGCGGGGGAGGATATCATCTATATTTCCTGCTCCAACAGGCAGTCGGGCTCCATCTTTACGGCCGGGAAGCAGGCGGAAGCGCTGAAGGCAGAGTACCCGGAAGCGCGGATATGCTGCATCGACAGCCTCCACGCCAGCGCGGGGGAAGGCCTGATCGCCATAATGGCGGCGAGATTCGTGAGCGGCGGAAAGACCGTTGACGAGGCCGAAACGTATATAAACGACGTCATTTCCAGGACCAACGAGTTCCTGACGGTCCATTCCCTCGACTGCTTGAAGCGGGCGGGGCGGGTCAAGGCTTCGGCGGCGTTCTTCGGCAACCTTATGGGCGTGAAGCCGGTCATCATCGCCAACACCGAGGGCGACCAGACGCCGGTGACGAAGGTCAAAGGCCGCCTGAATTCTCTCAGGACGATCGTGGCGCTGACAAAGGAGTCGCTGGCTGATACCGCGGAAGGGGACCGGGAAATATTCATCGCTCACGCCGATTGCCAGGCCGCGGAGATACAGCTGATCCGTGACCTCATCAAAGAAGAGATCGGCTACGTAAAAGTGACGGACGTGATCATGGGGCCAATCATCGGAGCCTCCTGCGGACCGGACGCCGTGGCGCTGCTCTCGGTGGGCAGGCCCATCAGAAACACGCTTTGACAGCGAAAGGACAGATAAAATGGCGGCAACCACCATCAACGGCACCGACTTCGCGGTAATGCTCCGTTCCGGCGCGGCCAATCTGAAAAAGCACGAGGACGAGGTCAACGACCTTAACGTTTTCCCCATACCCGACGGCGACACCGGCAGCAATATGCTGTTGACGCTGCTGGGCGGCGTGGGCGACCCCGGTGACGCGGAAAAAGAGCTGGGCCAGGCGGCAAAAACCGCGGCCGACGGGATGCTGATGTGCGCCCGGGGCAATTCCGGCGTCATATTGTCCCAGTTTTTCAGCGGCCTGGCGGAAGGGCTCGGCGGCCTCGAACAGGCGGACCGGGACAACCTTGCCCGGGCGTTCGACGAAGGCGTCCGCAAGGCGTACGGAGCCGTATTGACGCCGGTGGAAGGTACCGTGCTCACCGTTGCCCGGGAAAGTTCCGAATTCGCTTCTCAGGCGGACAGTGACAGCCCCGCTGGCTATCTTGGCGACGTGGCGGAAGGGGCAAGGCGTTCCCTGGCCAGGACGCCGGAACTGCTGAGCGTCCTTAAAGAGGCGGGAGTGGTGGATTCCGGAGGCGCCGGGTTCATCTACATAATAGAAGGCATGCGCTCCGCGCTGGCGGGAGACGGCAGCGTCGCCCAGTTCGCGGAGGGAGACGCGGATCTCCTGGCAGGACCGGGCAGTCCCAAAGAAGTGGATTACGACCTGTTCACCGCGGACAGCGAGCTGGACTACGGATACTGCACCGAAGTGCTGGTGCGGCTCCAGAACGCCAAATGCGACGTAGAAAATTTCGACGTGAGCGTCGTCAGAGACTACCTCCAGACCGTGGGCGACTCCATCGTGGCGTTCAAGAACGGCAGCGCGCTGAAGATACACGTACACACGATGACGCCGGACAGAGTGCTGGCTTTTTGCCGCAGCTACGGCGAATTTCTGTCGGTAAAAATAGAAAACATGTCGCTGCAGCACAGCAATCTTGACCCGGAAACGGCCGCCGGCGCAGGGGAGGTACGCAAAAAGATCGTCACGAAGGCCAAACCCTTCGGAATCGTGTGCGTTGCCCCGGGAGAAGGCCTGGCGAGGTGCTTCCGTGATATGGGCGCGGACCAGGTCATACTGGGAGGCCAGAGCCGAAATCCCTCCACGAAAGACTTTATCGACGCTTTTCGCATGATCAACGCGGAGCGCATAATCGTTTTCCCCAACAATTCCAACATAATCCTGGCCGCGCGCCAGGCGGCGGAAATGTACGGCGAAGTTCCGGTCAACGTCATCGGCTCCTGCACAGTGGGCGAGTGCCACGCAGCGCTTTCGATGATGAACCCGCTGCTGGGGCCCGACGAAATGATAAAGGATATGGAAGCGTCAATGTCCGGCGTCATCACCGCGTCTGTCTCCCGCTGCGTCCGTGACACCCGCATGGGCGATTTCGACCTCCACGCGGGGCAGTTCATCGGCTTCACCGGCAAGACGGTGGTCAGCGCCGACAACGACCGCCTGGACACCGCCACCATGCTATTGGACGCCGTCGATTTCGGCGACAGGGAAGTGTGCATCATATTCACCGGCAGGGACGCTCCCGCCGAGGAGACCGGCGAGATCGAAGCCCACGTCGCCAGGACCAGGCCCTACGTAGAAACCTACGTGGTTGACGGAGGGCAGGAAGTGTACGACTACATCATCGTGATCGAATGACCGACCGAAACAGGAGGCGGACGATATGGGACCGGTACTGAAAATAATAATTGCCGCGGCTTGCGGAATTGCCTCTTACCTGATCAGCGCGCTGAACCCGGCCATCATACTGTCCCGCCGTTTATACGGAAAAGACGTCCGCGAATGCGGCAGCGGCAACGCCGGTTTCTCGAATTTTAAGCGGAATTTCGGTATGAAATACGCCTGGGTGGTCTTCGTCATCGACCTGGCCAAAGGCGTGCTGCTCCCGCTGCTCACCGGCTTCGCGTTCCGGTCGATGGCCCTGGGCTGGTACAACGGCGTATGGTTCTCCGGCATCTTCGGCCTCCTGGGCCACGCCTATCCCGTATGGTACGACCTCAAAGGCGGCAAAGGCTTCCTGGAGTGCCTCGGCCTTGCCTTCGTGCTCGACTGGCGCGCCGGCCTGCTGGCCTTCGCCCTGATGGTAATCCTGCTCCTCACCGTCAAGATAATGTCCGTGTCAACGCTTTCGGGCCTTGCCGCGGGCGCCGTCGCCCTCTGGTTCCTCTGCCCCTCGCTTCCCGCCCGCATCGCCTTCACCCTCTGCGTCCTTTTTGTGTGGGTGCGTCACCGGTCGAATCTGGTGCGGCTGATCCACGGCAACGAGTCGAAATTCATTTTGTTTAAGAAGAAGGAAGGATGAGCGGCAAAGCGTCGGCAGCAAGGGACCAGCGCCACCCGGCGTTCGACCGTCGGCAACAGATGGCAGGAACTCCAGGGCGGACTGGTGTCGAAGGGTGAACGTGTGTAAAGGCCATCCTGCGGCAACAGTCGTTTTGCGCGGCGATCCTTTTTTCTATGACGATCAGCATTTTCTGCCATTTCTTGACGTTTATGTTCATTTGATTAGCTCGTGCCACAGGCGACTACGTTTTTTTCGAGGGAAATAAAGTAAAACGCCAAAATCCCTGACGTTTATGCTCATTTCCGGAAACGATAGTGGTTACGAAGGCAGGGCAACGCTCTTCAGACGGCGCAAAGTGTTGCCGTTTTCGAGGATTATAATCAAAATCACGTGATCCCTCGAAATTTTAAGAACATGGCTTTTTGAGACAGCGCAGGCCGAAAAAACTTTCGAGGGGATTTAAATGAAACGTAAAAATCCTCGATTTTTTGTCATATAGCCGTTTCGAGACAGTGCCAACGCTCCTCAAACGCCTGAACTCACGGCGGTAAGAGGTCGCTCCCATGCATTTCCGCTCTTTGCTCCTTCTCCGCGCCTGGTCGCAGCTCACAATAACAAAGCCAAGTGTCTTTATCCCGGCCCGGCCTGTTCTTCTTTACACGCCCTCATCTTTGTGCTAAAATTGCCCGTTGTAGATTCCAACTAATAAAAGTGAGGAGTTATCGATGAAACATAGAAAATTAAATACCGTTTCCAAGATCCTTCTGGGCGTGTTGTCCGTCGTGCTGCTTTTCGGAGCCGTCAGCTGCAAAAAAGCGCCGATCCAGACAGGTGACGTTGACCAGAATCTCACCAAAAACGAACTGAACATCAAGGGAACGATCCGCTTTACAGAAAACAACGCCAGCAGCACCGAGGCTTCCGCCATGGCCCCCAAAGCTATCGTCAGCGCCTTCGAAAGAGCGTATCCCGGCGTTAAAGTCGTTTACGAGGAAGCAGCTTCTTCCAGCTATGCCAACAGGATATCCTCCGGCGACATCGGAGACGTGTTCTGGGGAGACGCCACCGATATGCACAACTACCAGACGAACCACAACGCCCTGATGCCTCTCGACGCTTACATCAAGCCCCTGGGCATCGACCTGGGCGAAGTGTTCTCCGGAGCGCTTGACGTGGGCAAGATCGGTGGCAAGCTGTATATGGCGCCCAGAAACATCGGCGAACATCTGCTCATATACAACGGGGATATATTGACCGAGGCCGGTATCTCCATCGACAACACGGTGGCAATGCCCTGGGATGAATTCAAGGCCATGTGCATCCAGCTCACCAAGACGGGCGACGACGGCAAGCTTACGCAGGTCGGCGCGTCCCTCAAGGTCTGGTGGCATCCCATCTGGCAGGTCTTCTTCCGCGGCTTCGGCGGCACCTGGATCGACAGCATCAACCACAAGGTCAGCATCGCGGACAACACCGAAGTGATGCAGGGCGTGAACGAGCTGTTCGACGCCATCAATGAAGGCTGGCTGTATCCCGAGGATATTGCCGGATCCATCAGAGGCGAACTTGGTACCAAATTCAGCGGCATTACCGACACGTATTCCCAGGCGGCATTCAAAAACTTCGGCGACCTGAGCTGGACCACCTCCTACGGAACGGCTTATGACGCGCTGAAAGTCGACTGGAACTTCTGCCCGTTCCCGGCGCTTCCCACCCACACCGTATCTACCGGCGCTACCGGATATCTGGTATATAACCGCACTTCCAATCCCGACACCGCCGCGGCCTTCGCGCTCTACTTCCTCACCGAAGACGGACAGCGCGCCTACCACGGACAGACCGGCGGCAACGTGCCTCTGCTTAAATCTCTTGCCGACGAGGACTTCTGGTACGAGCAGGAGGTCAAATGGGCCGACAAGAACTGGGGCGCTTTCGTGTCCTATCCCGACCAGACCATGCCCACCAACGTGGTGACGATGGCTCCTCAGGAAGTTGCCGACATGTTCTCCACCACCGCTATGCAGAACCTGTTCGTACAGGTGCTGAACGGCCAGATGGACGTGTTGACCGCGTTCAACCAGCTGCAGACCAAGGCCAACGAGAAGTGGCAGACCATAATGGAGTGACGGCAGGACAACGGAATTGACCCTTAATAGTGATTCGGCGGAAGACAGGCTTTTTCGGAAGCCTGCCTTCTGTTTTTTTCTGCATTTATTGTAATTTTCCCGCGGCCCAAGTATAATAAACCCGTTGCCGGAGCATTCGCGGCGTGAGAAGAGGTCGAAATATGATGCAAGGATCCACCAAAACGAAGACGGCCGTCAGGTTGTTTGCGCTGATGATCGCTTTATTGACCGTGGCGGCGGCAACAGCCTGCGGGAGAGGTCCCATACAGTCCGGCGACGTTGACCAGTCCAAAACGGTCAGCGATCTGTCAATAAGAGGGAGGATCACTTTCTCTGAGACGAATATCGGTTCTGAGGAGGACACGCTGGCCTCCCGGGCCATCGTAAAAGCCTTCGAAGCCGCGTTTACGGGCGTCGAAGTCATATTCGAAGAGGCCGCCAGATCCACGTTTACCACCAGGATCTCCGCCGGAGACATTGGCGACGTGTTCTGGGGCGACGAAGCGGACATGTACAATTTCCACAAGATCCACAACGCAGTAATGCCTCTGGACTCGTACATTCAGCCCCTGAACATCGACCTGGGGGACGTGTACTCAGGAGCCCTCGACACGGGCAAATCAGACGGCCGCCTCTATATGGCGCCCAGAAACATCGGAGAGCACATTATGACGTACAACGTCGATATGCTCACTGCGGAAGGCATCGCATACGACGGCATCGAAGCCCTTGACTGGGAGACTTTCAAATCCTATTGCAAAATGCTCACCAAATTCGACGATTCAGGCAAGGTCACCCAGACCGGTTCGTCAATGAAGATATACTGGTATCCGGTTTGGCAGGTGTTTTTCCGCGGTTTCGGCGGCACCTGGATCGATCCCGTAAAGCACACCGTTTCGATAGTCGACAACACCGAAGTCATGCAGGGGCTGAATGAGATGCTCGCAGGCGTCACCGAAGGCTGGATCTACCCCGAAGACTTTGCCTCCGGCATCACCGGCGAAGTCTCCACGATGTTCAGCCTCATCTCCAACGACAATTTCTCTACCGCCTGCTTCAAGACTTTCGGCGACCTCAGCGGCCTTAATTCCGTGGGCAACGCCTACGACCGCCTTAACGTGGCCTGGGATTTCTGCCCCTTCCCGGCGCTTCCCACCCACACCGTCTCCACTGGCGCCACCGGCTATATGGTGTACAACAGGACGGATAATCCCGACACCGCCGCCGCTTTTGCGCTGTTCTTCCTGACGCCCGACGGCCAGCGCGCCTACCACAGCCAGGCCGGGGGCAACGTCCCTCTGCTGAAATCTCTTTCCGAGGAGACCTTCTGGAAGGGCAAGGGTACGGTCTGGACCGACAAGAACTACGGCGCTTTCGTCTCTTACCCCGAACTGACGCGCCCCGCCTCGGTGGACGTCCAGGCCCCCGGCGAGATCGCCGCCCTGTTCAACGGCGAACATATGAAAGAGGCGCTGTCAAAGATATTGTCCGGCAAAGCCGACGCCAACACCGTCTTCTCTAAGATCCAGACCGAGGCCAACGAGAAGTGGTCGCTGATCTACGAGTAATGTTCCGCTGCGCGGAGGGATATTCGCCTGTCGGCGAGTGAGATTGCGCATACTGCGCAGTGATATTCGTCCTGGCGGACGAGTGATATTGTGCTTCGCACAGTGATATTCGCCTGTCGGCGAGTGAGATTGCGCATACTTCGCAGTGATATTCGTCCTGGCGGACGAGTGATGTTCCGCTTCGCGGAGTGATGTTCGCGCTGACGCGCGAGCTATGGCCGCCTGACGGCGAGTGAGATTGCGCATACTGCGCAGTGATATTCGTCCTGGCGGACGAGTGATATTCCGCTTCGCGGAGTGATGTTCGCGCTGACGCGCGAGCTATGGCCGCCTGACGGCGAGTGAATTTGTTCGCTGTCGCTCACAGCTAAATTGCCGCATTTGCGGCAACGAAATTGAAAGCCGGTGGCTTTCAGCTATATTCGCACTGCGGATGAGCGGAGGTGGATTTGATCTCGCGCTCATTTTAAGCCTCAAGGCAGAGCTGTTTTCTTAGAAACGCCCAGGAATTCGAATAAAGCGGTAAATTGTGGGCGTTTTGCGCTCATTTCAAGCCATCAGGCAGCGCTACCTTCTTCAAAACGCCCAGAAATCCAGAAAAAGTGGCAAAAAATGGGCGTTTTGCGCTCGTTTCAAGCTTGCAAGGCAGAGCATCCTTCTTTAAAACGCCCAGAAATCCGGGAAAAGTGGCAAAAACCGGGCGTTTTGCGCTCGTTTCAAGCTGCGAGGCAGAGCAACCTTCTTCAAAACGCCCAGAAATCCGGGAAAAACGGAAAATTGCGGGTGTTTTTCATTCATCTACCTCTTCGAGACAGAGCAAGGTCCCAGATATGAGAGAATGAAGAGATCGATTTCCCCGACCGAAGGGCGATTTAGCTTGCCGCAGTGCGAATATCACTCGTCCGCAGGACGAAAATCACTCACTTGAAAGTTGAATAATACTCGGCGAAGCCGAATATCACTGAACCCTGACAATTCCGTTTAAACTGTCAGGGTTCAATATCACTTGCTCACCCGCAGGGTGAATTTAGCTGATCGAAGGTCAATTTAGCTGGATCCGCAGGATCCAATTTAGCTGAAAATCGCGGGCTCCATTGTCCTTGGAAGCCTGCGGTTTTCAATTTCGCTACTCGCAACGCGGGCAATATCACTCCACGCAGCGGAACATCACTCGCATGTTAGTGTGAATATCACTCCACGCAGCGGAACATCACTCGTCCGCCAGGACGAATATCACTGCACGCATAGCGCGCAAAATCACTGAACCCTGACAATTTCATCGAAACTGTCAGGGTTCAATCTCACTCGCCGTCAGGCGGCCATAGCTCGCGCGTCAGCGCGAATTTAGCTCGACGAAGTCGAATGTAGCTGTGCGAAGCACAATTTAGCTGCGTGCCCGGCACGCAATTTAGCTGAGACCGCCAGGTCTCACCGTCTTATTTCTTCTTCTTTTTCGCGATCAGGATGCCGCAGACGACGGCGGCGACAAGGACCACGGCGGCAACGATACCGATGATCAGACCGGTAGAAAGACCTTTGTTGTCCTTGGCCTGGTCGTCAGCCTTGTCGGTTGCGGCGGGAGCGTCGGTCGCAGGAGCGTCGGTTGCCGGAGCTTCGGTGGCGGGAGCATCGGTTGCCGGAACTTCCGTAGCAGGAACTTCGGTTGCCGGAACTTCCGTAGGCTCGGCAGGAACGTCGGTGGCGTCCGCAGGAGCGTCGGTAGCGTCGGCGGGCTTGTCGGTGGGATCAGCGGGAGTCGTTCCTTCGGCGTCGTAGATGATCGTCAGAGCAACGCCGTCCTCGGAGCGGGTGTTCTGAGCCACGTACTCGACGTCGAACTCGGCGTCGTCATCCGCAGGGGCGCCCTGGGCGATAACGATGTAAGCGCCCTCTTCGGTAAGCTGGGTGACTCTGAAGCAGTAGCGGCCGGCAGGCTGCTGATCGAACTCCCAGACGAAACCGGTGTTGTCCTGGTCGCAGGTCATGTTGAGCAGCACGACGGCGTCCTCGGACTTGTAGTCCTCGCCGTAATTGTTGTCAACGGCCTTGAACAGCGCGAACTCGACGTCGCAGGGAACGATGCCGCCGAAGTTGTTGGGGTTGCCCGCCCAGTAGGGAACGGCAATGGCGCTGAAGGGTTTGGCGGCGGTGAAGGTGGCCGCGACGTAGTAACCGTCAGAGAAGCATTCCCATTCGTTGCCGCCTACGTTTGCAACGGTAGCGAGCCAGAAGCCGATCTCGGCGCCTTCGGTAAGCTCGTAAACGTCGGCCGGTTCCTCGGCCTCTTCAGCCATTGCCGGAACGGTGAGCATCGAGAGCGCGAAAATCATCGCCAGAGCCAGTAAAATGATCTTTTTCATAATAGTACATCTCCTGTTTTGTTTATGATCAGTCCCGTCAACGGGAATGAAGATCAGAAATTGTCGGTGAGCTTGTAATCCACCATCGGGGCGCTGTCGGGGACCGTGTAGCCGATCTCGGCGGGGGCGGCCCATTTGACGCCGTTTTTGATTATACGCTGGACGTATTCGTTATAGAATGATCTGCAATATTCGTGCCCGGGCTGGAAGTAGAAGACCTTGCCGGCGCCGCGGTAATAGCACAGTCCGGAGCGGAAAATGAATCCGTCCTCGAACCACGAACCGAAAACCAGTTCGTCGGGCTGGGGGATATAGAAGGGCTCGCAGTAGAGCTCTTCGAACAGGTCGAAGTGATCGGGTATCCCGGCGGCAATGGGATGCGCAGGAAGCAGATTCCAGACGATCTCATGCTGGTCGCGTCCCCAGGAAAGGTTTCCGTTGGTGCCTACCACCGACCGGAACACTTTGGAATGGTGGCCGGAATGCAGCACCACCAGGCCCATCCTGCCTTTGTACACTCTGTCGCGGATACGCTCCACCAGATCGTCGGGCACTTCGTGATGGGCAAGATGTCCCCACCAGATAAGCACGTCGGTGGCGTCAAGCACTTCCGGCGGCAGGCCGTTCTGATCGTCGTCCAGGGCCGCTAAACGGACGTTTAAGGCGGGGTCTTCGTCAAGGAAGGATTTTATCAGTCCGTGGATCCCGTTGGGATAAATGGCCCCTACGGCCGCTTCAAACCGTTCGTGGCGGTACTCGTTCCACACGGTAACGTTGATCTTTTTTTCGCAATTCTTTTCCATAGGGCAATTCTCCCGTTTTACTGCATTTTTTCGCGTCAATGCCTTTTGTCTGCCTCTGCTTCGGCGTCTGCTCCCGCCGGACTCTTCCGCGTTTTCTGCTGCCCTCAAAGCCCGAGCCGCGCCCGTCACGCTCGACTGCAGGAAGTATGCGCCGTCAACGAGGATATGGTATCATTTATGCAGGAAAAATGCAATAACAATGATAATCAACGCCCGATTTTGATTCGAAGCCGGGCCGGTCGGCGGTAAAATAAAGAGAAAAAATAAAATATGCGACTAATCGGCCGTTTTTGCCTGTTGAAAAAAAACAACAACTGATATAATCCAAACTAGACGTATCAGTTTGACCAGATGACACGAAAACGTGTGATTACATACTGCTTTTTTATAAAGAATAGGAGGAAACGTTATGAAATCGAACCGTTCCATAGCCCGGATCGCGGCGATCGCCCTTTGCGTATTGACCGCTGCCACCGTGCTGGCTTCCTGCGTAAACCCCAACAGATCGACGGCCGGATCCGGTACCGAAAAAAGCGAAGATAAAGCCTTCGAAGGATTGTCCCTCCTTGACAACGAAGAGTACGTGATCCGCAAGACCGAGACCGATAAGATCGCCGCGCTGAAACCGCACAAACTGGAAAGGCATTTCTATTATTTCCAGTCGATGACCGAAGCAGACGAATATAACGGGTCGGGCAAAACGGCGGAAGCGTACGTCGACGCAGACGGCAATATCTACGTGAAGGCAGCCGAAGTTGACTGTGACGATATATATGCGGTCAGGATCGTTGACAACGATACCGCGCGCAAGCTGCTGGATTCGAAAGGCCTTTCAGATATCGGAGGGAAGCAGAGATATATCCTCATGCATATGCTGGCGCAATACCCGCGCATGCGTCTGTTCTATGTGCCGTCCGCCGAAGACGTGAACTCATTTTATGCGTCCCAGACGGTACTGTATTTTACCGACGAGCACGTCGTAAGCTGCCGCATGGAACAGTCCGCGCCCACGGAGCTGCACGAATATGACTCGCCCTACGGCACCGTTATAAAGGTGTCGGAACTTGCCGGCAACGAATGGGCCGAAAAGCCCTGGCTCAAGTTTGCCGCCAACGACTTTGACGCCTATTTCGACAAGGTCTCTGAAAAACTGACCGCTTTCTGGAATTAATCCGGACAACGAACGGCATAAAAAAACAGGCTTTTGCGTCAGCCGGTTTTGCCGTCGATATTAAGCACGCTGCCTCCGAGCTCGTCAATATCTTCCCGGCTGTGGGTGATGATCAAGACGGGGCTTCCGTCTGCGCACAGTTCCGTCTTGATAAAATTCACGGCGGCGGCGCGGGAGGCCGGATCCAGCCCTTTAAGCGGCTCGTCCAGCACCGTCAGGCTCACACGTTTTCCCGCGTTCCTGAGCGCCTCGCCCGACAGCGCCGCCCTTGCCAGGGAGACCCGCTGCCGCATGCCGCCCGAGAGCTCCCCGGGCCTTTTTGCCGCGTCATCCTCCGTCAATCCCAGCTTCCGCAGCAGCGCCCCGGGCCTGCTGTCAGCGTCGCCTGCCGCACCGGCTCCCGCTCTCAAGGACCGACCGGCGGGAGCCGCCAGAGCCACGTTCGCCGCGGCGGTCCTCCAGGGCAGCAGCCGCGGCTCCTGAAACAGGAATACTACGTTGTGATCGACGCCGGACACCGTGCCGGCGTCTCCTTCTTCGAGACCCGCAAGTATCCGGGCAAGAGTGGTCTTGCCGGAGCCGGACGCGCCGGTGAGGCAGGTGACGCCTGAAGGTATCGAGGCTGAATAATCTGTGAACACGTGGTTGGAGCCGTATGATTTGGAAAGGCCGCGGATCTCTATTGCCGCGGGAGCTGCGGGGCTATATTTATTCGTTGCGGTGATTCCGGAGTTCGGCGCGTCTGCCACCGACGAAACTCCGGGCTCCGGCTCTGCGGTTGCCGGGGCGTCCCCGGAACCGTCCGGTCCTGCAGTTGCCGCCGCCTCTCCATCGCTCGCGGATGATTCGTTGTCCCTCGCGGCCTCGGCGGTTTTTCCGCCTTGCGCAGGCGCCGCGCTTTTAACGAACCGCTTCACGGCCAGCCTGATTGCCGCCTCCATAATGACGCTCAGGATCACCACCAGCGTTGTCCAGGCGAACAGATCCGTCATTTCCAGGTATATTTTCGACTCGTACAGCAGACGGCCTATCGAGATCCTGGGCAGGCAGAGCACTTCGGCGGCAATGCCGGATTTCCAGGCGAGGCCCAGCGAGGTGATCACCGACGAAAGATACGCCGGGAGCGCGGAAGGGAAGTAGACGTGGGCAACCGTGCGGAATGCGCCTAAACGGTATATCTTCGCCATTTCCAGGAGGTCTTTGTCAACGGAAAGCAGCGCGGTTTTAAGCGCGTCCCAGACGATGGGAGTAACCAGAAGGAAAACAATGAAAGAAGGGATGTTGCCCGCGGGGAGCCAGACCAGGGCCAGTATGATGAAAGAGGCAACAGGTGTGGCTTTGGCGATGCGGCCGACGGGTGCGGCGACGGCTGAGATCCAGGAGGACCAGGCGGTCAAGGCGGCCAGCACGGTTCCGGCGAGGATGCCTCCGAGGTAGCCCAGAAGTATCCTGCCCAGCGTTTGCCCGGTGGCTTTCCACAGTTCCGCCGTGCCGGAGAGCCGGAAAAGCCGCTTGAACACGGATACCGGGGAAGGGAGCAGCAGCTCCGAATCGACCCGCAGGGACAATATCATCCACAGCCCCAGCCAGAACGCTGCCACTCCAAGCACGGTCAATACGACCTTTACGGCTTTCAGGGCGGCATCGTTCTTTTCGGGACGCTTATAAAACGTGCGGACGTTATCGTCTGTGCGGGTGCGTTTCATTTCTTGTAGTAGAGCGCGTCCCCGGGCATCGTTCCGCCAACGGAAGCGGGATTTGCCGCGAAGAGCACGCCGTAGAATTCAGTCAGGATGGAGACCATCTCGTCTCCGTCGATGTAAACGATGTTGCAGTTGGGCAGCGCCTTTTTCGCCACGGCGGCCGCGGCAACGATCCCTGCCTCCGCGATCATTTCGGACGCTTCGTCGATATTTTCATTTACGAATTTCACAGACGCTTCGTAATCGGAGAGGAATCTGTCCAGCACCGCCTTGTGGTTTTCGATCACGTCTGTCGAAACGCTGATGCAGCCCTGCACCGCTTCGCCTTCGCTGACTTTTTTCCACTCTTCGGTGAGGTTCAGCGCGATGCGCAGGTCGGGATTTTTGGTGAGGGCGTTGGTGACCATAGGTTCGGGCAGCATGCCGATGGTGACCTGGCCGCTGATGAGCAGGGTGGCAAGCTCGCTGTGTTCCGTCTTGTATTCCACCTCTACGTTGTCAAGACCGTTCTTTTCCAGAATGTAGTTGAGGATGTATTCGGGGGTGGAAGCCTGGCCGGTGGCGTAGATCTTCTTGCCCGCCAGATCGGCGATGGAGTTGATGGTGTTGCCCGCTTCCAGAACGTAGAGGACGCCCAGGGTGTTGACGGCGGCAACTTTATACTTGCCTTCGGTCTTGGCGTTGACGACGGCGGCCAGATTCACGGGCAGCGCGGCAACGTCCAGAGACCCGCTGAGCAGGGCGGCGCGGATCTCGTCGGGGGAGGAATAGATCTGCACGTCGTATCTTCCGGCCATGGAGCCGCCTTCTTTGGTGTCGTTTATGAGCTTCGCCATGCCCATGCCGGTGGGGCCGGACAACGCGCCTACCTTGAGCACGTAGTCGTCGTTGACGTCCGGTGTCTCGGAGCCTTTATCTTTCTTTCCGCAGGCGGTCAGGGCCGCCGTGAGGACAATGACCAGCGCGAGCATTGACGCGATGAGTTTTTTTGTTTTTTCCATTTTCATGATGAATCTCTCCTTTGCAGGTTTTATATATTTATGTGAATTCGAATATTCTGTTAACGCCTTAACCCGCGCCTGCCAGCCGTTTCAGCCCCTCCGGGTCAAGTATCTCGAAGGATCTTTCGGTCTTGCGTATGAGCCCTTTTTCAACCAGGCTGTCGATGGCCCGGTACAGGGAAGCGCGTCCCACGTCGATGGCCTTGGCCAGCGCGCTCATATTGACGTTTTCGGTTGTTTCGGAACCGCCTCTGCTGCTCCTGTAGAGGAATCCAGCCAGCTTGGCGTCCGCGCACTGGGCCGTGAAGTCAACGATCCTGGCGTTGAGGAACCTGATCCGCTCGGAAAGGAAACAGATGTACGCTTCGGCAAATTCCGGCACGGTCCGGACAAGCTCCCGGACGACGTCTCCGTCAACGAACAGCACGGTCAATGCGTTGTCCGCCCGTATCTCGGTGACGTAGTTGCCGCCGGCTGTGGAAGCGGAGACGCTGCCGGTGGTGTTGCCGGCGCCGCTGTTGGCGCCCCGGCCACCGGCGTTGACGCCGCCGGCGCCGTTGCCGTGCTTCGCGTTTTCGCAGAACAGTCCCGCCGCTCCGAAAATGCCGCCCTCCGTCAACCGGTTCAGCAGCACGGTCTTGTCGCCTCGCCGCGTTACGCTGACGCTGCCGGAGATCACGAGCCCCAGCGCCTTCCTGAACCGCTCGGGGGAGTAGATCAGCTCGCCTGCTTCGAAGGCCCGGACGTCATCCTTCGCCGCCGCGGCAATCTCCCTGCGCTTTTCTTCGGGAAGCACGCCGAAAAGCCGGTTTTCCGTCAAAAGTTCTATGGCTTTTTCAGTTGATTTTTTGTCTTCCGGCAATTTCATACAGCTTTCTCCTGTGTCGTGCGTGGCAGGTGTCGTGGTCGGGCGAGGCTGGTGCGAGGCCTGGCGATGCGGCCTTCGCAGGCCACGTTGGTGTCTCATATGAGACACAACGCATTATAAACTCGGAGCTCGGTTTTGTCAACAGCTGATTTTTGGAAAGTGTGGGTTGCTGAAGTGAAAAGGTGAGTTCTAAGAATGGCGCGGCGCTGTCTCGAAGGAGTTTGTTCATAAAAAATCGAGGGAATCTAACGGTTTTTGTTAATTCCCTCGAAACATTATTCCGCCTGCGCTGTCTCAATAAGGCTTCTTTGTGAAAATTCGAGGATCTGAGCAATTTTGATGTTGACCCTCGAAAGCGGCAGCGCTACGCGCTGCCTGTAGGACGCCGGCGTGCCGTTATTGGTATAAGCGACTCCGAAAATGAGCATAAACGTCAGGGATTTTTGCGTTTCCCTTTATTTCCCTCGAAGAGAGCAGAGGAACCCAAGACACGAGCCAATCAAATGAACATAAACGTCGAGGATCTTGGGAAAAAACCTTATTTCCCTCGAAAAAGCGACAGATAGCGATCTCGCTTTTCGAAAAATGGACATAAAACGATATTCAGTCCCCTCGCGTCTACCTTTCCTCCACGCAGATCTCTGCGGCGAACTCCATGCCTTTGGCCAGCGCGGCCTTGGCGTCGAAAATGTTGACGGGGCCGCCATTGGCGAAGCACCGCTCAGGCAGACCGAACAGGAAGCCGGCAAGGAGATTATCGCCGGCGCCCACCGTGGAATAGCAACGTTCCACTGGCAGGGCGGGGCAGCTTATTGACGTCAGGGGGGAGGAGAAGCGGGCGCCGTCGGGACCCAGGCTGAGAAGGACGTTGGACGCGAGCTGGCCCAGGACCGCGGCAATAAAGGACGGCCCGGCGTCGCTGTAATCCATGACCGGAGGGTCATATGAATAGTCGAAGTAATTGCCCGTCAACGCGTCGAAAAGCCTTCGGCCTTCGGCCAGGTTGGGCTTGATCAGCCAGGGGGAAGCAGCCGCGAGGGCGGAGGCGGACATTGACGCGCAGTCGATGGCCACGAGGGCGCCGCGCCCTTTAAAAAGCGAGGAAATCCTGACGACGGAGGAGGGGCTGACGCCTTCGGGGAGCGCGCCGGAGATGCAGACCACGTCGCCTTTTTGCAGGCGGGGGGCAAGCATATTGCCCAGCGTCAATACGTCTTCATCGCTGGCGCGGAAGTCGCGGTAGCAGATGCGTGTCTCGCTGCCGTCGGAAGCGTCGTTCAGCGAAACGTATTCGCGAAGGTTGCCCGGGACAACGAGGTTCACGGCCTCGATGCCGGTGGCTTTGAGCATCGCCATATATTCGTCAGCGCCGTTTTCGCCCGTAAGCACAAAGGCCGGAGCGTTGACTCCGTGCCTCAGAAGCGCCGCGGAAACGTTGACGCCCTTGCCGGCGGCAGCGCGTATCCGATGGCGCGTATAATTTTCCTGTCCGCGCGTGATCCCGTCCATCGCGAAATGGACGTCGATCACCGGGTTCAGGGTGAGGGTGTAGATCATGCTCATTGAACGTCACCGAAGCCGTCGCTGCCGAAGCCGTCGCCGGCAGAGCGGCCGGAATCGGAGCCGTTATCGCTGCTCCCGGCGGAGTCGCTGCCTGCGTTGTCCGGCGCTGCCTCGCGTTCGACGGGCTCGGGGTCATTGCCGGCCACGGCGTCGACACGGCTCTCGGAACCGTCGCGTGTTACGTCGTCGCTGCGGTGCCCGGCATTGTCCCTGACCTCCGCCACCTTGTCCTTGAGATCCGCCACGCGCTTCTTTCTGGCCAGCTTTTCCTGCTCCGCCTTCTCCTTCTCGATCCGCGCCTGCTCGTCGATGATCCTGGCCGCTTCCGGCTCGTTCTCGCGCAGGAAATTCATAAATTCCTCTCCGGTGATGGTCTCCTTCTCGAAGAGCGCTCCGGCAAGTTTATCCAGCGTGTCGCGGTGTTCGGACAATATTTCCTTCGCCCTGGCGTAGCTTTCCGTGGTGATCCGGATCACTTCCGCGTCGATGCGCTCCTCAGTGGCGTCGGAGCAGTTGACCGAAGAAGAATCCAGGAGGTACAGCGAATTTTTCTGCTCCCAGGCGGTAAAGCCGAAGCCATCCAGCATGCCGTAGCGCGTCACCATTGCCCGGGCAAGCTCCGTTGCCCGTTCGATATCGTTGGAGGCGCCGGTGGTCATAAATCCGAACCGCACCTCTTCAGCCGCTCTGCCCGCGGACAGCGTGATTATCTCATTGAGAATGTCATCTCTCTTATAAAGCACTTTCTGCTTGCTCGCCACCTGCAGCACGTAGCCCAGCGTGCCGGAAGTCCTGGGGATGATGGTGATCTTGTGCACCGGTTCGGTGTGCGCCAGCAGCGCGGTGACAAGGGCGTGGCCGGTCTCGTGGTACGCCACGATCTCTTTTTCTTCGTCGGACATCACCCGGTTCTTCTTCTCTTCGCCGGCAAGTATGATCTCCACCGCTTCTTCGAGCTCCGCCTGGCCGACCTTCTTTTTCCCGGCCCTGACGGCATGCAGCGCGGCCTCGTTGATGATGTTTTCCATATCCGCTCCGGAGGCGCCTGCGGTAGCCCTGGCGATCACGTCAAGGTCGATATTGTCCTCCATCTTCACGTCTTTTGAGTGCACTTTCAGTATCGCCACCCGCTCTTCCTGGT
Source organism: Clostridia bacterium (assembly GCA_016287565.1). Lineage (GTDB taxonomy): Bacteria > Bacillota > Clostridia > UBA1212 > UBA1255 > UBA1255. Next base: position 52,210 of record JAEFAM010000006.1, read on the forward strand.
CGGGGAGGTCAACGATGATGCGGCGGTCGAAGCGGCCGGGGCGCAGCAGCGCCTTGTCCAGCACTTCCGGCCTGTTGGTGGCGGCAAGTATGACGACTCCTTTGGATGAGTCGAATCCGTCCATCTCGCTGAGCAGCTGGTTCAGCGTCTGCTCACGCTCTTCATTGGAAAGGAGGCCGTTGTCACGGCTTTTGCCGATGGAGTCGATCTCGTCGATAAATACGATACAGGGAGCGTTTTCCACTGCCTGCCTGAAAAGGTCGCGGACTCTCGACGCTCCGACGCCCACAAACATCTCAACGAATTCGGAACCGGACAACGAGAAGAAAGGCACTCCCGCTTCTCCGGCAACGGCTTTCGCCATCAGCGTTTTACCTGTTCCGGGAGGTCCCACCAGCAGCGCGCCTTTGGGAAGCCTGGCGCCGATCTCGGTATATTTCTGGGGGTTGTTCAGGAAGTCGACGATCTCCACCAGGGATTCTTTAGCTTCCTCCTGTCCCGCCACGTCCGCGAACGTCTTGCCCGTGGACTTCTCTGCATAGATCTTGCTGGTGTTCTTGCCGAAGGACATGACGCCGCCGCCGGAACCCAGGCGCTTGGAGAGGATCCGCATGGTTATGAACATAAGGAGGCCTATCAGCAGGATCGGCACGCCGTAGTAGAGCAGGTAGTCCAGAAGGGTGGCTCTCTGGGCGATGGGGGACTTGTAATCCACGCCGGATTCGGCCAGTTTCGCCGCCAGTTCCTCGTCGGATACGGCAAGTATGCCTGTGTAGTAATACCTGTTGGTGCTTTCGAAATCAGTAGGTTTGATGGTGATCTTTTCGGCGGATTTGTCCAGCTCCACGCTCTCCACTTCGCCGTTGTCAAGCATCTCCAGGAATTTGTTATATGATATCTCCTTCGTCATGGGAGCTGTAAGCTTCGGTACGATCAGGCTGGTGATCAGCACCACCGCCGCGATCATAATAAGGTAGTATACGAATACCGGTATTTTTCTTTTTCCCTGATTATTTGCCATGTCGATTCTCCTGTGATCCGGGCAGGCGCCCTCCGGCCGGTCTTCCGGCGTCGATCTTCCGCTTTTTCGCGGTTCGGGAACTGTTTCCCGCATATACGTGCGCGTACGTACGCGTCAACGTTTTTATTATACACGACAATTGTGAAAAATAAATGACATTTTGTATATAAAAGATGGCGCAAGGCGGCGGAGGGAGGCGAAAGGCGGTGAAAGGCCGGATAAAGCGGCGGGGCAAAAAAGCGGCGGGGCGCTGTTCGCGCCCCGCCGGCTGACTGAAAACGTAAGTTTTCCTTTCGGAACTTATCAGTTCCGCTCTTCTTCCACCGTTACGGTGACGGTGAAGCTGAGATTCTCGTCGCCGCCCATCACGACCTTGACGGTGGTGGTACCGGTGCTCTTGGGCGTTATGACACCGGTCTTGCTGACGGTGCAGATCGACTCGTCCGCCACTTCAAAGGTCATCAGATATTTAGAAACGCCCGCGTCGACCATTGCCGGATAATCCTTGTGGGACTTGGTCTTGTCGTTGTACGCCTCGCCCCAGGTCTCGTCCTCGAATACCACGAAGCCGCGGATCTGGACCTTGTGCTTCTTTCCGCCGTCCTTCATATAAACGGTGATGTTGTCGTAGACAGGTTTGAAGGAGACCACGTCGGGCTCTTTCAGATTGTACCTGAATCCTTCGCCGCGGACGCGCAGCTTGAACGTCTGGGAGAGGCCTTCATAGTGCATCGTGATCTCGGTGTCGCCCACGGCCTTGAGCGTGGCTACGTTGCCGGTTATGGAGATGATGTTTTCGTCGTAGCCGTCGAAGGTCACTTTAGAAACGTCGGTGATCTCGTGCTTGCCCAGGTTGGTGTCGTACCAGTACATAGGTATGGTGTACGTGCCTTCGCTGAGCAGTGTCAGAGCATGCTGAGGCAGGGAACCGATGGCGATGGGCCAGAACTCGGCGGGAGCTTCCCAGAAGTAATCTTTGATGAGAGTGCCCTTGCCGTTCTTGTCGGAAGAGGTGACCTTGCCTTCGTAATAGGTGATGGAAACGTGCTGGAAGCGGGTGGGCCATTTGCCCCAGTTGTCGCCGCTGCCGTCGTAATATGCGTAACCAACGAAGAGATTGTCCTTCAGCTGGATGTGACCGTCGGGACGCTTGGAGATACCCATATTATGGCAATACTGGGCGATGCCGGTGCGGATGATATCTGCCTGTGTGAAGTGGATGCCGTCGTCGGATTCAAACAGCGCGATGCCGGAGGTGGCGGAGAAACGGTTGAAGGTGGAGAAAGCCACGAACTTGCCGATGTCTTCGATGTATACCACGTCGCAGGAGTCCTGAGAGCTGTCCGCCGTGTAGGAGAATCCCTGGTAAGTCATATTAGCGGGCCAGTCGAAGGTGGCGGGAGCGGTGGCAACTCTGGTGAATCTGCCTTCTCCGCATACCCACTGATAGTAGATGTAGAGCGTTCCGTCAACGAGCACGAAACTGACCTCGCCGGCGCCCCACTGGCTGTCGGCTTCGTCAAAGTAAACGATGGGCTGAGGATCTCCGCCCCAACCGGTGCCGTTCCACTTCTCGTAAGGACCGTCGGGCTTCTGGGAGCGGGCAACGAAAACGTTGTTATTGATTCCGCCGTTGGTGCTGACGATGGTGGAAGTGTATCCGATGTAGTAATATCCGTCGAAGTAGATGACGCCGGGGTCGCAGACGGAATAGTGGTCCATGGAGTCCGGAGTCGGTCTCAGCACGACAACCTCTTTAGACCAGGTTTCACCGTTGTCGTCGGAATGTTTGTAGGTGAACCAGTCCCACTCGCCGGAGGTTCCGGGGGTAGCGAACCAGGCGTCGATGGATCCGTCGGGATAATAGATGATGGACGGGCCGTAGCGGTAGCCCCATTTTCCGTTCAGCGGAGCGAATACGTCTTTGCCTTCGTCGGTAACGGCCATCGTCACGTGCTGGTCGGAATTGGGTTCGACCTTCGCCAGCGTATCGGTGAATACTTTAGCGGGATCCGCAGTAGGAGCCGCGGTGGGACCCTCGGTGGCGTTGTCCTCGGTAGCCCCGGGTTTATCTGTTGCGTTCACGTCGTCGCCTCCCTTGGTGCAGCCAAAGAGCAGCGCCACTGCCAGAAGCACTGCCGCGGCAATACACGTAAAGATAAGGATTTTAGCTTTTTTCATGATTGATTCCTCCAACCGGAATGATGCCTTGATTATATCACATGCGGCGTCAATATAAAATCATATTTTTCAAAATTTTTGTTTAAATAATGTTTACTTTTGTCCGCTCCGTATATATAATATAGGCAACAAGGGGGGAACGGCGCGCTTTTTCATTGCCTTTACCACCCGAAAACGTAAAGGAGAAATTAAAATGGGAAAATTCGTAGTTAAACCGACAGCAAAGGGCTTCAGATTCAATCTTAAAGCCGGCAACGGTGAGATCATTGCCACTTCTCAGATCTATGCCAGCCTGAGAACCTGCAAAGCGGGCGTCGAATCCGTCAGAAGAAATGCCATCAAAGCCAACCTCGAGGACCAGACCGTTGAGGATTACGCAAAGGCTAAACACCCCAAATTCGAGGTTTATGTTGACAAGGCCGGCGAGTATCGCTTCCGCCTTAAAGCTTCCAACGGCGAGAACATCTGCGCTTCCGAAGGCTACAAGGCCAAGACGTCCTGCCTGAACGGCATCGAGTCCGTCAGGAAGAACGCTCCCGAGGCTGACGTCGTCGTCGAGGAGAAAGCTGACTGATACGGTACTCCGCGGTAACCGCGGATAAAAGCGAAACAAAAAAGCGGGCTGATGAGAATATTGTCAGCCTGCTTTTTTTGTTTGGCTGACAACGATGAGTGCTGCGCACATGATGCTTGCCCTGACGGGCAAATGATGCGTGCTGCGCACATGACGCTGCCCTTCGGGCAAATGATGCGTGCGTTGCACACGATGCCGTTCGCTTTGCTCACTTATTAAGGAAATATCATCATTGTTCCACAATTAGTCCCGCAGGGACGACATCATTAGCGCAGCGACATCATTTGGCTCCGGCCTTTGGCAAAAAACCGATTGACACGGAACGGCCCGGAATATAATATTTTTATAGATCACACGCACACGGGCCGGATGCGGTCCGCTAACAGACAGTTGACAGATCGCCCGGTCTGCAAAGGCGCATTGCCCGCGGGGCCGGACACTTGGAGGGTTTAAAAATGGCAAGAAAACTTACTTTCGCGCTGGCTTTCGGAAACCGCGGCTTCATGCCCGGAGAATTGATCTACGGCGCCCGGGACGATATGGTGAAAGCGGTCACCGACGCCGGGTACGACTATATCATAATGGACAAAGAACTGACCCGCTACGGAGCCGTGGAGACCAGGGACGAGGGCAGGCTCTACGCTAAATGGCTGAAGAGCCACGAAGGGGAGTACGACGGAGTCATATTCTCGATGCCAATATTCGCCGATGAAAACGGGGCGGTGACCGCCCTTCAGGACGCGGGCGTTCCCATATTTATGCAGGCGTATCCCGACGAGATAGGCAAGATGGATTTCGCACACAGGCGCGACGCATATTGCGGCAAATTCTCCGTCACCGACGTGTTCACCCAGTACGGAGTGCCTTTCACCGTGATGAAGCCACACGCCGTGCATCCGCTCTCTCCCAGATTCAGGGACAATCTCGACGACTTTGCCGCCGTTTGCCGGGTGGTCAACGGCATGAAGCGCTTTAACCTGGGCTGCATCGGCGCCAGGACGACGGCGTTCAAGACCGTGCGCTTCGACGAGCTGGCAATGCAGAAATACGGCATCAACGTTGAATCTTTCGACCTTTCCGAAGTGTTCGACAAGATCGCGGCAATGAGGGACGACGACCCGGCGGTGGCGGCGAAGATCGAGCGCCTTAAAGCGTACAGCGACTTCTCCCAGGTGCCGGAGATGAACATGCTAAACCTGGGCAAGCTGGCCGTGGTCGTTGACCGTTACATCGAAGAATACCACCTGGACGCCCTGGCGATACGCTGCTGGAACGAGATGGAAGCGCACCTCAGGATCTGCCCCTGCGTTATATTGTCCGAGCTCAACGACCGGGGCATCGCGGCAAGCTGCGAGATCGACATGTGCTCCGCCATCACGATGAGGGCGCTGAACCTTGCCACGGAAAAGCCCGCGGCGGTGCTGGACTGGAACAACAATTACGGCGACGACGACAATAAAGTGATCCTCTTCCACTGCGGCCCCGTGGCCCAGGGACTGATGACCTGCAAGGGCACCGTGACCAACCACAAGATGTTCGACAAGACGGATCCGGGCTCCGGCTGGGGCTGCAACGAAGGGCGCATCAGGCCAATGCCCATAACCATATCCAACTGCCAGACGAAAGACGGAAAGATCGTAATTTACGCTTCGGAAGCCAGGTTTACGGACGATCCAATAGAGGACGGGTTCTTCGGCTGCGCCGGTGTGGCGGAAGTGCCGGAGCTCCAGGACAAGCTGGTCAGGCTTGCGAGGGGCGGCTTCAAGCATCACACTACTATTGGCGAAGGCCACGTGAAAGATATCCTTAAAGAGGCCTTTACCACGTACCTGCATTACGACTGGGTGGAGATCGACTGATGAAGATCGGAGGACTTGACATAGGGACCACCGGCTGCAAACTGACGGTGTTCGACGAAAAGGGAAGGGAACTGGGGAAAGCCTACCGGGATTATCCGGCCAGGCGCCTCGAGAGCGGACACGAGCTTGACGCGGGATGCCTTATAGAAGGCGTGTTCGAGGTGATCAGGGAGATAGCGGCCCTGCATCCGGATATGGGCGCCATAGGAGTCACCAGTTTCGGAGAGACTTTCGTTATGACTGACGAGGCGGGGAGACCGCTTCACACGGCTATGCTGTATACGGATCCCAGGGGCGCCGAGGAGGTCGCGGAACTCAGCGAAAAGCTGGGCGCCGGACGCATCGTAAAGATCACCGGCCTGGCCCCTCACGAGATGTATTCCGTCGGAAAACTTATGTGGATTAAACGTCACCAGCCGGAGCTTTTCGCTGCTGCCAGGCGGATCCTGCTGATGGAGGACTATGCCGTCTGGAGCCTTACGGGCAATGCCCAGATCGATTATTCGCTGGCCACCCGCACGATGGCTTTCGATATCAACACTCTTACATGGAGCAGGGAGATCTTCGACGCGGCGGGTATCGATCTGTCGCTGATGAGCAGGCTCGTGCCCACGGGTACGGTGGCCGGGAAGATCACTGCGGAAGTGGCGGAGCGCACCGGGCTTTGCAAAGATTGCGTGGTGGTGTCCGTGAGCCACGACCAGGTGGCGGCGGCCGCGGGAGCCGGAGTTTTCGACGGAGAGATAGCGGTTGACGGAGCGGGAACGGTGCAGTGCCTGACGCCTGTGTACGACAGCCTTCCGGACGTGGAAGTGATGGCAAAAGGGTACTTCTCAGTTGTACCGTACGTCGTCCCGGGCAAGTACGCGGCGTACGCTTTTTCATACACGGGCGGCGCGCTGATAAAGTGGTGCGTTGACAATCTCGGGGGCGGCAGGGGCAATGCCGAACTGGAGCAGGCGTACGGCAAGGACGGACCCACGGGGCTGCTGGTATTGCCCCACTTCGCCGGAGCGGCAACTCCTTATATGGATACCGGGTCCCGGGGCGCCATACTGGGGCTGACCACGGAGACCACGGCGCCGGAGATCTACCGGGCCTGCATGGAGGGCGTGGCTTACGAGATGAGGCTGAACTACGAGGCGCTGGCGGATTCGGGCATCCGGTTCACGCGGATACGGGCCACCGGAGGAGGCGCCAGGTCGAAGGTCTGGATGCAGATGAAAGCTGACGTGCTCAATATGCCCGTAACGGCGCTCAAGACCTCCGACGCGGGGACCGTGGGTTCGGCAATGCTCACCGGCGCCGCCATAGGCGTCTTTAAAGACCTGGAAGAAGCAGCCGGACTTATGGTCAAGGAGACGGAGACTTTCCTGCCGCGGCAGGAGATGCACGACAAATATATGAAGATATATAAGCGCTACAAAGAAGTGTACAGAGCCGTGAGACCGCTGATGGACGCGGAATGAAGCGCTGCCGGAACGGAAAACAGAGAAGCGAAAAACGGAAACAGAGATGAAAAGAGGAGATAAAACATGCTTGCCAGCCTTACGGAAATACTTAAGATAGCGGAAGAGAGAAACATAGCCGTCGGCTCCTTCAACACTCCCAACCTGGAGAGCCTTGAAGCGGTGCTGAACGCGGCGGAAAAGCTGAACGTTCCCGTCATAGTCATGCACGCACAGGTCCACGAATACGCGGCGCCTCTGGCGGTCATAGGGCCCGTAATGGTCGTGGCTGCCAAAGCGGCGAAAGTGCCCGTATGCGTGCAGCTGGACCACGGAGTCGAAGTTGACTACGCCGAGGCTGCGCTGAAACTCGGCTTCACCGGCATCATGTACGACGGAAGCCTGCTGCCCTACGAAGAAAACCTTGCCAACACCAGAAAAGTGGTGAAGATGGCGGCGGAATTCGGTGCGGGAGTCGAGGCAGAACTTGGTTCGCTTCCGTCCCGCGAAGGCAGCGCCTCCGCAGCCGTAGGCCCCGTCTACACCGACCCGGAAGAAGCGGTGGCTTTCTGCAGGGAGACAGGCATAGACGCCTTCGCCCCCTCTTTCGGCACCGCCCACGGCATATATAAATCGACCCCCAAACTGGACCTCGACAGGGTAAAGGTCATAGCCCAAAAGACCGGGCTTCCGCTGGTCATGCACGGCGGCAGCGGCGTCAGCACGGAAGACTACCGCACAGCCATCCGCAACGGCATCAGAAAGATCAACTATTACAGCTATATGTCGAGGGCCGGTGTGCGCGCCGCCAGGGAAATGCTGGACAGCCAGGACGTGACCTTCTTCCACGATCTGGCGTTGACGGCGCAGCTGGCAATGCAGGAGGACGCCGAACGGGCGATCAGGATATTCACGGGAGAGTGATCCTCTCCGGGATCGACGCCCCGGCCGGCCGGTACCGTTCGCGCGGCCGGCCGGTCTTTTATTTCCGCGGACAATGTGGTAGAATACGCTCGACAGCTTATTGCCACGGGGGACGGTTCTGCTTTGGAAAGTTTTAACGGCATTGTAATTGAAGACGATCAGACCGTTGACCAGCGGATCGACGTGCGCAATTTACAGGTGTACGGCAGGGCCGTGTTCCGCGAGGAAGTGGAGGCCGACGAGATCGAAGTGTTCGGCAGCGCCAGGTTCAGGAGTTTTCTAAGCTGCGACAGGCTCAGCGTGTACGGTGAAGGAGTCGTGCTGGACGGATTGCTGGCGGAATCGGTGAAAGTCGACGGCACGCTGAACGTTTCGGGCAGGTTCCGGGCGGACGTGGTGGTCGTTGACGGCGCCATGAACATGTCGGGGAAGTACTCGGGAGCCAGGCTGCTTATAAGGAGCAGAGGCAGGCTTGATGCGTCTTCCGCGATAAAGGCAGAACGTTTGAACGTAAACGGCGTCATATATACGGGAGCGGTATTTTCGGGGGAGAGCCTCGAGATACTTTCCTGCGAGCGGTCCGAGATCGCCAGGGTAAAAGTGCTGGACGCCTCCGTTAAATACAAGCCCAGGGGAGACGTGCCCGGGATAAAAGACGGAGAGTTCCTGCTGTCGTCGTACTTTATGGAGGCGCAGAACGCCAGGCTGGAGTACGTTGCCGTCGACACGCTGGAATGCGAGAACGCCTATATAGGCCCCGGGTGCAGGATCGGAGAACTGACGTACAGGAACGAGATCGAGATAGATAAGCAATCGGTTGTTGAGAGGTTGTACAGGATATGATACCGGAAGAAAGATCCGATAAAGATAATAAAGAGGCCGCGGAAAGCAGGTCCGGCGAGATAAAAAAGGAGCCGGGCGTCGCAGCTTTTATAAAGAAGCACCGTACCGTCGCCATCGTCATCGCCGCGCTGCTGGTGCTGGCTATCGGCCTGAGCGTGTGTTTTACAGTGAAAAAAAGCGGCAGGGCAGGGTACAAACTGCTGCTGGAATGGGATTTCAGCGAAGGGCAGGGCGACTTTCTGACTGACGGCTACTATGCCGACAGGAGCGCCTTCTCGATCGTTCCCGAAGGCCCGGACGGCAGCAGCTGCGCCAAGATCGTCAGCGAAGGCGCCAACGACGCCAGGTTCCGCGTAAAGATCGACGTCAAGCCCAATTCGTATTACAAGGTCACCGCAAAGGTCAAAACCGCAGGCGTGGATTCTCCGGGCAAAGCCGCCGGAGCCAACATTTCCGCGCTCTACTCCTACGACTATAAAGGCGGCCTGGTGGGGGACAACGACTGGACCGAGCTCACTGTCTACGGACTCACTTCCTCCGGCCAGACCAAGGCCGAGATCTGCTTCAGGCTCGGATTCTACAGCTGCGACACCAGCGGCACGGCCTGGTTCGACGACGTAAAGATCGAGCAGCTTTCGAAACTTCCCTCCGGCGCCACCGCCGTTTCATTCGAAGAGACCATGCTGAACAATTCCAGCGGCAAGTCCTCCGGCGCCACCACCCAGAGCCAGACCGATCTGGTGAACCAGTACTACGACGGAATAAAGATAGGGCTGATCATCGTATCGGCCGCCTTCCTGTTCTTCGCCGTTATGTACCGGTACGGGGTGCTGAGAGACAAGGAAAAGCCGGCGGGCGTTGACGGCGCGGAGAAGGGCATGCGGACCGGCGCGGCGGTGATCGTGCTGCTGACCCTGGGACTGGTGCTGAGGCTCGTGGCCTCGGTGACGGCGCCGCAGTGCAGCATTGACGTGAACCTGTTCAGCAGCTGGGGAAAACATATAGTGGAAGACGGCATACCCAACTTCTACGCCAACGCCGCTTCGTACAGCCTCGATTATCCGCCCCTTTATATGTACTTCCTGTGGTTCAACACGCTGATCTCCAAGTGGCTGGGCCTCACGGGGACCGCTGGCCACGTAATGCTGATGAAGCTGCCGTCGATACTGGCGGATATAGGCATCGGCTGGGTCGTATACCGTATGGCCTCCAAGAGAGTAAGCAAGAACTGGACGATATTCTTCATCGCTCTGTGGGTGATGAATCCGCTGTCCATGCTGGATTCCGCCGCCTGGGGCCAGGTGGATTCCATCCTGGCGCTCCTCTGCCTGCTGATGGTCTGGTTCATCGTCAAAGACAAATTCATCCCGGCTTCCGTGATGCTGGGCCTGGCGATCATATTAAAACCCCAGGGCATCTTTATGGTGCCTATAATGGGCTACGCTCTATTGCGCCGGTTCTTCAAAAAGAAAGACGAGCCCAAGGTACGCACCGTGCTGCTTTTGCTGAAATGCCTGCTGGTCTGCATCGGTACCGTCGTGGTGGTGGCGCTGCCCTTCGGGATCAAGATGGAACCCAACTTTATAGAGTGGCTGTTCAACCTCTACGTAGGCACCGCCAACGGCTACAAAGGTGCCACCGTCAACTCCTACAACTTCTACTACGTGATCAGGCAGAACTGGACTCCGGACGACGGCACGTTCCTGTTCGGCATGTCCTATTTCACCTTCGGAATGATAATGATCGTGGTGACCTGCATAGGCGTCTGGGTCATGTACCAGTTCACTAAAAGGGAAGACGAATGGCTGCCCTTCCTGTACTCCTCTGTGCTCGTCTATATGGTAACGATGTTCGGGCCCCGCATGCACGAAAGATATTTCTTCCCGGCGGCGGTGCTGCTCCTGGCCGCGGTGGTATATTCGGGCAACAAGATCCTGCTCTGGATCTACGGCGTCCTCACCGGCGTCAATTTCATGTCGGTGCTTTCGGTGATGCTGGGCCTGGAGCTGGGAGGCGCCCTTAAAAACGCGGGAGCCACGCAGGACCTGTACGGCAAGTTTTACTGGGCCGCCCAGGAGACTCACCGTAGAGTCATCGCATGGATAAATCTGGCCTGCTGCCTGGCGCTGCTGGCCGCGGCAATACTGATCTCGATAAACGTCATTAAAGCCGGAGACAAGCGGCTTCGCTTCGGCGCAGCGGAAGGCGGCGCGGAAGAAGGCGCGGATGACGGCGCTGATGACAGATCGGAGGACAATGCGGATGAAAACTGAAAAAAGCAATAAGAAGACCATATTGAAGATACTGCCGGTGATCGCCGCCGCCATGCTGATCTGCATACTGTTTACGGGATGCGGCACGGCATTCAAGAACGACTCCTTCGAGAAAGGCTCCGGAGAGAGGATCGACGGCTGGAGCATCAACAACTACGAGCGCTCCATCGGCGACGAGACTTCCGGCGGAGTGACGATCAGCGAAGACGGCTACAGCGGCAGATGCGTAAAGATAAGCAACAACGTGCCCAACGACGTGCGCGTGTATCAGAAAATTGCCCTTAAAGAGAACACTTACTATAAAGTCACCTGCATGGTCAAGATCGAAGGCGAGATCGACGAGGGCTTCTCCGAGGGCAACCGCGGCGCGGGCTTCAACATTTCCGCCATCCAGGTGTATCAGCGCACCACGGGCCTCTACACCACAAACGGTGAGTGGATGGAATACACGGCGTACGTGCAGACCGGCAAGAGCCAGAAGGACGCGGAACTGAGCATCGGCATCGGCGGCTACAGCGCCGAATCCAAAGGCGTGGCGTACCTCGACGAGGTCAGGATCACCAAGATCGACGCGTTGCCCGAGGGCGTTGGCGCCATCAGCATCCTGCGCAGCGATTCCTCCAGCTCCACCGAAAAGGGGCAGGAGGCCAATATATGGTTCAAGATACTGTTCGTTGCCCTGGGCGTGTCCCTGGCGGTGTTCGTGCTGCTGGTCATCAAGAAGCACGACGACGAAAAATACAAGCAGCAGCTGTCCGTTGCCGAAGATCCCACAAGGATCAAAAAGCTGGACATAATATTGATATGCTCGTTGACGCTGGTATGCGCGGTGGTGTCCTTCTATAAGCTGGGCAACGCCTACGGCGCCTCTTCCTACTGGAAACCGGCCGCCGGTCTGGAGCGCGTCACCGTGGAGTTCGACTCCGTGCGGAACGTATCCAGGACGACGGTATTGCCCAACATTCCTTCCTCCCGCACGGGCACTTATATGGTGATGTACGAGGAGACTGACGGCAGCGGCAATTTCAAGGAGGCCTTCTCGTTCTCCAGGAGCGACTCCGATCCACCGGAATTCTTCGAGTGGAAACTGTACAACAACAAGTTCACCACACGCCGCGTCAGAGTGGTCTGCACAATTAAGGGCCTTGCCCTCAACGAGATGGCGTTCTGGGAGAAGGACGCGGACGGCAACTACGTCCAGCTGCCCGTGACGGTCACCGGACAGGAGTACGATCCGGAGGTCAACACCACCGAGTTCACTCCCGCCAACCTGTTCGACGAGCAGGATCTGGCCGAGGCGTTCAGGACCTACGAAAATGGCACGTATTTCGACGAGATATACTTCCCGCGCACGGCCTACGAACACATTTACGGGCTTCCAATCTACGAGACCACCCATCCGCCTCTGGGCAAGACTCTGATCTCCATAGGCATAAGGATCTTCGGCATGAATCCCTTCGGCTGGAGGTTCATGGGCACGCTGATGGGCGTACTTCTGGTGCCGATAATCTACCTGCTGGCCCTGAAGCTGCTGAGAAAGTCCAACTTCGCGTTCATTGCCGCGTTCCTGCTGTGCTTCGACTTTATGCGCACGGCCCAGACGAGGCTGGCGACTATTGACACCTATTCAGTATTCTTCACGATGTTGATGTACTACTTTATGTTCGACTACTTCACGGGGCGGTCATACGACAAGCCTTTCTGGAAGTCGCTGCTGCCGCTGTTCCTCTGCGGGCTCTGCTTCGGACTTGGCGCCGCGTCCAAATGGACCAGCATCTACTCCGGAGTCGGACTGGCAATACTTTTCTTCGTCGGCAGCCTCAGCGAGGCGTACAACTCCACCAGGGGAGGCGCAGACGGATCGGTTGCCGGAAAGGAAGGCAAGAAGGCGGGTTCCTGGACGCTCACGAAGTTCCTGCCCACCTGCGGCTGCTGCATCATATTCTTCATACTGATACCCGTTGCCATCTATGTGCTGTCCTACCTGCCGTACATGGCTTCCAACCCGGACAAATCGCTGCTCCAGGTGGTCTGGGAGAATCAGAAATATATGTACAACTACCATTCAGGCCTGAATTCCACCCATCCGTACCAGTCCTCCTGGTATTCGTGGATAATCGATATGAGGCCGATCTACTACTACTCCAGCTCCGACGCGGGACTGGCCAGCGGCATAAGGGCCTCCGTGGCATCCTTCGGAAACCCCGCCGTCTGGTGGGTAGGGCTGGGATGCCTGCCCGTTGCCGTGTACTACACCTGGAAGCGGCGGGACAAAGGCATGCTGGTGGCCTTCGTGGGATACGCCTGCCAGCTGTTCCCCTGGATACTTGTCACCCGGTGCACGTTCATCTACCACTACTTCACCTCCGTGCCTTTCCTCATCATAATGCTGGTGTACGTAATAAAGTGTTTGTGGGAGGACAAGATAATCGGAAAGCCTACGATACTCATCTATATGGGCATAGTGCTGGCGCTGTACGTGTTCTTCTACCCGGTGCTGGTAGGCATTCCCGTGAAGAACAGCTACATTTCCGACCTCAGGTGGTTTAATTCCTGGTCATTCTGACCTCAGAAAGGTGAAAAACGATGGAAGAAAAGTTTGAACCCAGAGTCGTGGACGGCGATACTACGGTATGCAGCGTGGTGGTCCCTCTGTACAACGAACAGGAGGTCATAGGGGAGACCTACAAGCGGCTTACGGCGGTAATGGAAGGGGAGGGCATCCTCTACGAGATCGTTATGGTCAACGACGGCAGCCGCGACGACACGGAGCAGCTGGCCAGGGCGATATGCGCCGTTGACAGGCGCGTAAAACTTATAAATTTCGCCAGAAATTTCGGCCACCAGACGGCCATCACAGCCGGTATGGACGCGGCGGGTGGTCAATGCGTCGTCGTCATCGACGCGGACCTGCAGGACCCTCCGGAAGTCATTCCCGAGATGCTGGAAAAATGGCGCGCCGGATACGACGTGGTGTACGGTAAACGCATATCCAGAGAAGGGGAGTCCTTCTTTAAAAAGTTTACCGCCAGGACCTTCTACCGCACGCTGAACAAGATGACCGACGTTGACATCCCGGTGGATACGGGAGATTTCAGGCTCATCGACCGGAAGGTGAAAGAGGCGCTCCTTGAAGTCAGGGAGCACAACCGCTACGTCCGGGGCATCGTCAGCTGGCTGGGCTTCCGCCAGACTCCTGTGGAATTCGAGCGCCAGAAACGCTTCGCGGGCACCACCAAATACCCGCTGAAAAAGATGCTGAAACTGGCAAAGGACGCTATATTGTCCTTCTCCTTCAAGCCCCTCAAGCTGGCCACCGGATTCGGCATCTTTCTGACCGCCGCCAGCATTATCTACCTTATAGTCGCCCTGATACTTGGCCTTTGCGGAGTGCTGGGACAGACAGGGCTGCTGTTCGCCGTGCTGTGCATAGGGCTGCTGGTACAGGGCATAACGCTCATCCTTATGGGCGTGCAGAACGAGTATCTGGCCAGGATGTTCGACGAGACCAGGAACAGGCCGCTTTATCTCATTCGCGACCGTGTGAATTTCTCCGACCAGGATTGAAAAGACAGGAAAAAACAGAAAAAACAGGTGTTTTATGGCTGATTCAAACTTTCCGCGACGCCTTGGAAAAGGGCGTGAAGGCCGGGGCTCCGTTCCGGGCCGAGCACGGTTCTCACCCGTAAGAATATTGATACTTATTGCCGCGCTGGTGATGTTGATCGCCGGTGCGGTTTCCTGCAATAAAAACGGACAGTCCGGGCCCGACGGACCGGACGTCACCGACGGTTCTTCGGAGGCGCCCACGGGAGATATTGACCCTGCCACCGATCCGGCAGAGGAGCCAACGGAAGAGCCGCAGCCCACGGAAGAACCGGAAGTATTGACCCCGGAAAAAGACATAGTTTTTTCGCTGAAGGGCGGCATCTACACCACCAGCATCGAGATAGAAATGACAGGCCCGGAAGGGTACGAGATATATTACACCACCGACGGTTCTACGCCCGATAAGGAGAGCAGACAGTACTCGGCACCACTGTCTCTCGGCATGACGGATAAAAAGAACGTGGGCAATCTGATCAAGAGCACTCACAACGCCCTGGGATACCCGGTCCCTACGAACCAGATGCCCAGAGGAAGGGTGGTCCGGGCGGTAGGCATCAACGCCGAAGGAGAACGCACCGAAGAGACCATAGAAACGTATATGATGTGGTCCGACGGCGTGGCCAAATACGACGCACCCATAATATCTCTCGTGGTGGAGCCGGACGATTTCGGAGGCAAGACAGGCATTTACTACACCACCATGCAGTCTCCGTTCACCACTAAACGCCGCGTCACGGCTCTTTGCGAGATATACGACGAAACGGGCAAAAAACGGGCAGATCAGTGGGTGGAAATATCGCTTTCCGGCAACGGCTCTCTGGGCAATCTTCAGAAATCCATCCGCCTCTACTTCAAGAGCGACGCCAATCCGGATATCACCGGCAATCCCGGAAAGCTCCGCTACGACCTTTTCCGGGGCCGGGCCACCGACGTCAACGGCTACAAGATCACCTCTTTCAAACGGATCCTGCTCCGTAACGCGGGCAACGACGCCGTAGGTTCGTTCATGGCCGACCGGGTGAGCCAGAAATTGTCCTCCATGCTGAACGTGGACTACCAGGAAGCCAGGTCCGTTGTCGTATTCATTAACGGCGAGCTCTGGGGCACCTACAACGCCAGAGAGCGCTACAGCCCCAAATATTTCACCGAACATTACGGCATCCTCGAAGAAAACTTCGCCATGCTGGAGGCACCCACGCCCCTGGTCACGGGCAACGGCAACAGCCCCTACGAGCTGTGCGACGGCACGGAGCAGGACGTAAAAGACTGGGAAGATCTCGTTAAATATATCACCGGCCACGACATGGGCAAGGACAAATACTACACCAACGTGATCGACAAGCTGGATATCGACAGCCTCATCGACACCATGATCGCCCATATGTATCTCTGCAACGGAGACTTCCCCTGGAACAACGTAAAAGTCTGGCGCTGCACTTCTGAAAACGATCCCAGCCACCTCGATCAGAAGTGGCGGTTCGTGGTGATGGACATGGACGGAGGACTGCTCTCCGACTACAATTCCAACATGTTCAATCACGCGCTGAACGACGGCACCATACTGGGGTCCGTAGTATACAGGCTGCTCAAGAACAGCCAGTTCAAGCAGCAGTTCATAGAGCGCTGCCTCTACGCCGCAGACGTTGTCTACACCGAAGAGCGCTGCCTGGAAGTGATCAACGCCACGGTGGCCGAGATGGAAAAGCCCATCACCGCCAACTTCCAGCGCTGGGCCGTTGCCGGTTCCGCCGAATCCACCTGGAAGAGCAATATAAACAGCATGAAGCGATTTGCCGCCAAGAGAAGGGACGTATGGCTGTCGCAGCTGTACGCGTATTTCAACATTTCTCCTACTTCTGTCACCGCGGTGTACGACGATGCGGCCGTGACGGTGAAACTTAACGGAGCCGCCGTGAAGAACGGCGTCAAGAACACTCTGGGAATGCTGGGTTCGGAAGTTGACGCGGAATACGAGATCACGGTCAAGGACGGGTACGAGCTGAGCGCAGTGTTGTTGTCCGACGCTGCCGGCAAGCAGAAGGAACTGGGAACGTTGACCGGGACCATCGGGCTGAATGACGACGCCACGCTGACGGTCTGCGCCGTGAAGAAAGGCGTTTCCACGAAGACGCAATATAAGATCGCCGCGGGAGCCACTGACATCTTCGCGTTGACCGAGGACGGCACGCTGTACGCCTGGGGCAACAATTCGGGCGGTTCCATGGGCATCGCCAGGCGCGTCTATTCCAGGCCGATGATGCTTCTCACGGGAGTCAGGTCCGTGGCTACCGCCCAGGGCGGCGGCACGGGAGACCTCCAGTTCACTTACGTACTTATGGCCGACGGCCGTGTGCTCACCGCAGGCGACAATTCCGCGGGACAGCTGGGCCGCGAAGGCAATTCCGGCATATTCGATTCCATAAAGATACCGGGCAACGGCCAGGTCGCCGCAATGAGCCTGGGCTACGACCACGCGCTCCTGCTTATGAGCGACGGCACTCTCTACGGCGTGGGCAACAACGCCTACAGCCAGCTGGGGAATACGGGCTCCAAGCAGAGCAGCTCCTGGATCAAGATAGCGGACGGCGTTGTCAGCGCCGCCGCGGGCAGGCGCCACACGCTGTACGTCACCGCTGACGGTTCGCTCTACGGCCTGGGGGACAACCGCTGGAGCAAACTCAGTTCTTCCGCTCCCGAGATGATCACGACGCCCTACAAACTGGCTTCCGACGCAGTTGCCGCCTTCGCCGGAGAACATTCCGCGTTTTATATCGACCGGAACGGCGTGCTGTACTATATGGGAACGAGAGCCGAATCATACGTGAGCGGCGGCGCCACCGGCAAAATGAACAGGCTGATGGACAACGTCGCCTCGGTATCCATGCAGGAAGGGCACGCGCTTATATTGACCAGAGACGGAAAACTGTACGGCTGGGGCGAGAACGGCTACGGCCAGAGCAAGTCCGGCTCCACCGGTTCCGTGGTCCCGCCCGTGGAGATCGCCCAGGGCGTCAGCGCCGCGGGCACAGGCGTGGGATTCAGCGCCTACTTTAAAGACGGGCTGCTGGTGGTCTGGGGAAAGAACGACAACGGCATCGCCGGCAAAGGGGCAATGTCCGAGAAGATCAGCAGGTCCGAAGTCACGCTTTCCAGGCAGTAGGCAGGGCGGCAAAAGCGTTTTTTAAAGGTAGCAATAAGGGTCGTTTTTTGCGAAGAAAGGACGGAGCCGCATGAACGGTGACGCCGTGAAGACCAAAAGGTTTCTGATCGTCAGCAACGTAGTGATAGCGCTTATGTGCATAGCGTCGGTGCTGGGTTATCTCCTTATTCCCGTGGCAAGAGTGGGAGTGCGGCTGAAGATAGACAGGAGCTTCCTGGAATACGTCCGGTCGGAGGCCGTTCATTCCGAAGGAGAGGCCGAGAACGACGGCCTGGCCAGAGGGATAGACAGCGGGCTCATAATCGACGCGCTGATCGACGGACTGGGGAACGACAGCGTTGCCGTTTTCGCGGCGGTAAGAGTCACTCCGGCAATGCTGCTGAGCTCCATCCCGTTGTCCCACGACAAAGCCACTTCCGGATTTCTCCGGGCCAACGTGGATTACGCGGTGGACAGCGCCTACGACCAGCTGGAGGAGTCCAGGCCCGTGGTGGTCAATATGGTGAAAAGCGTCCTCAAGGCCGTTTCCGGCGTGGCCATAAAGAACGGATTCGACGAGTACAAAGACATAGTTTCCGATTCCACCGGCGAAACGGACCTGTCCAAATACGACGACTTCTGCCAGCGCGTGGGACTCACTGAAGGGGACATCGGCGAAGACGTGGGAGAGATAATAGAAGACCTTTCCGACGAGGGACTCACGCCTGATGAGATCGCCGAAAGGGCCAGGGCCATCTACGTAAGCATTTACGAGAGGTCCGTACGCGACCCGGAGTACGGCAGCGACATCCTCGATAAATACGAGTACGATCCCGACGGCTTCTTCGACGGCATCATGGAATTCGTCAGTCAGTCCGGCATGCTGGACGCCGGGGGCAAGCTCAGCATCGACTCGGTGATCGACGCGCTGCTGGTGGGCAATTTCCTCGATATGATACCGGACGCGGACGCGGCGGCAGATATTGTTCCCGGCGACGACGTGGTCAATTTCGGCATTTCGAAAGGCGCGCGGACCGGTTCCGCAGGCTCCACTTCCGGAACTCCCGCTTCGGATGGCAGCGCACCGGCTGCTGACAGCGCTTCGGCTACTGATAACGAAGCGGCTGCCAGCATCCCCGCCGGCAACGTAAAAGACCGCCTCAAATCATACCTCAACGGCCTTGTCCAGAAAGAATCCTACGGCGTCGCAGGCGTGGCGGTCCACGTTGTCCTGATCGTTATGGCGGCAGTGCTGCTCATAAATATATTATCCTGGATATACCTTCTCATAAAGATCGCCGCAAAAGCCTCGAAACCCAACCCGGGCGTGACGCTCTGGGTGCCCATCGTATTCGGCTGGTCGCTCGTCAGTTTCCTGACTTTCATCCCGTATATCCGGCTGGGCGGCCTTTCAAAACTGGTCATGCGGCTCGCAGGAGATCAGGCAGCCGCGGCAGCGATCCCCGAGATTGGCCTGAGCTACGCCACGGGCGGGATAATCGCCGCGGTATGCGGCCTTGCGCTGTTCATATTCGGGTTTATTTACAGACGGTACAGAATAAAGATGGAAGAATACGTAAATAACGAAAACAGGGGGGAGAACACGATATGAAATTGACCTTTATGGGCGCCGGAAGCACGGTGTTCGCAAAAAACGTGCTGGGCGACGTGATGTTGACGGAACAGACCCACGACGTGCAGATCGCGCTGTACGACATTGACGCCAAACGGCTGGACGAATCGTACATTCTCATCGACGCGATGAACCGGAAACTGAACCAGGGCAGGGCAACGGTGGAAAAATACCTGGGCGTGGAGAACAGAAAAGACGCGCTCAGGGGAGCCGATTTCGTCGTCAACGCCATCCAGGTGGGCCTTTACGATCCCTGCACCATCATCGACTTCGAGATACCTAAAAAGTACGGCCTCAGGCAGACCATCGGAGACACGCTGGGCATCGGCGGCATTATGAGAGGCCTTCGCACTATACAGGTGATGAAAGGGTTTGCCAGGGATATGGAAGAAGTCTGCCCCGACGCGCTCTTCCTGAACTACACCAACCCCATGGCCATCGTCTCGGGCTTTATGCAGAGATATTCGAAGATCCGCACCATCGGCCTCTGCCACTCCGTGCAGGCCTGCACCTACTGCCTGCTCACTGAACTGGGCATGGAGGACAAGCTGGACTTCCGCATCGAGACCATCGCCGGCATCAACCATATGGGCTGGCTCCTGGACATCAGGGATAAAGACGGCAACGACCTCTATCCGGAGATCCGCCGCCGGGCGAAAGAGAAGAACGCCCGAGAAAAGCACGACGATATGGTGCGCCTGGACTACATCGATAAGCTGGGCTACTTCTGCACCGAATCTTCCGAGCACAACGCGGAGTATAATCCCTACTACATCAAAGCCGGCAGGGACGACCTCATAGAGAAGTTCAACATCCCCCTTGACGAGTACCCCAGAAGGTGCGTGGCGCAGATCAACGGCTGGGAGAAGCAGCGCGACGAGATAATGGCAGGCGGCAACGTCACCCACACGCGCACCAGCGAGTACTGTTCCCACATCATCGAGGCCACCATCACCGGCGTACCCTTCAAACTGGGCGGCAACGTCATCAACAACGGCCTCATAACCAACCTGCCCAAAGAAGCCTGCGTGGAAGTGCCCTGCTACGTCGACCGGGCAGGCATCCATCCCACCTATATAGGCGAGCTGCCACTCCAGCTGGCGATGATGAACTCGTCCAATATCTACATGCAGCTTTTGACTATCGACGCGGCGGTCAACAACTGCCGCCAGACCGTATACCACGCGGCCATGGCCGATCCCCACACCGGCGCCCAGCTGTCCACCGACGAGATCGTGGCAATGTGCGACGAGCTCCTGGACGCCCACGAGGCAGCCGGATACCCCTGCTTACGAGAACCTTGACGCAGGCAGACTGAAAAACGTGAACAGAGCGAACCGTCCAAATCCCTCCGGAAGTTTCCGGAGGGTATTCAATATGAGAGAGACGCTGGCCCGGTCAAGGACCTTTATTATGGTCTATTGCCTGCTGAACTCGGTGAACTCGTACCTCACCGCCGGCGTGTTCTACAGCGGCTTTCTGGCGCATACGGGGCTTGACGCGGCCCAGGTGGGAATCGTGGCGGCCATACCTTTTCTGGCCAATCTTTTCTGCGTCTTTTCGCCCAACCTGCTTGCCCGGTTCCGCAAACGCAAGGCGGTGCTGGTGCTGCTCAGGTTCATGTTCCACACGCTTAACATATTGACCGTGACGCTGCTTCCCTACGTGATAACGGACCCGGGGGCCAGAACCGTATCGTTCTGCCTGGTCATATTTGCCGCCAACGTAATGAACGCTGTATCAGTCCCTGGCATCTCAGAGATGCATATATACAGCGTGCCCGACGAGCTCAGGGGAGACTATTTTGCATACGTGCAGACCATCAGCGCAGGGACCTCGGGCGTCATAATACTTGCCTTGGCCATGCTCCAGGACAAACTTGCCGAAGCGAATCCAGAAATATTCACCTGGATCAGATTTTTCGCCTACGGCCTGGCGCTGATAGACCTGCTGTTCATGGTGCTGCCGAAGGAGCCGGAGTACGTCCGCACCGAAAAGATTCGCCTGGTCAACGTCGTAAAGCTGCCTTTCCGGGACAAAAGATTCCTCTGGACCATGCTGTTCGTCTTCCTGTGGACGTTCACCAGGACATTCGCCGTGGCCAATATCATCGACAACTACCTCACGGTGGATTCCGGCGTTCCCTACATTTTCATCTGCGCCATCAACGCCTCCTACACGCTGTTCCTGATATTCTTCCAGCGCCCCTGGAAGCGCTACATCCGTCGCACTTCCTGGTTCCGGGCCTTCGCGCTGGCTGCGATACTCCACGCTCCGACAACCTTCCTCTATGCCTTCGTCAATTCCGCCAATTTCATCCCGGTGATGCTCACCGTCAGGCTTACCCAGCACGTGATAGGCGTTGGCGTCAACGTCACCGGCTCCAACATAATCTACGTCAATATGCCCGAGGAGAACCGTACCGAATTCATGTCGTTTTACTTCATAGTCAGCAACCTCAGCTCCTTCCTCGGTATGGCGCTGGGCACGCTGTGGATCCGCCTCGTAAAAGACTGGTCCTTCACGCTTTTCAGCGTCAATATTACAGGTCCCCAGCAGCTCCTGCTGATCCAGAGCGTCCTTCAGTTCGCCGTGCCTTTTGCTATGATGCGGTCAATGAAGAAGCTGGAGAAGTGAAACGCTCTTGCCGGTCTCATATTATGCGGATAATTTTGACATCGATTTGTGCTTTTTTAAAATGAAAACGGAAGAAGAGAGACGCGATACATTCCTAATGTCTGTAAAATGTACTTCTGTGAATGTTTGCAATTTCACAAATCTCCAAAGTGGAAAAGTATTATGGCTTTGTCTCAGATAGCAATTGTATATATGCCTTTTATGATTCATCTTTATTGCAACAGATCGAGGATTCTGTCTCCGAGAGTGAGACATAAAAAACTCCTTAATAATGCGCTTTTATATGTTTTTGCGACATATTTCCCAAATTGTGCCGTAGAAATCTGCTTTCGGATCGATTATAATTTGACCAACAGCCAATTCCAATAGCGGGGAGGATATTACTGCCGACTCCAAGAAGCCAAGAGTATGGGGCTTGCATCAAACTGGTGCTAATAGTAAAATTAAAAGCGGAGGTTTACAATGAACAAATCACTCAAAAAAACAGGAATTAAGGCAATTGCGATTCTGCTTGTTGTAACCACTTTTGCCACATTGCTACCCACACGAATGGTCATTTGGGCAGAAGACAGTACTGTGCCGCAAATTGAAACGCCTGCAAACGACTCGGTTATTCTCCCGGAAGAAACTGCATCAAATAATATGATCGATGCTCTCTTTGAAGACACTTCTTTGAGAAATTCTAACTCCAAAACACTCCGCCTCAGCGACGGAACCTACACTCTCGGTTCGTACGGTTTCAATATTCATTTTCAAACTTCCGACGGTTTCGTAGAATACGATAACACCCTTGTTCGCAAAGGAGATTCCTTTACGCCCACGCTGTCGGATATTGAACTGGCATTTGATTTTGAATGTCCCGCATACAGTATCGGTTTTGACGGCGTCAGCGCTTCTTTCGAATTGATACACGATAATCTTCAGCTATCGGAAGCACAAATTTCCGAACTGCCGAAGCAGGAATATGCCACAAGAACTGCCGAGCTGTTTGCAATACCAAATGCCAAATCACAACTGGTATACAGCAATATTTTAAGCGGCGTTTCGCTCTCATATCTCATTTACGGAAGGAACGTGAAAGAAAATATAATTTTAGAGACGCTTCCTGAAGATACAGCTTTCCGATTCGCAGTCACGACTAATTGCGAATTATACATTGACGAAGAAGGCTGCATCCATCTTGGCGAAGGGACCATTCCTCATGCATTTATGTACGATGCCCGGGGTGACGTTTCAGATTCGGTAGAATATACCCTTGAGCAGACAGAATACGGATATATATTGACCGTAACGCCGGATAGAGAATGGCTCGAAAATGCGGAACGCGAATATCCCGTCGTCATTGACCCCACGCTCATAACCGACAGCCCGACACACGGCGACGTTTCGGACGCGTACGTCAGGGAAGGAATTCCGAATTTCAATTCAAATTACTATTATCTGATGCACGTGGGCAACGCTTCGCTCGACAGCGAGCTTCTCAAAATGCGCTCGTTCTTCAGGGTCAATAATCTTCCCGAGCTCCCCAAAGCGTCACGCATCCTTTCCGCAATCGTTTCGCTTCAACAGGCCGGCAACGGTTACTGGTATTCATTTTCGTCAAGTTCGTCCTCGTATCTTACGGTGGTGGCTAAAGAAGTGACTTCATCCTGGGCGGAAAACACGCTTACCTGGAACAACCAGCCTTCTTTTTCAGATACCGTTATTGACTACTCTGTTTCCGCCTCCGATACCGCAGAGATCTATCTCAACTTCGACGTTACTTCGTGCATGCAGAGATGGTACGAAGACAGCAGTACAAACTATGGTATAGTACTTCAATCGGCAACGGAATCACTCGATGGCTTTACTACGTTTATCTCTGCAGACGATGTTATTTTCTCAACGACAAACCCGTCTTTTTATATCACATATTACGATACTAAAGGGCTGGAGAGCCGCTGGGCTTTTGCAGTCCAAGATGCAGGTACAGCCGGAACGGTCTACGTGAATCTTTACAACGGCAGACCGGTGGTTACAGGGCCTGGGTTATCCACGCAGGACGAGATACTTCCGCTTTCCGTATATCCGGTGTACAACGGATACCTGAGTGGTCTTCAGTTTACACCGTCAACGACTGACAAAAACGCTCCGATCACCGCAGATTTTAATGCCACGGTCGGTTACGGCTTTAAATTAAGCTGCTGGGAGAGCGTGACATACAAAAGTATAAGCGGCGAGAATTATTACTGCTACAACGACTCCGACGGCACGGAACTGTATTTCAGAGACTATGGCGTTCTTGGCTTTTTGTCCGAAGACGGATACGATATGTCACTTACCATTGACAGCAACAGCAGCGATTCCCGCTTTGTTATTTCTGACAGCAGCGGCAATGAAAAGCATTTCAATTCAGCAGGGCGGATCAGGTACATAAAGGATGAATACGGCAACCGCAGATCGTTCAATTATGATTCCGGCAACCACCTTACAAGTATAAGTTTTCAGTCAAAAACTATGTCTGCGGCCGAACAGCAACTGACGCTGTCATACAACTCCGGTAACGCGATAAAAAAGATAACAAATGCGAAAGATACGAGTATATACGTGGAATTTTACTATTCGTCGACATACAATGGAACCGTCTCGCAGAATAACACCGGTTATCTTCGGAAAATACAGTATTCAAACGGCGACTTTGCAGAGTACCTATACGATGAAAACGATGAATTGTACCTCATAAGGCAGGGTAACGGTTCGGCTTACGGGACGTACGCGCGCCTTTATTTCGGAAACGGCGGACGCGTGTCCGAACTTCATCAATACGGCTCAGACGCTTCTTTGGGAAACAAATGCACTTTTGAATACGAGCACAAGAAAGCCGTGGTGCGTTACGCGGGTGAGGATGATATTCACGGAAATACCGACGACCTTCTCTCGGTGTACCTTTTGACAACTACGGGAATACCGTCTGCAGTTATCTGACCGACCTTTCAGGAGTAAACGTATACGGAGCGTCTGCTGCCGAATATACGGAACTTGACGTTTCTTCCAATCCCAAATCAAACAACTCTGTTGTTAAATCTGGAGGGAAAGGGCGGTATAACGCTAATCTGATCAGCAACGGCGATCTCGAGTATTTAAGCGGCTGGACACAAACGTTATCATTTGTTTCTTGTGCCGCAACCGGTACGGAATATTTTTACGGAACCAGTTCCGTTTGTCTCTCCGGCGTCAGTTCCATATGCAGCGGAACACTGTCTAAGAACGTGGCGATATCTGAGCCCGGCACGTATACGTTCAGCGCTTACGTAAAATCCACAATGTCAATGGGGTATCAATTTACCGGGCTCATAAACGGTGCGTATATTGCGCTTGACGGCACAAAATCGGATATTATTTCAAGTGTGACCGGCGCAAATGTTCAGAACGGCTGGCGAAAATTATCTGTCACCAAATCATTCCAGTCTGCCGGAACATATACGGTGGAGTTAGCCCTGAGAAACATGTACGGCTCTGTATATTTTGACGGAGCCAGCCTCATAAAAGGAGATACTGCCGCTACGGAGTTCAATTATCTCAGTAACTCCTGGATCCAGCTGGGAACTTTGGAGCCTCAGAGCAACGGC
>JAEFAM010000034.1 GCA_016287565.1 Clostridia bacterium
GACGCCAACCGCGCCGACGGAGATATATTGACGCTGTACACCGACGGCGACGCGGCGCCCGGCGGCAGATTCTGTTTCCACTTTACCACGGACGCGCGCACTCCCGCCGAAGCGCGCAGGCTGAAGACGGTCATAATATGCTCGGCTGCCGCGGCGATTGCCATAGCGGCGGCTGTGACGTTTATGGTTATACGGAAGAAAAAAGCGCAGAAGGCCAATGCGGACGGAGGCTCCGGCGAGGCTGATTGACGATGCCGGTCGTATTGCCGGGTGGGAACGAGCGCCTGGGCTGAACACGGATCGCGCCTAAATAAAGAACACTATGACAGCGCCCGGGAAGCGGAATTCCGCATCGATCCGGGCGCCGTTTTTTGTCGCGGCCACGCTGCCGCTGCCTATGACCAGCGGTTTGCCCAGCACCGGCGAAGAAACGTTGTAGGTGTATTTGCCGCCCAGGTTGGCAAACAGGCAGACGATGCCACGGCCGTTGTCACGGTTGATTTTTTCGTGAACTTCGAACACTTCGCCGGGCTTGCCGTATACCACAGGATACGCCGCGGTCACGTCGTCCCGCACCTGCTTGTACACGGAAAGGACGGAACTCATAAAATTCACGCCTTCTTCCGAAACGCCGGGGAGATCGCCCCAGATGCCGTTCTGGCCCAGCATCAGCGACGCCAGGTTCACCAGCTGGGAGCTTTCGGGATCGTCGGGGAGGTAGTGGGTCATCATCAGGACAGACGGGATCCATTTATCGTAGCACAGAGGGCGCCTGCAGATCCAGGTGCGGGCGGGGCCGGGATTGACGAATATGTTCGACCACTGTTCAGGCGGCACGCTGATATCGAAGCAGGGGTAGTAGGGGCCGTTGTTGACGGCAAAAAACTTGCCCGATGAAAGGAATCCCAGCCCTACGTACCGGTCGCATTCGGTTATGTCCATGTCGACGATGGCGTCGGGCACCGCTTCGCATACGCGGTCGGCGATCTTCGACATATACACGCCCATAAGGAAACTGAAATTGTCCCGCCTCTCTTCCGGAGACGCTTCTGCGCTGCCGTGCAGGTGCCCGGGATCGTCGCAGCCGTACATGCTCATGGCGTCCCACTTGAAATACCTTACGCCGGCGGTGCGGGCAAGATATATAAGGCGGTCCGCGAAATCTTTCCAATAGTCGGACACCGGGCACATTTCGTAGCTTTCCTCCGTTTCCCACACGGGATGGGGAGACGGCTTTTTGCCTCCGAGGCAGGCTACGTCAGCTTCGTGGCGCTTTAGTATCTCGCTGGTCACTGCGGCGGCGCAGGAAAACCAGAGGCCCAGTTTCATGCCTCTTTCTTCCAGCATCCGTGAGATATGCGCCATTCCGGCAGGGAATTTATTCCGGTCAATGTTCCAGTCTCCCGTCTTTTCGAACCAGCCTGTGTCGATCACGAACACGTCAACGCCCATCCTGTGCGCGATCTCGATCTCCTGTTCCATGCGCGCCTGGTTCATTGACGTGAGATAATTCTGTTTGTTGTAGAATTTGTTGCGCTCCTGGAACGCCCATGTGTTGTAGAAAACGTATGGCTTGCGGCTCGCGGAATTAAGAGTGCAATAATACAGCTGGAAATTGCGGTACGCCTCCGCCAGGTCGTCGATGCCGCCGTTGACCGCGCCGAACTGGAACCAGATCGTCTCGTAGGGTTTTTCGTCGAGCGGATATCCGGACCAGTAATTGCCCTTTACCGCGGCGAGTTTGAAGCCGCGCGCACAGCTTTTGGGGCCGCTTTCGGGTCCGCCTTCCGGTCCGGTTTCCGGCTCCATGCGCGAAAAAGCCAGATATTTGTCCGGATAGGTGGAACCGTGCTCGTATGCGGCGAAGAAGGCATTGTCCCCGGAAACGCCTGCCAGTATCGGGCCCATGATGCGGTCTTCGTGGGCGAAAGCGTCGAATTCGGTGAGTGTGTACGCGTGCCCCACGGAGTCGTAGGTCGAAAAGCGGACTTCCGTGAGCTTGTCCGCCGCCGCGCCGCAGGTGAGATAAGTCAGGTTCTCGCCGCCGCGCTTCGTCAATTTCGCGGGCTTTTTGGAGGCCAGCTCGTATCTGAACCGCACCACCGGCGTATCTTTGCACACTCTCAGGATCACGGACAATCTGAACCCTTCGCCGAAGCTCCCGGTCAATCTGATCTCTTCGATACGGCCGTTCAAGTCCCTGCGGTCCTGAAGTTCCATATCCTCCGGTGCCGCAGCGGTGTCAACGCCGTTTATTTCAAACGACGGCCATCCGATGGGCAATTTGAAGTCCGAGCCTGCGGGGGCGCAGGTAAAGGCCCGGCTGCCTCCCACAAGGAGATCGTAATATCCGTTCGAAACGCGATACTGTTTCATAACTGAGATCCTCCGGTAGTTTTGACGATTTTTCGCGAGAATGAGCCTGTGTGCGTATTATACCCCGCCGGGATGGATTTGTCTAAGCGCCGGTCTGAAAGGCAGAAGACAGTCGATAAAAAACAGGGGGAAGCAGCATGTGCCGCATCCCCCCCCGGATAATTCGCTTCGATCAGGCGTCATTGACTTATCAGCCGAAATACCTCTTCAGCAGGCCCTCGAAAGCCTTGCCGTGCCTGGCCTCGTCCTTGGCCATTTCGTGAACGGTATCGTGGATGGCGTCGTAACCCAGCTGCTTGGCCAGCTTAGCCAGAGCGAGTTTGCCCTCGGTAGCGCCGCACTCGGCGTCCACGCGCATTTCGAGATTCTTCTTGGTGCTGTCGGTAACGACTTCGCCCAGCAGCTCGGCGAACTTGGCAGCGTGCTCCGCCTCTTCGAAAGCCGCCTTCTCCCAGTACAGGCCGATCTCGGGATAACCTTCGCGGAACGCCACGCGGGACATGGCCAGGTACATACCGACCTCGCTGCACTCGCCGTTAAAGTTGTTCCTCAGGTCCATGACCACTCTTTCGTCAAGGCCTTTCGCCACGCCTACTTCGTGCTCGCAGGCCCAGACACGCTCGTCGGTCTTGACCTCGTTGAACTTGGAAGCGGGAGCTTTGCACTGGGGGCAATGCTCGGGAGCCTCGTCGCCTTCATAAACGTAACCGCAGATAGAACATACGAATTTTTTCATAACAATATCCTCCGTTTTTGTCAAACCGCGTTTCTCCGCGGTATCACCTATATGATTATACCATAAAAAAGAAAAGTTCCAACTCTTTTTGAGAAATTATTTAGGCCTGTCAATTATTCCGTTCGGGAGCCGTTTCCGTCGACGGTCCGGCGGCGTTCCGGGGATCGATCAGCCTTCAGGCCTGCGCCTGGCCCGCAGCATGGAACCGGGCTTTACAGGGAAGGGGATGGCAAAGCGGACGGTCATGCAGGGATGAGGGGCCCGGGCGATCTCATTGCCGTCGGCGTCGGTCATCGACGCGGGAGAGATCTTCAAAACAGGGCCTTCGGGCTGGACCAGTTCCAGCTCGTCGGAGATGCTGAAATTGCCGCGCTGGGATAGGGTGACGAGGTAACCGCCGCCGTTGTCCGGTGAACGCTGCTCGCAGCTTTCCACCACTCCGGCGTATACGGAATTGCGAACGTACGAGGATGTGCCGTATATCTGCTCTCCGCGGCCGCCCAGCAGGAATCCGGTGGAATATTCCCGGTGGCTGACGGAGCAGACTTCGTCCGTCAGTTCCTGCAGCAGTTCCGGGGGCAATTTTCCGCTCCTTCCGGCTTCCAGCTCTTCCCATACGTAATCCAGCGCGATCCTGTAGGCCCGTACCGTCAGGGCAACGTAGTATTCGCTCTTCATACGGCCTTCGATCTTGAGCGCTCCGGCTCCGGCGTTGATCAGTTCGGGCAGGTATTCCAACAGGCAGAGGTCCCGGGAGTTGAACAGGAAGGTGCCTCTTTCGGTCTCTTCTACGGTAAACTTCCGGACACGGCGCTTTTCTTCTTCGATCTGCGTGCTGATAATATAAGGGCCCGGTTCTTTGCCGTTGTCCGTAAAATAATATTCCCACCTGCAGGGCTGTGCGCATTCGCCCCGGTTGGAGCTGCGTCCCGCCAGGTAGTCGCTGAGCATGCAGCGGCCCGAATATGCCATGCACATTGCCCCGTGAACGAACACTTCCAGCTCGGGCAGAGGAGCTTCCACGTCCATAAAGCGGCTGCCCTCGGAGGCCCTGGCGTCGTTGACCAGCCCCTCACGTATCTCGGCGATCTCTTCCAGCGAAAGTTCCCGGGCAAGATTGATGCGGCTGGCGCCTTCGTAGGCCCAGAAGCGGCAGGTCTCCAGGTTCAGGGTGTTGGCCTGGGTGCTTATATGTATGTCGAGCTGGGGAGCGTGGCAGGAGATGACACGGAAGGCTCCCAGGTCGGAAACGATCACTCCGTCGACTTTCTGGTCCCTGAGCTTCACGGCGTACCGGGCCATGGCGTCAAGCTCTTTCGTCCTGGGGAGCACGTTCAGCGTCACGTACACTTTCCGGCCCCGCCTGTGGGCGTACTCCACAATGGCGTCGATATCCTTCTCGGTGAAATTGCCCGCAGCCGATCTGAGTCCGAAAGCTTCTCCGCCAACGTACACGGCGTCGGCGCCGAAATCCAGGGCGGTGAGCGCCTTGCTGAGATCGCCGCCGGGGGCAAGCAGTTCAGGTTTTCTGACAGCGTATTTATCTCTATTCATGTGATCAGATCCTCAGTTCGCAAAAGCTCCGGTTTCGACGGGATTTACAGGCGAACGGCCAATACCATTCCGTCTCCGGTCTCCAGGAGCGTGCCGCGAAAATCGTTGCCGCAGGTGGCCAGGCGGATGAACTCGCGCATATTGGCCACGATGGTGCGGTGTTTGTGGGGAGCGGAGGCAGGTTCGTCGAATACCTTGCCGTAAAAGATGCAGTTGTCGGCAACCAGCAGGCCGCCGGGGGAGAGCAGCCGGGCAACGTCCTCCATCATATGGAGGTACTGGCCCTTGGCGCTGTCAAGGAATATCATATCGTACGGGCCGTTCAGCGCCCGGAGCACTTCCGCAGCGTCTCCCAGTATCACGCGGATCCTGTCGGACAGCCCTGCCAGGGCAACGTTTTTCTTCGCCTCTGAAGCGGCGTCCGGGTCGATCTCCACCGTCTCGATCCTGGCGTTCTCCGCCGCTTTCGCCATCAATATGGCCGAATAGCCGATCGCCGTGCCGCATTCCAGTATCCTTGCCGGAGCTTTCAGCGCGGTCAACGTGGCCAGCAGCGAAGCGGAATCGGGGCGCAGTACGGGCACGTTGTGATCAGAAGCGTACCGGCGCAGTCCGGCCAGAATCTCGTCCTTTTCCGCCAGCACGGGTTCCAGAAGCTCGTTCGCTCCGCCGCTTCCGGCCGGGATATCACCAGTCATCTTCAACGTCCTCGTCTCCGGGATCGTCGCTTGGAACGTAGTTGGCGATATCCTTGATGGCCTGCTGATGCTCTTCGTAGGTGCGCGAGAATACGTTGCCGCCGCTGCCGTCGACCCTTGCCACGAAATAGTAATAATCGTGATTTGACGGAAATACGGCGCCTATGAGGGACGCTTCTCCGGGGGAGCAGATGGGTCCCGGCGGGAATCCGGGATAAACGTACGTGTTATATGGATCGTCCAGTTCCAGCTCTTCGCTGAGGGAATGGGTCAGATCTTCTCCGTAGACTCTCCGGTAGGAATAACGCACGGTGGCGTCCGACTGGAACAGTTCCAGATCCTCTCCGCCGTACATATAGCGGTTGTAGAAAACGCCTGCGATGGGAGCCCGGTCAGAATCCAGCTTGGCCTCTTTTTCGACGATGGAAGCCAGTATGACCACCTGGTCCAGCGTGAGGCCCGTGACCTGGAGCTGCTCGTAATAAGCCGGGCGGAATATCTCGTTGAAGCGGTTCAGCATCTTGTAGACCACTTCTTCCGGTTTGGCGTACACGTCGAATTCGTACGTATCCGGGAAAAGGTAACCGTCCAGCCGGTGGTCGCGGCCCGAAAAGTCGACGCCCCGCAGGAAGTCGTAGGAAGAGATATCGGCGTTGTCAACGGCGTCAAGGAATTCTTCTGCCGTGCATACGTGGTTGTTCTCCAGCCGCACCGCCATCTGCTCGGTGGTAAAGCCCTCGGGGAACGTCACTTTCACAGTTTCTGGGGTGCCGGACAATATATACATTATCTCTTCGTATGTGAGGCCCTTGCTGAGCGTGTACGTACCCGCGTTGTACTGCCCGTCGTATCCGTAGAACTTGGACAGCAGCCTGTATATCTGGGTGCTCTCGATGAGCCCCGCGTCGTACAGCCTCTGGCTTATGGATTTGGTCGATTCCCGCTTCTCCACCCGGAACTTCTGCTCGGTCTCGATGTCGATGATGATGGAATCTTCCGAAACTTCATTGTTGAAATGGTCGACCACGAAGGTATAAAGCGTGTATCCCGCGGCGATCGTCACCGCCACCATCAGCAGCACCAGCAGGAGCACCAGCACCATCCTTCTGCGGCGGCGCTTCATTTTTTTGTGGAATTTATATTCTTCCTGAGTAACTTTCTGCTGCTTCAGGAGGCTCTTCTTCTTTTTTCTGCCGAAAACGGATCGCTTTTCCCTGAACGTTTCCGGGGGTGCCTCTTCGGGGAACTCTTCGCCTTCGTAACCGTCCGTCGAGGCGTCTGCGCCCTCTGCGTCGTCGGCAAACACGGGATAGGGTTCTTCCGGGTCGGGCACGTTCCGCTCTCCGGTCTCGCCGGCGGGCCGGTAGCGCCTCATATCTTCTTCGACGGGACGCGCTGCGGTCTCCGCGGCCCCGGCCTTCGCCGGCAACGGCTCTTTCGCGGTCTCGCCGGAGTTGTTTCTGACCCTGACCACGTCTCCGTCCTCAGGTATTATCCTGGTGACTTCAAAATCGTCGTCGTCAATATCCCCGGCCTCGCTGAAGCCTTCGAAATCGTCGAAATCGTCGTCGATCTCGCTTTCGATCTCGATCCTGTTCTTGTTCTGCTGTTCCGCCAGCCGCTCCCGGTCTCTTTCCGCCTGGGCCCGGTCAACGATCCTTGTCCGGTTCCCGAAACCGTCCTGGTTTCCCATGCCCGGACGGCGCACCGCTCCCGGCTTCCTGATAATGCTCTTTTTGTTTTTATCAGCCATGCGGCGCACCTCCTTTCAGGCAGGGATCCTGCTGCTTTAGATCCTCAGATCTCTGTCCTCCTGGCCCGGTCCTTGGCCCTGAGCTCCGTGTCGAGTATCTTCTTTCTCAGACGGATGCTCTTGGGCGTCACTTCCACCAGTTCGTCGTCGGATATGAAATCCAGCGCCTGCTCCAGGCTCAGTATCACGGGAGGCGTCAGTTTCAGCGCTTCGTCGGAGCCGGAGGCGCGGATGTTGGTCAGATGCTTTTTCTTGCATACGTTGATCGTCAGGTCTTCGCCTCTGGAGCTTTCTCCCACGATCATGCCTTCGTAAACTTTTTCTCCGGGGCCGATGAACAGGGCGCCGCGCTCCTGGGCGTTGAAGAGACCGTAGGGCACCGCTTCGCCCATCTCCCAGGCCACCATGGACCCGTGGGTGCGGGAACTGATGTCGCCTTTGTAGGGCTCATATCCGTCGAATATGCTGTTCATTATACCGTTGCCGCGGGTATCTGTCAAAAATTCGCCTCTGTAGCCGATGAGGCCGCGGGCGGGGATCCGGAACTCCAGACGGGTGAAATTGTCCGTGGTGGGACGCATATTGACCATCTCGCCCTTGCGGTTGCCCAGCTTTTCGATGACGGTGCCCACGTATTCTTCGGGCACGTCCACTGTGAGGTACTCCATAGGTTCGCAGAGCTGTCCGTCGAGCTCTTTATAGATTACTTTCGGCCGTGACACCTGGAATTCGTACCCCTGGCGGCGCATCGTCTCGATGAGCACCGAGAGGTGGAGCTCGCCGCGGCCGGACACTTTAAGGGTGTCGGGGGAGTCGGTGTCTTCTACGCGCATGCTAACGTTGGTCTCCACTTCTTTGTAGAGGCGCTCGCGGATGTGGCGGGAGGTGACGAAGGTGCCCTCGCGGCCGGCGAAGGGGCTGTTGTTCACCAGAAAGTTCATGGAAAGGGTTGGTTCGTCGATATTGACGAAGTGGATCGGATCGATGTGCTCCGGGTCGCAAACGGTGTCGCCGATGTTGAACTCCGTGAGTCCGGCCAGCAGGATGATGTCGCCTGCCATTGCCGCGTCGGTCTCCACTTTTTTGAGACCGTCGAATTTGTAGATATACGATATTTTCGCCGTTTTTCTGAAGCCGGATTCGTTGCATACGACAACGTTCTGGCCGTCGGCTATCCGGCCCTGCTCGATCCGGGCAACCGCCGTGCGTCCCACGTATTCGTCCACGCCTATATTGGATATCAGCATGCGAAGGGGCGCGTCAACGTCCGCGTCGGGCGCGGGAATGTAGTTTATGATGGCGTCAAACAGGGGCTTCAGGTCTTTTTTCTCGCCGCCGTCCGGCTCCGTGGAAGCGTATCCGTCCCGGGAGGAACAATATATGACGGGGAAGTCCAGCAGGCTGTCGTCGGCGCCCAGGTCCATGAACAGCTCGAACACTTCGTCCAGCACTTCCAGGGGGCGCGCGCCGTCCCGGTCGATCTTGTTGATCACCACGATGGGCTTCAGCTTCATTGCCAGGGCCTTGGACAGCACGAAGCGGGTCTGAGGCATTGCCCCTTCGAAAGCGTCAACCAGCAGCAGAACGCCGTCCACCATTCCCAGCACCCGCTCGACTTCGCCTCCGAAATCCGCGTGCCCGGGAGTGTCCACTACGTTTATGGTGTATTTTCCGTACTTAAGAGAAGTGTTTTTGGACAATATAGTGATGCCCCGCTCGCGCTCCAGGTCGTTGGAGTCCATCACGCGCTCCTGCACGGCCTCGTTGGAACGGAACGTTCCGCTCTGCCGCAAAAGCCCGTCCACCAGCGTGGTCTTTCCGTGGTCAACGTGGGCGATTATCGCTATATTCCTAAGGTCTTCTCTTTTCTTATCGCTCATAGAAACGGCTTCCTTTTGTATCTGAATAAAAGCGTGCGCCGGTCGTGCGCCGCGCGCCGCCGGGTCCCGCCTCCGGACAGGTCCGGCCAGGGTGGTATTATACTACAATTTTATGGGGAAATTCAATTGTCCGGGAGCTCAAACGAACAGGTACTTGAAAAAATCCTTGACCCGGGCGGCCACTTCCCGAAGGCTGTAATAAAGGCTGCCTCCGTAGGCCCGAGGGTCCGATCCCACGCCGTATGCTTCCAGGCCGCATCTTTCGGCAACGTACAGCGCCCGGAACAGGTGGTAGCGCTGGGTGACTATAATGACCCGCTTGAAACCGAAGGTGTTCGCGGCCCGTTCGATGCTCTCGGAAGTGGAGAAACCTTCCGGGTCTTCCACGATATAATTGGGAGCTATGCCCGCCGCCAGGGCGCGGTCCGCCATAGCCGTGACTTCGTCGTAATACTCGCTGCGGTCACCGGACATCACCAGCAGCCGGGCCCTGCCCTGCTTGAACAGTTCCACGCCCGCGTCTACTCTGTCCGCCAGCATATCGGAAGGTTCTCCCCCCGGCAGCACGCTGCAGCCCAGCACTATTATGGCGTCGAATTCCGCTTCGCCTTCCTCGGGTTCCGGCCATTCTCCCTCCGGGTCGAGGATCCTGTTTTTGGTCTTTCCGCACACGAAAAGATTTATCGCGGCAACGGCGAGTCCCGCGGTCAATACGATGATCAGCAGGGCGGAGAGCAGCCGCGCCAATACTTTTCCAAAAGATCTTCCGGTCTCTTTTTTTGTTTCGGTCAATTTCTTTTTAGCCATTTTTCTTTCGTTTACCGTTCGCGGCGCGCGACACCGTCAGTTATCCTCCACCGCCGCCAGCGCCTTCAGCGTCTCGTAATTCCGCCGCATCAGCGACAGGTACGTCTCCCCGGCGTCGAAATCCGCCTTTGAGAGGTTGTGGCAGGAATGGAGGCAGGCCGTCGTTGCCCCTGTCTCCGCGGCGATGGTGTCCGCGATCCGGTGGTTCGACAGCTCCACGTAATATACCGTGTCCAGTTCCTTTTCCCGTATGGTGTCGATCACGTGCTTCACGTCCGACGCCGCAGGCTCGCTTTCCTCGGCGCAGCCCGGGAACACGGCCACCGCCGTAAATCCGTACTCTGCGCAGAAATACCTGAAAGGATATCTGTCTCCGAAAGCCAGCGTGCGCTTCGCCTCCGGGATCGCCGCGGCCAGGTCTCTGAAGTCCTTGTCCAGCTTCTCCAGCTCCGCCTTGTAAGCGTCGTAATTGTCCCGGATCTGCGCCGCCTTGCCCTCGTCCGCCCTGATCTCGGGAAGGTCAAGTATCCTGTCTTCTATAGTCTGCAATATCTCCACAGCGTTTTTGGGGCTGGTCCAGACGTGCGGATCGTCCTCGTCTTCGCCTTCGATGACCAGCTTTTCGGGCACCGCGCCGGACATGGATACCGAGCGGCTTTCCAGCGTTTTATCGGCGTTGAAAAACTTTTCCACCCAGGGATCCGCGTCGCCTCCCGCGTACACGAACAGGCCGCATTCCGAAAGGGCGATGGCGTCCCCGGCGGAAGGGTCGAAGGTGTGGGATTCGGTGCCGGGGCTCAGCAGCATCCTGACGCTGACGCCTTCCACGTCCTTTGTCAACGCCCTCGCAAAATCGTACGCCGGGAAGACAGTGGCAACTATCTCCACGCTGCCGCTCTGTCCCGGCATCCGGCCGCATCCCGCCAGGCAGGACAACAGCACGACCGCCATCAGGGCAGCCGTCAATAATACGCGCTTTATTTTATTTACGTTTGATCTGTTTGATCTGTTTTTTTTATCGGTTCTCATACGGTTATCAAAAGGCCCTCAAAAGGCCCCCAAAAGGTTCTTAAAACGTTCTTAAACGGCACGGTCCGGCTTACGTGGCACTGATCTGAGGCAGCACCCGGGCCTCCCTCACAAGGTCGGTAAGCTCGGTGTTGACCGGCTTGAACGTGAATGAATAGCGGAATTCCCGGTCGCTGAACGTGTATTCCGGAGCCAGGCCGGGGCCGCAGCTGTTGGAGCCGATGCCCGCGGTCTTGTAATCGATATTGACCACCGTTTCCCGGCGGGGGCGCAGGTCCTTGTCGAAGGCGCAGCTGCTGAGGTCGTGGGCGGTGTAGTGGAGGGCGCTGAAAGTGAAATCGGGAAGGCCCTTGAAGTACATTGCCCGGCCCTCGGCGTCGCCTACGCAGGCGAAGCGGGTGGCGATGTGGCTGCCGTTTTCCTGTGGCTTTATGTAGTGCGTGAACTCCTTGGTGACGGTGGAATCGAACAGGCCCATGCGGCAGAAGGCGTGCATGTCGGAATATGAATTGCCGGGGCCCATGCCGAAATAGCGGAGCTTTTCATTGCCTGGACGGAGCTTCATTGTCATGCCGAAACGGGGGAGGCAGGGAAGCGCCGGGGCAACCGTGGCGGACAAACTCAGGGAGATCTCGCCGTTGCCGAACACGGCCCAGAACACGGAATAGGTGACCATGGGCATCAGCGACGGCGCGGTCAATACGTACGAGGCCATTATTTCGGCGTGCGACGGGGCAACGTTGATGATCCGGGCGCCGCGGCATTCCTCTTTAGCCCTGTCGAGCCTGTGGTCCTGCCACATATGGCGGATGTTGCGGTCGTTGTCCGTGGGAGCTCTCCAGACGGTGAACTCCGTGGGCGCGGCAAGCATCTCCACGCCTCCGCGGCGGAGGGAAACGAACTGGCCCAGGGACCTGTCGAATACGTAAGTGAAGTCGGAGCCTTCGAACACCACCGTGTGGCCGTCTTCGCAGAAATTCACGGTGACCGGTTCCATCATATCTGTAGTGATCACTTCGGGAGAGGTCTGCTCCACTGGGAGCCGGAACTGGGCGCGGCCCAGCTCGTGTCCTCTGGGGACCGCAGGCGTGGAAACGGCGGTCCTGACGGTCAGGTCGATATAGAATTCTTCGTATGAGAGATCCGGCAGTTCCACGTCGACCGGGCAGCGCACCGTCTCTCCGGGAGCGCAGTCAGGCACTTCCAGCGTTCCCTCCGCCAGAAACGCGGTCTGGGCGTGTATGCTGTAGGAGATCTCCACGGACCCTTTAAGGTTCAGGAAATCGTACCGGTTCGTTAAAGCTATCTCCTTCGGCCGCTTCTCGTCGTAGGAGAACTGAACGGGGCAGAGTATCTCTTTATATTCCAGGAGTCCCGTGCTGGGGACGCGGTCGGGATCCACCAGGCCGTCGACGCAGAAATTGCCGTCGTGAGGGAATTCTCCGAAATATCCTCCGTATGAGAAGAAGGGATCGGAAACGTCGGAAGCGGCGGGATTGAAGCCGGGGCGCAGCGCTATGGAGTTCCTGACGCCGGAGCCCGGGCCGTATTGAGACAGCGCAGCATCCGTGTAAGTCCTGGGTCCCCTGGGCCCGTCAACGGTCCTTACGGCGTGATCCGCCCATTCCCAGATGCAGCCGCCCGCCGCCGCGGGATACTTGTAGAAGAGCTCCCAGTACGCCCGGATATCGCCGGGGCCGTTGCCCATGGCGTGGGAGTACTCGCACAGGAAGAAGGGGCGCGGC
Source organism: Clostridia bacterium (assembly GCA_016287565.1). GTDB lineage: Bacteria > Bacillota > Clostridia > UBA1212 > UBA1255 > UBA1255. The sequence continues at coordinate 12,579 of JAEFAM010000034.1, forward strand.
GAGTCTTCCGTCAACGCTTTTTCGCACACGTTTTTGACGAAATCCGTTGACGGATACATCACGCTGTACACGTCGGGGCCCGGTTCGGCCTCTGCGCGCTCGTAGTGGGTCAGGCGGGAAGGATCACGGTCTTTGGTCCAGCGGAGCATTGCCCGGTGGTTCTCGCCGTAAAACGCTTCGTTTCCCATGGACCAGAAGATGATCGACGCGTGGTTCTTGATATATTCCACCATCCGCTCGATGCGGTCTATATAGGCGGGCTGCCATTCGGGATCGTCCGTGAGCATGCGGGAAGTGTCGCGGCCCAGTTCTCTGGCGCCCATATGAGTGCCGTGGGTCTCCAGGTCGGTCTCCGCAACCACGTAGAATCCGTAATAGTCGCAGAGGTTGTAGAAACGGGGACAGTTGGGATAGTGGGAGGTGCGGATGCAGTTGACGTTGTGCAGCTTCATCAGCTTGAGCTCGTACTCCGTGTCTTTAAGGGGCGTCACGTGGCCCAGATCAGGGTGCGTGTCGTGGCGGTTCACGCCTTTAAGCTTCACGGGACGGCCGTTGACCAGCACTTCGCCTTTCGGCCCTGCGGCTACCGTACGGAGCCCCGCGTTCACGGGTATCACTTCTCCTGCGGCAATTACCAGCACCGTATAAAGATAGGGCGTTTCCGCGGTCCAGAGCTTCGGTTCTTTCGGCGAGAAGGTCAATTCGAACTTTCCCTTTTCGTCCACCGCCGCTCCGTCAACCACGTCGATGAGTTTGCGGTCCGCGTCGTACAGTTCCGCCCTTACCGCCTTCGTCTTAAACGCGCTTTCCGTTCCCGCCTCTGCCGCCGCGGCCAGTTCGCCTTCCACCTTAATAGACGAAAGATCCGTGCGCACGAACAGGTCCCTCAGGTGCTCCTCCGACCTGGCCAGCAGATAGACGTCGCGGAAAATGCCCGAGACGCGGTAGAAATCCTGATCCTCCAGATAAGTCGACCAGGCGTACTTGCATACGGCAACGGTAAGGTCGTTGACCGCCCCTTCCGCCGTGTCTATAAAGGACGTGATCTCGAACTCGGAGGGGAGATGGGCGCCCTGCGAAAAGCCCACGTAACTGCCGTTGACGTAAACGTAAAAGAATGTGTCAACGCCTTCGAAATTCAGGTAGATCCTGCGGCTCGAAAACTGCCTGGGCAGCTTGAAAGTGCGGCGGTACACGCCTACCGGATTCTGTCTCGGCACTTTGGGAGGGTCCAGGGGGATGGGGTAGTCGGCATTCACGTACTGAGGCACTCCGTAGCCGTACATCTGCCAGGAAGAAGGCACTTTTATGCGGTCCGGCCTGTAAAAACCGGGGTCGAAATCTTTCCTGAAGGCGTCGGAAGCGTCGTCCGTGCATTCGAAGTAGTAAAAATCCCAGTCACCCTTAAGAGATTCCAGCCACCCGCCGTATTCCGCCAGCCCGTCGGTCAATGCGTGCGCTCCGTTCAGGGCGCCGCACCTGCAGGTGTAGGGGATGAACCAGGCCCTGGGCTTCTCGGTGCCCGCGGACAATTTTTTCTGATCGTTTATAAGGCTGAAGTCCGGTGATTTCATAAAGGACGCTCCTTTGATAAATATTTTTTGCCAAATGTCTTTCGCCAGATGTTTTTCGCCAGATGACCGGAACGCGTAACCAGGCGCCGGTCCTGCCGGCTCAATCTTAACACAGCGAAGAGGCAGAATGCAATAAAAACGGGCCGCGAAAAAACGCCTCCCGGCTATTATAAATTGACACCGGGGTCAAAAAAGCGTATATTTTTTATGAAAAGCAGGTATGCCCCGCAGGGCCCGGACCGCCGGGCGCGGAGGCGGCGGAGACAGGATAATGGACGGATATTTTTCAACGGCAACGGAAGAGCAGCTTTCTAAACTGCGGGAATTCATAGATTCTTCCCGTTATACCGTGTTTTTCGGCGGCGCGGGAGTTTCTACCGAGAGCGGTGTCCCGGATTTCAGGAGCAAGGACGGCCTGTACAATCAGCATGACGTGCGGTTCGACAATTATTCTCCGGAATACCTTTTGAGCAGCGACTGCCTGGACGGCGAGCCCAGGGTCTTCTTCGAGTTCTACCGACAGAAGATGGACGCCAGGAGCGCGAAGCCCAACGCGGCGCATCTGAAGCTGGCGGAGCTGGAAGAGCAGGGGAAACTGCAGGCAGTCGTGACCCAGAACATCGACGGGCTGCACCAGGCGGCGGGGAGCAGGACGGTGTACGAGATACACGGGTCGACGAAGCGGAATTATTGCCGCCGCTGCCATCGTCCTTTCCTCGCGGACTATATCTTCGACTCCCGGGAGCCGGTGCCTCATTGCGATTGCGGCGGAGTGGTCCGGCCCGACGTCACGCTGTACGGCGAGGCATTGCCGGAAAAGACCGTGCGGCAGGCCGTTGACGCCATTTCGAAAGCGGACCTGCTGATCATAGGCGGAACGTCGCTGACGGTATACCCTGCGGCGTCCTACGTGCACTATTTCAGCGGCAGGCATCTGGTCATAATAAACAGAGAGCCCCTGGCGTACCCTCTCGACCCGGAGGACGACCTGTTCATACGGGGCTCCATCGGAGAGGTGCTGGGGCGGATCTGACGCGGATCACGCGGAAAAAGAATCAACGTTGGGAAGGCCCGCGGACAACGGGCGGCCCCTGCCGGCCGGGAACGGTCGGAGCAAAGGAGGAAGCGATATGTCGAACGTAATGAAGGTCAACGAGTTTCTTGACCGCGCCGGAGTTTTCTATTTTCTCACCACCGACGGAGGGCAGCCCAAGGGCAGGCCTTTCGGGTTCCATATGGTAAGCGGCGGGAAGCTGTATTTCGGCTGCGGCACTTTTAAGAACGTGTTCCGCCAGCTGGCTGCGGATCCCAGAGTAGAAGTCCTGGCCGTGTGCGGCGATGAATTTATGCGCTACGACGGCCTGGCCAAAGTCGTGAAAGACGAAAAGCTGCTGGACCAGGTCCGGGCGGCAATGCCCGACGTGATGGGGCTGTACGATAAAAACGGCTGGGAGATGGGGCTGTTCTATCTTGAGAACGGCCACGCGGAGATCCGTGGCCTTTTCGAGGTAAAAGAGGAATTCGACGTTTAAAGGCGTTTAAAAAGGCGAAGGTCCGGCGGAATGCCCGCCAAAAAAGAGGGAGAGAAGACATATGAAAAAAGCGATCAGGATCGCGGCGGCCGCGACGGTACTGGTGCTGCTGTGCGTATCATTCTCCGCCTGCGCAGCGAGCAGGCTCAAGGGCGAATGGGTAGACGACACGTCGTCGGTAATGGTAAAATTCGGCGACGGAGGCAAGGGCGAATTCTGCTACCACCTCGGGGAGCAGTGGATCGACGCCGTCGAGTTCACTTACAAGGTCAGCGGCAATAAACTGACCATGTCCTACGAGGGCATGACCGACCGGTTTACGCTGAAATTCGCCAAAAACAGCGTGGTCGTTACAGACTCCGACGGCGAAATTTGGGCAACTCTTTACAGATACACCGGAGATTGACCGGGCATAACGCTCGACAATGTATAAACACAGATGATCGACAGATATGGCAGGGAGGAAATTCGAATGAAAACTGTTATCAGGATCGCGGTATTGACGCTGGCGGCAGTCATGATCGCCGGACTGCTGTTCGGCTGCGCGGCAGGCAAATTTAAAGGGAATTATTATTGCAGCGGAAAGTTCTACTATTTCGACGGCAAGGGAAACGGCAAAATCTTTTATATGTTAGGCGGTGAAGAGGTCTATCTGGCCAAGTTCGTGTATGACGTAAGCGGCGACGAACTGATCCTGAGGACCGTAGACTCAGAAGGTTCCTGGTACGATGACGGCCGCGCTTATACCTGCCAGTTCAAATTTATAGACAAAGGCTTCGTACTGATCGAAGACGGCGACGACGAAGGGCTGTTTATGAAAGCCAATCCCAAGAATTTTGACGAGGACAAATACGAGGACTGGTGCGAGGACTATTATTACGGCAAGGACGTGGCGGAGATGTTCTCCTGGAGATGACGGCAGCGTCATATAAAAACGCGAATAAAAAAGGAGGCGCGGTGCTGTGAAGATCCTGATGATAGGCAACAGCTATACTTTTTTCAACGACCTGCCCGGATTGCTGGCGAAAAAGCTTGGGGCGGAAGTCCGGGGCAACCTTAAAGGAGGCGCCTCGCTGATCGACCGGCTGGATCCGGCATCTGAACTGGGACAGGAATGTATGAAGCTTTTGTCCGAGAAATGGGACTACGTGGTGCTTCAGGACCACAGCAGGGGACCCGTGGTGCGTTCGGAGGATTTTTACCGGGCGGCGGCGGAGCTTTGCGCGCTGGCCAGGAAGGCGGGAGCCGTGCCGGTGTTCTATTCTACCTGGGCTTACCAGAAAGGCGGCCCCACGGGCAACGCCTTTGGCATGGACTACGGCGAGATGTACAGGGCGCTTTCGGCCGCTTACGCAAAAGCGGCGTCGGACAACGGCGGACTGGTGGCGGAAGTGGGCAAAGCCTTTTATGAGAGCGACGACGTTGACGCGCTTTTCGATCCCGACGGCAGCCATCCCAGCCCCGCGGGCACGGAGCTGGCGGCCTCGGTCATGGCGGAAGTCATCCGCCGGAACGCCGGTTGACCGAATAAGAGGAGTAAAAAGATGAAATTGACCGACTGGATCAAAAAAATCTTCGGCGACGGTAAGGATCCGCCGGACGACGGCGATCTCCCCGGAGAGGAAGGCAATAAAGGCGAAGGCCCGGAAGCCCGCGACAATTCCAGCGGCCTCAGGTCATTCCGCTACAGCTACGACGGCACCATAGGCGGCAACAACTACAGCTATGAGCTGAAGGAGGTCGACGGCCGGACAAGGTTCTGTTTCGAATCCCTGGAGCACCGGGATTACGGAACGATGGAGAAAGACGTGGAACCCTCGGTGGCGGAAGCGCTGTACAAACTGTACGTGTCGCATCATATTGCCGCCTGGAACGGATTCAGCAGGCACAATTCCATGGTCTGCGACGGAGACGGGTTCAGCCTCTATATGTCCTTTAAAGACGGACGCACGCTTTCTGCCCACGGCTCCAACGCCTACCCGAGAGGGTACGGCAGTTACGTAAGCGATATGAAGGAGCTCCTCGATCCCATACGGGACGAACTGCTGGAGGAAGCTAAAAAGGCAAGGATCGCCCGGGGCATCAGCGGCAAGGTGGATTTCGCTATGGTCAATTTCATACAGAGCGGCAGATCCGGCAGCGACAGATATGAATTTATGCTGACGCGCAAAGGCTCCTGGCGGAAAAACCTTGACGTCAAGGTCCGTTCGGCGGCCGGGGAGTTTTTTCCTAAAGGGGAGACCAGGTTCTACGGAGACATCCCGGACGAGGCGGAAGAAGAACTTTTCGCGGCGATCCAGGAACTGGTGGAAAAATACGGACTGATCAACTGGTACGGCTTTGAAGGCTCCGATCCGGACTACAATAATTGCGAGTGGTTCCAGCTGGACCTGGGCTTCGACAGCGACGAGTCCATAAACGCCAGGGGGACCCTTCACCCGGAGAATTACGACGCTTTCAGGGATGATTTCCTGAAGCTTCTGGGGAAGGTCACGGCGGAGCATGCCGGTTGCCTGGACAACGATTAAAAAATTCGATCAAAAAACGACAAAGGCCGGGAAACGGAAACGTAATTGACCGGTCCGGAGAGACAGGGGGTCGTGGATTTGGAATTTCACAACCGGAATGAATACGGGAAGAGCGCCGGGAATTGCCGGCGGAGCGCGCCGGGCAGGTTTATGTGCCTGCTGACGGCGGCGGTGATGGCATTGACGCTGTGCGCGGCGGGAAACGCCCGGAACGTGCGCGGAGAGGAGAACGCCGATACCGAAAGCCAGGGTGATAAAGTGATCGAGCCGACGTATATTTACGATTTCACAGACGACTCCACCTACGCGATGGGGCCCGAGACCCACTGCCTGGTGGAGGAGACCGACGACGGCGTGCGCATGGAAGTGCTCGAAGACGATCCGAACTTCACCATAGGGCCCATGTTCGAGAACGGCATGGACGCCTGCTGGATCGTCATTAAATACCGCGGAGAATCCGACGCCGCGTCCCGGAACGGCGAGATATACATAGCCACCGGCGAGAAGGAGTTCAGCGAAAGGACCAAGGTGATGCTCAAATGGGGCAAGATCACCGGAGACTGGCAGATACTCGTGACGAATTCCAGGATGCTGGCGAAGCTTGACGAAGAGATCATCAACGTGCGCTACGACCCGCTCTCGTCTGCGGGAGGCACGCCGCTCAGTACTGACGAATGGCTTGAGACCGCATATATCGCATTCTTCTCCAACGAAGAGGACGCCAGGGCCTTTGATTACGACGCATATATAGCATCCATCCATACGAGCCACACCCACACTCCCGATTCCGGCGGCGACCAGAAGGAAAAGTGGGAAAAACCGGCGGCTTCCGAGAGATACGTGATCGGCGCGGACAATTACAAGGGCACCGTGGAGCTGAAGCCGGACACGGCAGCAGGCACGCTTGCCATATCGTACGGCGAAGGCGCCGGTGCCAGGACATTCGTTGTCCCGGACAACGCGTATTTCCGCAACGGCCCTCTTGCCGGTACGGACGAGCTGGGCAGGACGCTCCCGGATCAGTTCACCGTTATCGACCCGGATTACGTGACACACGACGAAGACGGCAACGCTTCTCTGGTCGACGCGGCTTCCCGCACCGTCGGCGTGTACGGCCAGAACGGCACCAGATACGTGGGAATATTCTATTTCCTGTGGCACGGCACCATGGTGGACGTGGGCAGCAACCCCAGGAACATCCAGGAGCTGCTCGACACCTACGGCGACCAGGCGAAGGACATGCCCGAGATCTGGGCTTACGTCAATGCCACTTTCTATTGCGCGAAGCCGCTCTACGGCTACTACCGTTCCGACGACGAATGGGTCATCCGCAAGCATATGGAGCTGCTGACGAACGCCGGCGTGGATTTCCTGTATTTCGACGTCACGAACAACTACTTGTATGAGCGCACCGCCGAAAAGGTCATGTCGATCCTGCACGAGATGAACGAGCAGGGCTACGCCGCGCCCAAGGTGGTGTTTTACACCAATACCGACGCAAAAGAGCGCGTCAATCAGGCGTACAAGACGATCTATTCGAAAAACGTTTATCCCGACACCTGGATGATGCTTGACGGAAAGCCGCTCATAATCGCTCCTTTCAGCGCAAACGTCGACGATTTCTTTACGATCCGCCAGCCTCAGTGGCCCAACGAAGACATAAAAGAATACTCCTGGCCCTGGATCGACTGGGACTGGCCCCAGCAGCTCCACGGCAAGGATTTCGCCGAGGCCATCAGCGTCTCCGTGGCCCAGCACAGCGGCAACTGCGAATTTTCTTCTTCAGGGCTCTACGGCTACACCGGCAACCGGGGCAGGTCATACGACGGCTACCGGGACGCTCCCACGGAGGATTCGTACAAACAGGGCACGAACATACAGCTCCAGTTCAACCGGGCCATCGATTCCGGGGTTCCCTACGTGCTCGTTACCGGCTGGAACGAATGGATCGCGAACCGCCAGAGCACGGCGATCAAGAAGTACCCCATCAGGTTCGTTGACACGTTCAACCTGGAATACAGCCGCGACATCGAGATGAGCGAGGGCGGGTATTTCGACAGCTATTATATGCAGTTGATCGCAAATACGGAGGCCATACGCGGCGCGGCGCCCCAGATAGTGCGGGACGACAGGCATGCCATAGATATTGCCGGCAGCTTCTCCCAGTGGGATCAGGTGGCGCATTATTACACCGATCCTTCCGGCGACGCGGCCTGGCGCAAATCCCTTGGTGCCGGGGCGTTCACGCTTAAGGACGAGACGGGGCGCAACGACATCGTCCGCATGAAAGTGACCGGCGACGCTTCGTACCTGTATTTCTACGTAGAGTGCGCGGACAATATAAAGCACGGCTCCGGCAGCGACAGCTGGATGCGGCTTTTCCTGAACGTCGACGGAGGTGATTCCGGCTGGCTGGGCTACGATTATATCGCCTGCTGGAAGACGAAGGGGGACAATATCGCCACCCTCGCCAAGGCGGGCGGCAATGATTACGGCAGTTTCGCGGAGGTCGCAGAGTTGTCGTATCAGGTGGACGGCAACAAAATGATGATCGCAATTCCGCTGGAGTCTCTCGGCATCGAATATTTCAACAAGATCGCCCTGAGCTTCAAGTGGGTGGACAGCCGGTCGCTGATCAACACGCCGGAGCAGTTCTATACCGAAGGTGACGTGGCGCCCCTGGGCAGGCCCGATTTCACCTACCGCACCTATGAAGGGGAGAACGAACCGGAGAAGCTGCTCAAGGTGGTCAAACTTGCAGACCGTCCCGCTGCGTACGAGAAGGATCAGAAGGGCATCGATCCCATCGAAGGCACCGTCAATAAAGCCGTCACGCCCGGATGGGTGCTGCCCGTGGCAATAGCAGGCGGCGCGGTGGCGCTGGCAGCTGCGGGCGCCGGGATCGGCATCGCGGCGTCGAAGAAGCGCAGGAAGCAGGCGTAAGCGGCGTTACGCTCCTGATCACGGAAAAGAAATATGTGATTTCTAAAAGGCTCTGCTCCCGGCTCCGGGGGCAGGGCTTTTTTTATGGTTGGGGAAAAAGCCCTTTTGGTTGCCCGGACCGCCCCGATCTGCGCCCGGATTTTAAGAGTATCTCCTTGACGAACCCGCCCCTTGATGGTAGAATCAAGAGCGGATATTTTCATCACTCGGAGGGTGCGATGTCTGTCTTTGAAGTTGTGATAACCGGGCTCATATACGTGTTTGCGGTGCTGGCAATGATCGTGCTTTTGCTGGCGGCGTTTTCGCTTCTTTCCAGGCGTCGCGTAAAAGTCCGCAAAGGCGGGGAACAGACGCGAGGAGTTTCTCCGAAAAAAGCCTCCGAGCTGCCTGAAGAGACTGGCTCCGGCGCAGACGAAGACCCTGCCGCGGCGGCAGACGACGGAGGGATCCCTCCCGAGGTGGTTGCCGTCATCACCGCGGCGGTGGCGGCGTGTGAAGAAGAAAACGGACGCAGGAAGTTCAAAGTGCTGTCCTTCCGGCGCCAGGGGAGGTGACTTCATGACCGACGTCATCGAAACCATAAAAAATCTGTTTTTCGAATCCGGATTTTACAAAATCTTCAGCGATTTTACAGGTGAAGGCTGGAAGGTGCTGGTGATGCTGGCCATTGCCGGGCTGCTCCTTTACCTCGCCATAGCCAAAAAATTCGAGCCCCTGCTGCTGGTGCCCATCGCCTTCGGAATGCTGCTGGCGAACCTGCCCGGCGGAGGCATTTTCCACGAAGAGATATTCAGCGGAGGCCACGTTAACTGGGCAATGCTCTCCGGCACTTCCGCCGCTGTCGAGGGCGCCGAAGGAGCCGCCGCCGTTGCCCCCGGCCTTTTCGACTACCTTTATCTCGGCGTCAAGCTGGGCGTCTACCCCTGCCTGATCTTTTTGGGCGTCGGGGCAATGACCGATTTCGGCCCGCTGATCAGCCGTCCGTCCAGCCTGCTTCTCGGAGCCGCCGCCCAGGTCGGCATCTTCGTCACCTTTATCGGCGCCAATCTCATCGGCTTCGACCTCAAGGAAAGCGGCGCCATTGCCATCATCGGAGGCGCAGACGGACCAACGGCCATATTGACCGCGTCGCGGCTGGCGCCCCATATGCTGGGAGCCATTGCCATTGCCGCGTACTCATATATGGCGCTGGTGCCCTTCATCCAGCCGCCTATTATGAAGCTCCTGACCACTAAAAAGGAGCGCTCCGTCAGGATGCAGCAGCTCCGGCCGGTGAGCAAAAGAGAGCGCATACTGTTTCCCATCGCCGTCACCGTAGTGGTGGCCCTTATAGTTCCCTCCGCCACGCCTCTGGTAGGCTGCCTGATGCTGGGCAATCTCATGAAGGAGTCCGGCGTCTGCGAGCGCCTGGTGAAAACAGCTTCAGAGAGCCTTATGAACATCTCCGTCATCTGCCTGGGTCTCACCGTCGGAGGCACCGCCACCGCCGCCGCGTTCCTCAACCTGCGCACACTGGAAATCATGCTCCTGGGCATCGTCGCCTTCTGCATCGGCACCGCTTCCGGAGTGCTGTTCGGAAAGCTCATGTACGTATTCTCAAAGGGCAAGATCAATCCTCTCATCGGAGCCGCCGGCGTGTCCGCCGTACCCATGGCCGCACGCGTGGTACAGAAAGTTGGCAACAAACAGGATCCGGACAATTACCTCCTCATGCACGCTATGGGCCCCAACGTGGCCGGAGTCATCGGTTCCGCCGTTGCCGCCGGACTGCTGATGGCGATGCTGGGCGGATGAGCTTTTACATTGCGTCTGATATTTAAATCGTGAAGTTGAGACGCCTTTTGCCCGACGCCTGATATTTCAGTCGAGAAACCGGGTGGCCTTCTGCCGGGTCCGCGATAATATGCGGGCAAACCGAGCCGATTTTCAAAACAAAGAGTTATTTGACTACTAGAGGAATGA
>JAEFAM010000035.1 GCA_016287565.1 Clostridia bacterium
CCGGATTTCTGGGCGTTTGAAAGAAGGTAGCTCTGCCTGACAGCTTAAAACGAGCAAAAATCAGATCCACCTCCGCTCGGCCGTCAGGCCGAATTTAGCTGAAAGCCCTCGGCTTTCAATTTCGCTGCCGCAACGCGGCAATTTCGCTCGCACGCCAGTGCGAATTTAGCTGAACCCTGACAATTCTATCTTTGCGTCAGGGTTCAATTTAGCTCGTCCGCAGGACGAATTAAGCTGCGCGCTCCGTCGCGCAACATCACTCGCCGCCAGGCGAATATCACTGCGCGCCAGCGCAATATCACTCGTGCGCAGCACGAATATCACTCACCCGCAGCACAATCTTGTGCCTTTCGCCAAAATCGTATAAAATATTGACGCGCCGGAACAGGCCCAAATAAGCAGCGCTCCGGAAGGAGAAAAAGATATGAAAAAATTGACCTCGATATTGATCTGCGTTTCCATTGTCCTCGCCCTGTGCGCGGCAACGGCCTTCGCGGATTGCGAAATAAACGTCACCCGCCTTGACGGTGGATTTTCCGTGGAAGTCACCGGGGAGTTCGGGGACAAGGACTGGGTGGGTATCTACAAAGCGGGCGAGTCCTACGGCACGGGCGCCGGCAACGTTCCTTCCCTGGTCTGGTGGTACGTAAGCGAGATACAGGGGCCGCTGTCTTTTCCGGAAGACGCCTCGAGAGTCAGGCAGAACAGGCTGGACGAATTCGTTGCCGACGGGGACGTGATCCCCGGTGACTACGTGATCTACGTGCTTTCTAACGACGGGTACGAGCTGCTGGACGAGTGGGCCTTCAGGGAAGTTACGGTGGAAGTGTCGGACCACAAGCTTGCCATCGATTACGACGCATCCTCATACATAGGGTCCGAGTTCAGGCAGATACTTTGGAACGGCGAAAAATATAACGATTATGAAGGCGGAGAGACTCCCGCCGCGGCGATACGGAAGGCGCAGACGGAGGGCGAATACGTCGACGTCCGGGACGGCGGGCTCAAGACGCTGTGCTTCGAAGGCTGGGTGGGTTTCGACCAGGATATAGTTGCTTTCGGGTCAATGCTGAACGGCCGCATCGTCTGGGACGATTCGTTTAACGCCGGCTCCGACGAGACCATAAGATCGGAAGACAAGGGCGGTCAATACGCTAAAAAATACAGCGTTTCCGTGGATCTGGAGCACGTGTACGGCCGTTATACCGTAGGCGTCGCTGCGGCGCTGGCGGACGGGACCGTGGTCAAACTGAATTCCTCGGACAAATCCCTCAACACTTTCATCACCTTTGAAGGGCCCGAAAGGCCTGCGCCCACTGAGGCCCCGGCAACTTCCACGCCGGCGCCCACGGCAACTCCCGAACTCTCCCCCACGGACGTTCCAGCCACTTCGGCCCCTGCCACCGACGGCCCCTCTGATCCCACAGGCGGCAATGCCACTGACAGCTCAGACGCGACGGGCGCTCCGGCCACCGCAGAGCCCGGTGCCACGGACGATAATTCCGGCAACGGCGGCACGGATGACACCTCTGAAAAGAAGGGTCCGGGAGCGGGGCTCGTCATCGGGATCGCCGCCGGTGCTGCCGCCGTCGTCCTCGCTGCCGTGGTCCTGGCGGTGACGAAAAAGAAAAAATGAAAAACGGTTGCAATTGACCGTGAAGAATATTATAATTGACAACCGTAAAAACAAAACTTGGAGGTTTTACTTATGGCAGTTGTAAAAGTTGCTATTAACGGATTCGGCAGAATTGGCCGTCTTGCTTTCAGACAGATGTTCGGCGCTAAGGGTTACAAAGTCGTGGCTATCAACGACCTTACCACCCCTAAGATGCTTGCCCACCTTCTCAAATATGACACCGCTCACGGACGCTATGACCACGAGGTCACTTATGATGACAACTCCATCACCGTTGACGGAAAGAAGATCACCATCTACGCTGAGAAAGACGCGAAAGATCTGCCCTGGAAAAAGCTGCACGTTGACGTAGTTCTGGAGTGCACCGGATTCTATACGTCCAAAGCCAAAGCTCAGGCTCACATCGACGCCGGCGCCAAGAAAGTCGTTATTTCCGCTCCCGCCGGAAACGACCTTCCCACCATCGTTTACAACGTTAACGAGAAGATCCTTACCCCCGCGGACAACATCATCTCCGCCGCTTCCTGCACCACGAACTGCCTCGCTCCCATGGCGAAGGCGCTCAATGATTACGCTCCCATCCAGAGCGGTATCATGACCACCGTGCACGCTTACACCGGCGACCAGATGCCTCTCGACGGTCCCCAGAGAAAGGGCGACCTCAGAAGGTCCCGCGCTGCCGCGGCCAACATCGTTCCCAACTCCACCGGCGCCGCCAAAGCCATCGGCCTCGTTATCCCCGAGCTGAACGGCAAACTCATCGGCTCCGCTCAGAGAGTTCCCGTAGTTACCGGTTCTTCCACGATCCTCGTTGCCGTCGTTAAGGGCAAGGACATCACCAAGGAAGGCATCAACGCCGCTATGAAGGCTGCTTCCACCGAGTCCTTCGGATACAATGAAGATGAGATCGTTTCTTCCGACATCATCGGCAGCCGCTACGGCTCCATCTTCGACGCCACCCAGACCATGGTCGCCAAGATCGACGACGATACCTATCAGGTACAGGTGGTCTCCTGGTACGACAACGAAAACTCCTACACCAGCCAGATGGTACGCACCATTAAATACTTCGCTGAGCTTGTGTAATAGCTGATCGTTAACAAAAAGTAAAAACCGGCTGAAGTGAGGGAATCAATTCCTTGTTTCAGCCGGTTTTTTTGTCGCTTTTCGATTTTTGCCAAGGCCGTCAATCCGCTGTCAGATTGCCGTTGAGAGTCTTGTTGCCCTCGGGAACGATCAGGTCGATGGCCCCGGGGATCACTTCGAATTCGAGGGGCAGCACGCCGCCCTCCTCGCCGTCGATGTCCAGCGGAAAGCTCCTGCCCTCTTCATTGACCCTGACCTTGAGCGTCCGCACCTGGCGGTATTCGATGGCCTTTGTGTTCTTTACGTGGGTGCCCGCGTTGCATTGCGCCAGCAGCGGCAGCACCTCGATAGGTTCGGTCCGCTTTATGATGCACAGGTCCATGAGCCCGTCGTTGATCTTCGCGTCGGGAGCCACTTTGTTTATGCCGCCGATGCGCTTGGTGTTCGTGAGCGTAAAGCAGAAAGTGTCGAATTCTTCTTCCACGCCGTCGATCTCGTATATCAGCGGCACGGTCTCCAGTTTGAGACTGCCGTATTTCTTAAAGCCGTTGCCCAGGTAGGCCAGATACCCGAATCTGGATTTGAGCTCGGGATCCGTGGTATGGGCCACCTCCCCCAGCCCGCCGCCGGCGGCTTCGCTGTAAAAATATTTGCCGTTGAAGAGCCCCATATCCATCTTTACGGTGCGCATTCCGGATATCATGCGGGTCAGGCCGTCGTAGGTCTTGGGCAGCCCGAGAGAAGAAGAAAAGTCGTTGGCGGTACCTGCGGCGATGATCGCCAGAGGTATGCCGGAGCCGCTCTGATAGAGTCCTGCCGCCGCTTCGCCGACCGTCCCGTCGCCACCTACGGCGCAGACATAATCGAAGGAGCCGGGCGTCAGGGACCGGGCAAGTTCCAGTGCGTCTCCCTTCTTATGCGTGTACACTATCTCCAGCCCTTTCGAGTCGGGATCCGACAGCAGCTTGTCCACCATCATCAGCGGTATGCCGCGCTGTATCCGCTTTGACCCGGAGGCCGGATTGATAATAAACAGTCCTTTCATTTGTTCGCTTTCACTTCTGTTTCTCTTTTATTGCCGTCGCTCCGCCGTCGCTTTTCATTGACGCCGCACGTCGAAGATCTCTTTAAGCCTGGAAAAATCGTTCTGGTCGTATGCCACGAGCTTACGCTCTCCCTCCGGCTTGCCGTCGGAATAGAAGCAATAAAGCGTGGATCCGTCGGACAGCATCTCTGTCACATGGAGCTGATCTTCGGGGATCGCCAGCGCCAGCCGGGACTGATCCGAATTCCTGCCGATGACGTAGATGCCTATGTCGCGCCTGCTGCCGTCCTCGCCCAGAACGTATCCCTCGTACCACAGCCTGTCTCCGTCGGGGCAATACGCTGCGGAATAGGACAGGGCCGCCTCTCCCGAAGCGGAATCGTATATCGGCTTCCCGTCGCCGTCAACGTCGTATTTATACCCTACCACCGCGGCTTTTTTCGCGTCAACGTCCATCACGTACATCTCTATGCCGCCGGTTCCCAGCCCGTCGAAAAGCAGCCTGCCGTCCCACAGCGTCATATAGTATACCTCGTCGAAATACAGGAGCGTCAACGCCGTCCCCTCTCCGAACGCGGTAACTTCGTAAATGCCCTTGTCCGCGCCGCCGGAGAAGAACACGCGGCCCTCGCCGTTGACAACGATGCGGTTCCTCGAAGGTGCGTCTTCAACTTCTTCCAGGTACACTGCCGTGAGGTCAGCGTCGTCCGCCACGCCTTCGGGAGGCATGGAATATATGCCGTCGGAGCCGCTGAAATAAAGCCTTCCTTCGGCGAAGCACAGCGTCGTTCCCGAGCGGGAGCATAGCTGCTTCAGGCCCGAACCGTCGGTATTTATGGAGAAAAGCTTGCTCCTGTCGCTGCGGAAATACAGCCTGGTCCCGTCGGTGACCAGTTCCCTGACTGCGCCGTCATATATCTTGTCCAGGCTCCCGGCCGCGGGATCATACGCGAATATGCCTCCGTCGACGCCCCTGTAGTACAGTTTTCCTTCCGCGAAGAGCATATCGATGGTGTTGCCGTACTGCACGTTCAGGTTCGTCTCGCCGCCGGGCTGTCGGTTTTTATTTTTAGAAGCGGAGATCAATATTGCCGCCACTACCCCGCCCAAAAGCAATATGCCCAGTATCACGGCAGCGACCCGTATCCTGAGGGCTCTGCATTCTGCTTTCCTTTTAGTCTCCCGCTCCGAAACGCTCTCCGCTTCGTCCTCGGCGGAAAAGGAATTCAGCTCTTCGGAAAGGTACATGGCCTCGTGGCTCACGTGGGAGACCAGAGTGGGGCTGCCGTCAAGTATCCTGTCGAAATAGTCGGGGCAGGCTGCCGCGGCGTCCTTTTTAAGTTGGGTCAATATCTCTTTTTTCTCCCGGCTCTCGTCCTTTGCGGCCAGGTTTGCGATGCCCCGCCTGATCTCCGCGGCGGCGGAACCGGAATAATACCCGCACAATGACGCGATATCCGCGTTTTTAAGCGTGGTGACGGCTTTTAAAAGCACCATGGTGCCCCGGTCGCCCCCCAGCCCGAAAAGGGCGTCGCCGAGAAGCGCGGAGGCGTTCTCCACCTGCTCTTTCGTGACGGAAGAAGCGGACACGCGAGGATCCTTCAGGCTGTTGCGGGAAAGCTGGGCGCAGATGTCGGCGATCCAGTATTGACCGTCCATATCCGTGTCGAAGGTGACTCCGTACCGGGCAACGCGCCTGAACGTCTCCACCGCCACTTCCCGGGCCAGCTTTCTTGACCGCGTCAATGACAACGCCAGGGTGTACACCCCGGTGCCCATCTCGTCGTATATTGCCCGAAGGTCCTCTTCGGAATTTTTGGCCGCGCCAACGATACTGTATTCCAGATTCAATTTTATTGTCCTTCCCCTGCCGGTCCGTCCTGTACCGTACCGCCGGTCAGAACAGCGGCGATATCACCCTGAGCAGCGCCTGTATGACTCTGTACCACCAGGGCCTGCTGTTCCACTCTTCCAGCGTTATCTCACGGGAGACTTCTATGGTCTCGTCGAAATCCTTCTTTATGTCCGCCACCGCATCGCCGCCGCAGGTCCATACCGCGTCTTCGAAATGCAGGTAGAACGAGCGGAAGTCGATATTTATG
This sequence comes from Clostridia bacterium, assembly GCA_016287565.1. Taxonomy (GTDB): domain Bacteria; phylum Bacillota; class Clostridia; order UBA1212; family UBA1255; genus UBA1255. Next base: position 5,870 of record JAEFAM010000035.1, read on the forward strand.
GTACCCACGAGCGCGGTTTCGTCGTCTGAAACGATATTCTTAGCGTGAATGAAACCGGGAGTGTATTCAAAGACCCGCACGCCTGCCTTGAGCAGCCGGCCGTAATAGTACCTGGTCACGGGGTAAACGTATTTCTTGTCCGGTATGCCGGGAGTCACCAGCCGCACGTCCACGCCGGAGAACGCCGCCATGCACAGAGCGGTGGACATTTCGTTGTCCAGGATCAGATAAGGCGTGCTGATGTATATGTACTTCCTGGCCCGGTTGATCATCTGGAGGTACAGATATTCCGCAGGGCGGTTGGGCACTTTTCCGTAAGGGCCGTCGGATATGGGAAGTGCGTAGGAGGGTTCCCTGCCTGTTTCGGGCGCCGGAGCCTCTTCCTGCGGAACGTAAAATTTCGAAAAGTCCTCTTTTTCCTTGCGCTTCCTGGAATTGGCGTAGGTCCACATCTGGAGGAACATAACCGTCATGCTCCACACGCTGTCGCCCCGGAGCCTCAGCCCCGAATCCTTCCAGTGGCCGTAGGCGTCCACAAGGTTGGCATATTCGTCGGCGATATTGACGCCGCCCGTGAACGCCACCGTGCCGTCAACCACGCACAGCTTCTGGTGGTTCCGGTGATTGCCCACGTTGATGCGGCTGATGACGGCAATGAATCTGTTGAATTCCGCCACCTGCAGGTTCTGCCTGGATTTGAGCTTGCCGAAATTCCAGGGCAACGCGAATATGCTGCCGAAATCGTCGTACAGCAGCCGCACGTCCACGCCCTCCTCCGCCTTTTGGCAGAGCAGTTCGTACAGTTCGTCCCAGAGCTGCCCCTCGGACAATATAAACGTTTCTATGAACACGAACTTCTTTGCGTTCCTGATCTCTTCCATCATATCCGGGAAGAGTTCGTCGCCAACGCCGTAATATTTGACGTCCTGGCCCGGGTACACGGGATATCCGGACCGCTCCAGATACCTGGCGATCTGCTCCTGCTGGGGAAACTCCCTGCTGAGTTCCGCTACGTTTTCGTCGCGCTTTTCCGCGGTGCAGGAAGGCGCCTCGGGAATGGCCAGGTCGGACCCGAGAGGCATGCTTTTGGACACTGCCCTGGGAGACCTGGGGAGGCCCCAGAACAGGTACAATATTATGCCCAGTCCCGGTATCACCAGCACCACCACGACCCAGAGCAGCTTGAAAGAGGCGTTGCGCTCCGTATACACGATCGAGATGGTGAATATTGCGGCAAGGATATCCAGTATCACGTAAACGATCAGCGCAAAGTAATCCATCAGGATGATGGCGGAAAGCAGAAGTCCGGCCTGCAGGAAAAACAGGGCGGCGGCGATCGTTATGCGGAAAATATTCGGTTTTTTCTTCTTAGGCTTCTTCGCTTTGGAATTATCCGTTTTTCTGCTCATACTGCTTCTTTCGGGCTCCTCAGAATTTCAGTTTCATGCCAGGCAGCACTTTCTTCCAGGCTTCCACCGAAGTGGTGTCGGAAGGGAACGCCTTGTAAAGGCAGGTGACCACGTTGTGCTCGTCCGCCGTATCGTAATCCACGCCGTTATTGACCCACATCCTGGTCTCTCCGATGCGGTAACTGGTGGTATTGGTCCAGACCCAGATAGGAGTACCCCAGAGGAACACGTCCGCGTCGATGGCGTCGTAGACTTCTTTCGTCACTCCGGCCTGGCCGTGATGGGCCATGTGCACGTAGTCGCTCTTGAGATCGCTGCCGTATTTCTGCAGGAGACGCCTGCCTCCGTTGACGCCCAGGTCGTGGAGGAAGAGGATGGTCTTGCCGTTGACGTAGGCGCGGAACACGAGCGAATTGGAGTTGGTGTCGCCGCCGTCGGAAACGTCCCAGGTCTGCATCATCTCGAACCGTACTTCGTCGATGTAGATATCCTGCCCCGCGGCGATGGTTGAAGCGTTCACCAGGGCGCCGTTCACCATATCGTAGTAGGACTGCCCTTCAGGCACCTCGATCCCGGTCATGGCGGCGTAGTGGTCGAAACCGGTCTTCAGGCGCCCCAGGTCGTAAAGGTCGGAATTGCCCGCGGGATACTCGGGAGTCTCGAAGGGCGGAAAATCGAAATAGAAGTTTTTGATGCCTATATTGTCTCCGGAAGTGTATTCGCGCATCACCTTGCCCAGCTCGTTGAAATGATCGTTATGGGCGTGGGACAGGAACCAGGCCTCCACTTCCACGTACTCTCCGGCTTTCTTTCCGGCAACGGCTCTCAGGGCCGCGGGGATGTATGGAACGGCGTCGTAACCCTGCCCGGCGATACCTCCGTCGATGACGATAAGTTTGCCCTGCTGAGTCTTGATGATATAGCTTTCCATAAGGCTGTTGGGCTCCGGGGCGATCAGATACACCTCGGTCTCCGGTTTTCTTGCGCATGAACTCATAAGGATGCCTCCGCTCAATACAAATACGAGGGCCAGCGCCGTGAGCGCAGTCAGCGCCCGCAGTGCCCCTCTTCTCTTTTTTTCTGTTCGAGGACAAATATCGATGTGATCAAACATCTGTACCGTTTCTCCTGCGCCCGGCACCCGGGAGCTGCCCGAGGACCCGCGGCAATGATCTTTTTCCATCTTAAATAATACCATTTAAGGGGGCGAAGTGTCAATCTCCCGGAGGACTCCGGAAGGGGCTCGCGGGAAATTTCCCTTGAAACGGAGGCGGCGCAAAAGTATAATGTTTTCAAGGATCCGGGCAAGGGAGCGGCGCTTTCCTGTTACTTTCCGGACCCGGCGAAAGACGTGCTGAAATGGACAGTAAAGAAACGAAAAGCATAGGTATCGGCCGCATCGTATTGACGCTGACGCTGATCGCGCTGGCGGCGGCGATCGTATCGACCCTGTTCTCCGGCTGCTCAAAGAGCAAACTTGACGGCGGCAACGGCGTCCAGCTCAGCGACCTGATATCCGAAGGCACGAAATTCACGGTGGAACTGACCGAGATCTGCGTCTGCCCCGCCCAGGGAGACTACACGGTGGCCCAGGGGGCCGCGTCCGACGGCAGATACGCCTATTTCGTAATGCGCCAGAGCAAGAACGGAGACTGCATCGTATGCAAATACGACCTCCGCACCGGAAAGCACGTCAGGACCAGCCAGCCCATATATCTTTTCCACGGCAACGATATGACCTACGACAGCAGGCGCGATCTTCTGTACGTGGCTCACGGCCAGAGCGAGGGCAAGATCCTGACCTCCATCGACCCCAAAGACCTGACGGTGGTGGAGCAGACCATCGACATAGAGAAAGGCAGCGGCGCCATAACCTACAGCGCCTCCAGAGACGTGATCGCCATCAGCCAGGGCGGCAACAAGCTGCACTTCCTTGACGGAGACCTGAAGCTGCTGAGCTCCTTTGACAGGACCGATGACACCGGCTACACCGCCCAGGGAATGGGTTCGGACGAGTCCTACATATACTTCCCCATGAGCGGCCTCCAATCCAATTTCATCGAGATATACGACTGGGAGGGCAATTACGTGACCCATTTCCTGCTGGACGACCCGCGGGAGTCCGAGACCATATTCTGGGTCAACGGCATCTATTTCATTTGCTTTAACGACGGAGGTGCCGCGCACCTCTGCAGGATGGAATTCATTCCAAAATAAAAAGAAACAGTGAGGTTTATCGACAATGTCCTGGTTTTTCTTCGCTCTGATATGTCTTTTAGGCTGGGGCTTCGCGGATCTTTTTTACAAGAAGAGTTCGGACTCCGGCGACCGGTATTCGCACTTGCGGCTGGCCGTCTGGGTAGGTCTCGTTATGGGCGTGGCGGCGGTCATAATGCTGCCCTTCGCGGAATCCGGCTTCTCCGTCGGCACGCTGGCGCTGAACGCGCTTAAGTACTCACCTGCGTCGCTGGGCTACATACTTTCGATGGTAATAGGGTACGCGGGGCTGCGGTATCTGGAATTGTCCATCGTCTCCCCGGTTCAGAACGCGTCCGGAGCGCTTTCGATGATAGCTATGCTGATATTTTTCTCATTGACCGGCAGGATCGGCAATATCTCCGAAGAGTATTCCGCCCTGGATTTCACGGGTACGGCAATAATCGTGGCGGGTGTCATCGCGCTGGCGATCGTGGAGCAGCGGCTCGGAAGCAAAGAGCGGGAGGCCGTCGCCGAGGGCAAGGTCAACGACTCCGAGCGTAAATACAGGTTCGGCGCGCTGGCGCTGATCTTCCCCATACTTTATTGCGTATTCGACACTATAGGCACGGCGGCGGACGGCATCATTCTGGACGAGGAGACCGGGCTGGGTATTGGCGAGATCGACGTGCTGATCCTGTACGGGCTGACGTTCTTCCTGGCCGGGCTGGGTGCCTGGATCTTCCTGTGGATAAAAGAGAAAAAGCCGTACAATCCTTTCCGGCTGGCCGAGATACGGACAAAGGGCGCTGCGGCGCTGTGCGAGGAGTTCGGGCAGATTTTCTACGTTTACGCCATGGCAAGGCGGCCGGTGCTGGCGGCGCCGATGGTGGCCTCCTATTGCATCGTTTCTGTGCTGCTGTCGAGAGTGTTTTTGAAGGAAAAGCTCAAAGCGAGCCAGTACGCCTGCGTTGCCGCGGTGGTAGTGGGGATCGTGATGCTGGGGATTTCAGAGGGGCTGGGGGAAGCGAGCTAAATTCGCACTTTCGTGCGAGCGAAATTCCGCTTCGCGGAGCTAAATTCGTCCTGCGGACGAGCGAAATTGTGCTTCGCACAGCTAAATTCGTCCTGCGGACGAGCGAAATTGTGCTTCGCACAGCTTAATTCGCGCTGAAGTGCGAGCTAAATTCCGCTTCGCGGAGCTAAATTCGACTTCGTCGAGCTAAATTGCCGCTTTCAGCGGCAGCTAAATTCGCCCTGCGGACGAGCGAAATTGACCTTAGGTCAACCACATTCAACTACAAAAAAGGACAACTACGTTGCCCAATATAATTTTAATACAGGGATGGTAAAAACAAATGCCTAACAGCGTTTTACTTGATAAATCAAAAGAATTTGCCATTGTAATTATAAAAACCTGCAGAACAATTAAAGAAACTAAGCGAGAATTTGTATTAACGGATCAGTTGATCCGGTCAGCATCCTCTGTCGGAGCAAATATCCACGAATCGAAATATGGCCATGGCAATGCAGATTTTGTGGCGAAAATGCAGATCGCGTTAAAGGAATGCTTCGAGTCAGAATACTGGCTGGAATTGATGAACAAGACCGATTATTTATCTGATGATCAGTATAGAGCGCTTCAAAGTCTGTGCGGATCTTTAAGGCGTATGTTGATAGCGTCAATAAATACGGCCAAATCCGGCAATGATAAAAAATGATTCTATAATCATGACTTCGCTCGCGCCCAAGCGCGAATTTAGCTGCCGCTGAAAGCGGCAATTTAGCTCGGCGAAGCCGAATTTAGCTCGCGCGTTAGCGCGAATTTAGCTTCGCTCCTCAGGATCCTCGGGAACAACGGTAATTGTTTTAAAAGCGAAATAATTCACCATTCCCGGCCTGCCGCCGGGTATTTTTTTGACGTTTTTAACGGTGGTATAATCCACGTCCACCTTTGTGCCGGTGCGCTGGGAGCTGTAGTAGGCGGCGAGGCCGGCGGCGAAGAGCAAGTCGGAGTCGCCGGGGGTGTTGACGCCGGATTCTTTGAGTTTGAGGATGACGTGGGAGCCGGGGGCGTTTTTTACGTGGAACCACAGGTCTTCGGGGGCGGAGTCGCGGAGGGTGAGTTTTTCGTTCTGGCGGCTGTTGCGGCCGATCATGACGCGCAGGCCGTCGGGTGTTGTCCGTACTAAAGGCCGGGATGCGCCTGTGTTCGTGGCTGCGGAGTCGTCGCGGGACAGAAGAGAACTGCCGCTGTGATCGCTGCCGGAACCCGTGCCTTTGGAGCTGTTCTTCTTGCCGGCCTTGGCGGCGCCGGCGCGCTCCCTCAGAGTCTTTTTGGAGGCGGGTTTGCCGCCCATGGTGGCGGACCAGGGCTGGCCGTCGGATTTGTCGGCCTTGCCGGGCTGCCTCTTGCCCTTGACCGCGGCTTCTCCGGAGCCGCTGCCGGAGCCCCGGCCGCCGGCGTTGTCACCGTAAAATCCTTCGTCGATCATTTCGGCGCGGATGTCCCGCACCTCCTCCACCGTGGAGGCGTTCTTAAGCATCGACGCCACGCTTTCCAGATAATCCAGCTCCGGAAGCGCCTTTTTGAGCATCCGGTCAACGTTCTCGCAGGTGGCTTTGTGCTTGCGGTACTTTTTGAAATACAGCTGGGCATTGGCGGCAACGGTCTTCGACCCGTCCAGCTCCACCGTCAATTCGGGGCTGCCTTCGGTGTAATAATCCGTTACCGTGACCGTGTCTGCGGTCTCCGGGAGCATATAAAGGGAGGCGGTGAGCAGCTCCCCGATCTGCCTCTGGCGCTCGAATCCTTCCGCTCCGTCCAGTTCCCGCCTGTATTCCGCGATCTTCTCGGACAGTTTGTCGATATTTCCGGCCACGGCGCGCATCACTTTTGACTTCTCCCGCTCGAAGGATGCCTGCCTGTCTTTCTCGGAAAAGAAAGTATCGGCGGCCATGTTCACGGTGCCGAAAGGTTTGACCGGACCGTTCATCTCCGCGCACACCCGGAGGCAATGGAAATCGCTGCCGGACAACAATATGGCCGGTCTGTAGTCGTTTCCCGCGATCTCCGCCCCGACTTTTTCGATCTGCGCGCACAACGCCTCCCTTTCTTCGGCGTGAAGGCCTCCCAGAGGCGTTTTAGGGGGTATTCCGGCCTTAAGGCATATAGAGTCGCACAGAAGAGGACTGAAGCCGTAGAAGGCATTTAAAACGCTCCTGGAGGCGGTGTCGGAACCGGGGAACAGCCTCTCACTGACGGCAGCCGCCGAAATTCCCGCGGGAGAAAGTTTGTCCTGGGACGGAGGCGGAGCGTAGGGACGGGCAGGCATGATCTCACGGAAGCGGTTGACCGAGCTGTCCGCGTGGCGGATGGCGTCGTGGATGACGCCGGCGGAATTGACCAGTATGATGTTGCTCTGCCGGTTCATTATCTCCAGGATGAGGCGCTTGGTCTCATTGTCCCCCATCTCGTTCTTGGTCTCGAATTCTATGAAGGCCACCCGGTCGAAGCCCTGCTGGGAGACCGAGGCCACGCGGCTTCCGGACAGGTACTTTCTCAATACCATGCAGAACGGAGGAGGCAGCGAGGGATTTTCCTTTTTCGATCTGGTAAGATGGATGCCTGCGGCCGCGGGATCGGCGCTGAGGGAGAGACGGTAGTGTTCTCCTCCGGAATGGATCAGCAGGACCACTTCGTTGGGGCCGGGCTGGTATATCTTTTCCACCCTGCCTCCGGTGATCAGGCCGCTCAGTTCATATATGACAGAATGCAATACTATGCCGTCGAATCCCATTGTAAAACTCCGTTGATAAACCCCGCCGCAGGGCGCCCGAAATCGTTCAGCTCACGGTCAGCAGGCCGTTTTTCTCCACCGTTATGCGCACCACTGCGGGGCGCTCGGAAAAGCCTTCTCCGTAGAATGCGGTAGTGTAGAGGTTCCCCTCTTTATCGTAGAACAGGTTGTTGTGGCCGCCGCGCTCCAGAAGCAGCCGCCGCTCGCTGTAGGGCCCTTCGAGCCTGTCTGAAAACGCGTAATAGCTGTCGTAGGTCTGGTAAAGCTTGCCGCTGCCGTCCAGGTGGAACGTGTAAGTTGACGAAAACAGATAGTACACGCCGTCGATCTTCATTACGTAACAGCCTTCGAATCCCACTCTTTTTCCGCTGGCGCTGGTCAGGGCAACGGGGTCCCGTGCCAGCCCGGTGAGGCCGCTCTTCATTTCGGACAGCAGCCCGTCGGACCAGATTGCGTATACCTTCCCGCCGTCAACGAACAGGGTGGAATCGATGTAGTCGAATATGGGTCCGCTGCCCACGTCCTCGTAAGGCCCTTCCACCCGGCCGGTGGTGCTGCGCAGCACGGAGCCGTTCATTGCCCCCCAGCCCAGAGAGTAGCAGATCCAGTAATTGCCGTCGATATAGTGCAGTTCCGGCGCCCAGATCGGCGAGGTCCCGTCCGTCAATATATCCTTCTGCCACGTGGCGTCGCGCTCGAAATTCCACACGGCGCCCAGATCGGTCCAGCCGGCAAGATCCGGCGAGCGGTATATATGAATTTCCCGGGTATTGGCCCAGTCGTCCGGCTCGTAGGTGCCGATCATATAGTAAAACCCGTCTTCGGACAACATTATGAACGGATCTCTTATATGTATGTCCGCTATGGGAGCGTACTTTTCCGCCGTCCTGCCTCCGAAGGAAGGATCCTGAGTGGACAATTTATACGAGTGGTCGCTGTGGAAGCTCACCACCGTCTCTCCTGCGCCCGTTGCCGCGTAACCGCCCTCGACTTTCACCGGAACGTCAGCGGGAACGTAATCGTAACACAGGTTGAACTTGTAATAGACGTTGGCCGCGAAAACCGTCTTCTCAGTGCAGTTGGAGGTATGGAGCTCGTTGTACGTAACGGTCATATCCCAGTTGCCCCCGTTTTCCAGGGCAATATTCTGGGCGCCCCCTTCTGAGAAGCAGATGTATCCCTCCACCCGGATGAACCTTGACCCGGCCACCGCCGGGTCGTCGAAGGCGTTCTCCGGCATGGTGCATACGTCCGGGGCAACGCAGGTGTACGCCGCTTTGGAGGACAGGGAGCTTTTGTAAAAACTCATGGTCACTCCGGCGGTGCGGGACACGAATTCGTCTATCTGCTTCAGTTCTTCTTCAGAATAGGTCATCAGTTCTTTCATGATCTCTTTTTCTCCGCGGAAGGCAGACGGCGCCTCTCCCCTGCCGCAGCCCGAGAGCAAAAGCAGCGGGACGAGCAGGAAAGCAGCCGCCTTGGCTATTATTCCGGACGTTTTTGCGGATCCGTACCTGCGGTCCATACGATCTCCTCCGGCAGACGGGCAGACGCGGCAAATGCTGCAGGCCGCCCGTAGATAAGGTTCTTTATTTTTCGTCGACCAGGCTGATGAATTCGTCGATCTCGTCGGCCAGAGACTGAAGTCCGGCGCGCCAGAAAGCCTTGTCCGTCAGGTCGATGCCGGTCATCTTTGCCGTGTCTTCCACGTTGCTGACGCTGGTGGCGTTGAGCAGCGACTTGTACAGCGGCACGAATTCCGGGCCTTTTTCTTTATACAGCGCGTAGAGTCCCCGGGCGAAGAGGCCTCCGAAGGCGTAGGGGAAGTTGTAGAAGCTGAGGTGCCCGCTGTAATAATGGCCTTTGCAGAGCCACATATACGGGTGCAGCGTGTCTTCCGTGATGCCGTCGCCGTAGGACGCCAGCTGAGCCTGGTGCATCAGTTCGCACATCCGCTCGGGAGACATGAACTCGTTGTCCCGGTTGTCGAAAACGGAGCTCTCAAACAGGTACCTGGAGTAGATGTCGCAGATTATCTGGCATGCGTCGGACAACTGGTTTTCGATGAGCGCCAGTTTTTCTGCTTTCGTCTTTGCCCGTTCGATGGCTTCGCTCACCACCAGCACTTCGTTGAAGGTGGAGGCGGTCTCCGCCACGGGCATGGAATAGTCCTGCTGGAGCGGCGAGTGGCTGAACACCTGGCGGTCGTGGAACGCGTGGCCCAGTTCGTGAGCCAGCGTCACTATGTCGCCGAAAGCGCCGTCGAAGTTGGTGAGCACGCGGCTCTGTTTGATGCAGGGCACTCCGGAGTCGAAGGCGCCTCCCACCTTTCCCTTGTGCGGGAAGAAGTCGATCCAGCGCTCTTCGAAAGCTCTCTTTACCATATCGTGCAGTTCCGAGTCGAACCGGCCGAATATGTCGAGCAGGTAATCCTTCGCCTCTTCCACGGTGTATTTGCGGTCGATGCTGCCGATGGGAGCGAACATATCGTACCAGGGGAGCCCGCCGTCGTGGCCCAGCGCGCGGCTCTTGGCCTTTAGGTAATCCCTGAACCGGGGCATATATTCGTTCATCGCCCCCAGGAGCGCGTCAAGCGTTTCCCGGCTCATGCGTGATTTGTACAGGGCCTGTGCCAGAGGCGATTCGAAGCCTCTCAGCCTGCATTCGTTGATCACCTGGAGCTTTATGCTGTTGAGGGCAAAGGCGGCGCTCTGCTCCACGGCGGGATAGCACGCCAGTTCCGCGTCGTAGGCGTCTTTTCTGACAGCCGGATCGCCGTCGTACGCCAGGTTCCGAACTTCTGAAAGGGTGACGGTCTTTCCGCGGTAGGATACGTTGACGGTGCTGGTGAGCGTGTCGTGGAGCTCGGACCAGGCGTCTGCGCCGGAGGTGTTCATCAGCGCCATTATCTCCTCTTCCTTCTCGCCCAGGAGGTACTTGTTGTCCTCTTTTATGCGGGAAATGAAATAGGAATAGCCTTTCAGGGCGGCGTCGCTTCCCACCAGCGCGTCAAGGTCCTCCATGGCGGCGATCTCGTGCTGGGCCGCGGTGTCGAAAGGCGCGATGGAGGCGCTCATTGCCCGGAGCTTTCCCATAAGGGCCATTGCCCGGTCGTTGGAAGTGTCGGTGGCGTACACCAGATATGTGTACCCGAACAGCTTTTCCAGCAGCGAGGCGGTCTTTTCCGCCGTGTCTATATACCTGTGCAGCAGGTCCCGGTGCGTCAATTCCTTGCGGATGGCGGCGATCTTCCCAGCTTCCTCTATGAGCTTTTTCAGCTTTTCCACGTCCGCGGTCAATTTCGGATCGTCGAATCCGTCGTACAATACGGTAAGGTCCCAGGTTCCCTGCAGTGCTTTCTCGTCGAGTTTCTCAGTTTCGTTCATCGTTTTCTCCTTTTACCGTTGAGTCAGCGCGTGTCGAGCCGCGCTTTATTCAGCGCCTTTCACGGTGCTTTCGTTCTCGAAAATAAATACTTCGTAAGAGCCGTGGCCCTTTTCGAACTCCTCCGCGGTGCGGAAGGTCCAGCCGAAAGGCATGGCTCCCAGTTTCACGCAGAGGCGGAAGCAGACGTTGCGGCGGTTTCTCTGGTCGTAGGCGATAAAATCGGGCCGGGCGAATGCGTTGAAAACCAAAGCGCCCACCAGAAATTTGGCCGGTCCGTCTTTGTAGAAACCCATTGCCAGCTGGCCCCGCATCACGTCCGGGCGGTGCTTTTTATACCAGCTCTGGACGAACGGAAAGAAGGACTGGATCGCGTATTTGCCGCCGTAAACGTCCAGTATCGCGGAGGCGGTCTCGCACAGTTTCCGGCTGAGGCCAAGGTTCGCGCATTTGAACTCTATCAGCAGCGGCACCCGGCCGTCTATCTCCGCCAGCAGTTCCTCGAACGACGGCACGTGCTCCGGCGTACCCAGCACGTTTAATTGCTGAAGTTCCGCCAGCGTCATGTCCTCCGGCTTTCCTTTGACCCCGCACAGCCTGTCCAGCGTGTCGTCGTGGAAAACCACCACTTTACCGTCCTTAGTGAGATGTATGTCCGTCTCGATGGGATAACCCTTTTCCGCTGCAAGCCTGAAGCCCGCCATCGTGTTTTCGGGCGCATTATAGGAGGTCCGCTCCACTTCTCCTTTCGCGTCTTCGAGGCCGGATACGGGGCAATTCGTTTCCGCCCCGTGGAGGCCTCTGTGGGCAACGCATTTCCCCCTGAACACTTCCCTGTCCGGGTGGCGTCTCCTGGCGGGAAACACCAGAAACAGCGTCAGCGCTGCCAGGACTCCCGCGCCCGCGATTATCCACAATACCGTGAACAATACCGTTTCCAGCATATCAGTCATCTCCGCCGGCAAGATATTCCATCTTGTCCTTCACCAGTTCCGGCTTCACGTCGCCGTGCTTGACGAACAGCATCGTGACGAACGCCAGGGCGACGAAGAACGTGGCGTATGGGAACAGCGTCGTGAACCGAATGTCAAGGAATATGCCGCTGAGGATCGGAGTTACCACCTGCGCCGCCATGCTGGCCGTGTAGTAGTATCCCGTATATTTGCCCACGTTGCCGCCGGTAGCCAGCTCGACCACCATTGGATAGGAGTTGACGTTGATCGTGGCCCACGCGATGCCTGCCAGCGCGAACAGTATGTTCATCAGCCAGATCGGGCTTCCCGCGCGCATGAACGCCGCGGCTCCGAAAGCGATGCCCAGCATCACCACGCCGGCGAGGATCGTCTTTTTCCTGCCTATCTTGGTGGAAACGATGCCGATGGGTATGTAGGAAATGATCGCCGCCGCCTGAGCGATGATCAGCGTCATGTTGTAGTCCATATTAAGCACGCTGCCTGCGTACACTGAATATTTACTCGTAACGGCGTTGTAGCCCATATACCAGAGGGCAACGCTCAGCAATATGAATATGAGCGATATCTTCTCGCCTTTGCTGAGTTTCTTGGCTCCTGCACCGGCGGAAGTACCGGCAGCGTCAGCAGCGGCGTTCTCCTTTTCGGCTTCCGCCTTCTGATCTTCCTCGTCGTAAACAGCGTTGATCTTCTCGGCCTCCACAGCCCATTTGGGCTCTTTGACCGTCAATCTGAACACCACCAGCGCCAGGATCATGATGCCGGAAATGAAACAGAAGAACGGAATATAGTTCATAAGGGCGTTTTTGGCGTTGCCCGTCTTAAATATCATGCCCAGCACCAGCACGGTGATGCCGCCGAAAGAACCCATCAGGTTGATGATGGCGTTGGCCTTGGAGCGCAGGGGTTTGGGAGTAACGTCGGGCATCAGCGCCACAGCGGGCGAACGGAAAATGCCCATTGAAACCAGCACGCCCAGAAGGAGCAATAAGAAGAACACCAGCGTTACGGGCGAGTTCACCGTCTGCTGCCACGCGTATGCCGTTCTGGCCGGGACTACATAGTTGGTGTAGTCGTCGGTGACGTCTTTCGTGTCGTTGCCCGCCTCATCGGTCTTGAACATCTTTATTGCCAGGAAATCGTCTTTCGCGGGGAAGATCTCCTGGAGAGGCTTCGTCTCTTTAGCGGCGAACACGTGTCCCACCGCCTGGATCAGGTTCATGCCGTCCTTCTCCTCTTCGGGGACCGTGACGGACGGGTTGGCGTCGTAGAGCACGGAAAGCGAAGATTCGTACCTGTCGGGAGTTACCTGCTCCAGTTTAGTGAGCTGCTTCGCGTCCGCCACGGAAAGGCTGATGAACAGCACCGCGGAAAGGATCGTGCCTATCATGATGAAGGGAGTGCGTTTGCCGCTCTTCGTCTTGGCGCGGTCGCTTAAAGAGCCGAACAGAGGCAGGAGGAACAGGGCAAGAATATTGTCCAGCGCCATGATCAGTCCGGACCAGGTCTGTGACATACCGAACTTGTTGGTCAGTATCAGCGGGATGACGGTGTCGTAGGCCTGCCAGAACAGGCAGATCAGAAAGAACGCGAAACCTACCAGTATGGTGCGTTTGTAATTGAGCTTCATAAGATATCCCCTTTTCTACAGCGTTGTCCGCGGTTTTCTCTACGGGCAATAATACCACATCCGCCGCCGGATTTCCATCTGTTTTGAACGTGTTTCGAACTTCGCCCGGGACAAAAAGAAAGCAGACCAGGACAAAAAGAAAGCCGCCGACTTTCTTTCAGATCGTCAACGGCTTTTTCGTGTCGGTCGTTTCCGCTTCGCTCCCGCGCTTCGGGCGCGGCCTGCGGCTGAGGCCCGTACCTCCGTCAGTTGATAACGGTATTCTCGGTCTCTTTGTCGAAGATGTGGACCTTGTTCGGGTCGATGGCGAAACGCATCACGTCTCCCACGTAAACGTTTGTCCTGGGCTTGACGCGGGCGATGAACAGCGAGCCTTCAAGCATCATATACAGCAGGGACTCGGAGCCCAGCAGCTCGATAACGTCGATGGGAAGCTCCACCTGGGAATCCTTGTAGGTCTCCAGGTACATGGCCTCGTCGTGAACGTGCTCGGAACGCACGCCCATGACCACCTCTTTATCCAAATAACCGGCGTCTTCGAGGATCTTGCCTTTTGCTTCGGGCATCTTGATGGTCCAGCGGCCGATCCTGAGCCTTACGTCTCCGTTCTCCTTCTCGACCTTGCAGTCGATGAAGTTCATCTGAGGGCTGCCCATGAATCCGGCAACGAACATATTGCAGGGTTTCTCGTAAAGCACCTGAGGGCTGTCGACCTGCTGAATGTATCCGTCCTTCATAACCACGATCCTGGAACCCATCGTCATGGCCTCGGTCTGGTCGTGGGTAACGTAAATAATGGTAGTCTGCAGTTTCTGGTGGAGCTTGATGATCTCGGTACGCATCTGCGCACGGAGCTTGGCGTCCAGGTTGGAAAGAGGCTCGTCCATAAGGAACACTTTAGGTTCACGGACTATGGCACGGCCCAGCGCCACTCTCTGTCTCTGACCGCCGGACAACGCCTTTATGGAACGGTCCAGCAGGTGCTCTATTTCCAGGATCCTGGCGGCTTCGGTAACTCTCTTTTTGATCTCGCCCTTGGGTGTCTTTCTCAGCTTCAGTCCGAAAGCCATGTTCTCGAACACCGTCATATGGGGATACAGAGCGTAGTTCTGGAACACCATCGCGATATCTCTGTCCTTGGGAGCGATATCGTTGACCAGTTTTCCGTCGATCAGAAGTTCTCCGGAGGTGATCTCCTCGAGTCCGGCGATCATACGGAGCGTGGTGGATTTTCCGCATCCGGAAGGTCCTACCAGCACCACGAACTCTTTATCGCTGATGTTAAGGTTGAAGTCGTTTACAGCCGTAACACCGCCGGGATATTTCTTGTAAATGTTTTTGAGTACAACGCTTGCCATGTTTTGCTACTCCTCCTGTAAGGTAAGGCCAAAAACTGTTTGACACTTTTGACACGGGTCAATGATACCACTTTTGCCCCGGAATGTAAATAGCTTCAAGTGTGAATTTTCCGTTTCGGTTTTTATGCACTGTGAACAACGGCCCGGGCCCGGGCGGCCGCGGACCGGCTCCGAAGAAAGTTCGGGTGCGTCAATACGGGCACAAACCGGCGGCGGTGTGCGCGGCTGCGCAGGCGTCGGTGTGGGCGGCGATCGGTCCGACGGATCTGTGGCGGCGCGTGCGGCGATCCTGCTTGAACGGCGCCTCCGGATATGGTAAAATCCGGTTGACCGAGATCGAAATGCAGGGCGCTGCGGCGTCTGTTTAAAGCGATAAGAAAGCGAGGAGAAAAAATGAGCGAAGACAAGTGTGTTGACCGCGCGGAATGCGTGAAAAAGGGACCTCAGGAGCAGAAGTACGACGTTGCCGCGTACATCTGGCCCTCATACACGGGGCACGAGGAGCGCACCCGGATATTCTGGCCCGACGGGATCGGGGAATGGCAGACCGTAAAGGCCGCGGGGCCCAGGTTCGAAGGCCACAAGTGGCCCAGGAAGCCCCTTTTAGGCTACAAGGACGAAGCCGAAAAAGAGACGATGGCCGAGCAGATCGACCTGGCGGCGTCTCACGGCGTCAACGTTTTCATTTACGACTGGTACTGGTACGACCGGCGTCCTTTCCTGGAAAACTGCCTTAACGACGGTTTCCTGGAGGCCGCCAAGGATGATCCCCGCATGCGCTTCTACCTTATGTGGGCGAACCACGACGCGGGAGTGCTCTGGGACAAGCGCAATTCCGACCGCGGCCTGGCTCTGGGCGGCAAGGATCCCGTGTGGCTGGGCTGCATAGACGAGAGGGAGTTCCGCATCGTGTGCGAGCGGGTGATCAGCAAGTATTTCACCCATCCTCTGTACTACAAGATCGACGGAAAGCCCGTGTTCTCCATCTATGAGTGCTCCAACTTCGTGAAAGGCCTTGGAGGCGTCGAAGGCGCGGCGAAAGCGATCAGGGAATTCCGCAGGATGTGCGTGGAAGCGGGACTTCCCGGGCTCCATCTCCAATTGGTGTTGACCCATCCCGTGGGAGCGACTCATCCCGGCGCCACCACCCCCGAGATCTGCCGCGAGATCGGCTTCGACAGCATCACCCATTACCAGTTCGTGCACTTCACCAATATTGCCCGGCCCTATCTCGACATCATTCCCGACCTGGTCCGCGAGTGGGACAAGATCACCGAAGCCTATGGCATCCCCTACTTCCCCCACATTTCGGTGGGCTGGGACGCCTCTCCCCGCTTCTATGAATACGTCGGCGGCGTGGCGGTGGACAACACTCCCGAAAACGTCGGGGCGGCCCTCAGGGCGGCCTGCAGGTATATCGACGAAAAGATCCGGACAAGCGGCTCCATCCTTCCTCCGCTGATCACGGTCAACAGCTGGAACGAGTGGACCGAGGGCAGCTACCTGCTTCCCGACGACCTCTACGGCACCGGTTACCTGGACGAGATCAGGAAGATTGCGGATTGAGGAAGAGCCTCATTATGGGAAATAAGACCCCTGCCTGCTATATGTTTTCGAGGGATTTCAAGAGAAATGTTGAGGTCCCTCGAATTTTAATGAGGAAGTTGTTTTGAAACAGAGATGCCGCCCCCTGGATATGCGAGCCGTGGCAAGGGGCGGCATAATTTTATGTGTTCTCGCTCATTTTGGGCTTCGAGACAGCGCCACGTTTTTCAAAACGCCCAGAAATCCAGGTCAAGAGGTAAAATCAGGGCGTTTCGCGCTCGTTTCTGGCTTTGAAGCAGCGCATCCTTTACGAAAACGCCCAGAAATCCGGGTTAAGAGGCAAAATCCGGGCGTTTCGCGCTCATTTCTGTCTTTGAGACAGCGCCACGTTTATGAAAACGCCCAGAAATCCGGGGTCAGGGGCAAATTCTGGGCGTTTCGCGCTCATTTCTGGCTTTGAGACAGCGCATGC
>JAEFAM010000036.1 GCA_016287565.1 Clostridia bacterium
CAGGGCGAACCGGAGCGCGTCTCCATCCCGAACGACATCGACGAGTTCTTTAACGACATCTGGGAGAACCTCGACGAAAACAATAAGATCTCGCTGTACGTCCGGTACATCGACCTCGCCACCGGTGAGGAAGAGAACCGCCTCGTCAACAAGAACCAGTAAGGAGTGTGCGTCATGAAAGAATTCGAACTCAAGTACGGCTGCAACCCAAACCAGAAACCCGCCAGGATTTTTATGAACGACGGGTCCGATCTGCCTATAGAGATATTGTCCGGAAGGCCAGGCTATATCAACTTCCTTGACGCGTTCAATTCCTACCAGCTCGTAAAGGAGCTGAAAGAGGCCCTGGGAATGGTGGCCGTCACGTCGTTTAAGCACGTGAGCCCCACTTCCGCCGCCGTGGGCATCCCGCTTTCCAAAGAGCTTAAAAAGGCCGTGTTCCAGGACGATATAGAGGGACTGGACGATTCGCCTCTCGCCTGCGCCTACGCCAGAGCCCGGGGCACCGACCGCATGTGCTCCTTCGGAGACTGGGTGGCCCTTTCCGACGTGTGCGATGTCACCACCGCGAAGATGATCAAAAGGGAAGTGTCAGACGGCGTCATCGCTCCCGGATACGAGCCGGAAGCGCTGGAGATACTTAAGACCAAGCGCAAAGGCGCGTACAACATCGTGAAGATCGATCCTGACTACGTGCCTGAGGTCACTGAGCGCAAGCAGGTGTTCGGCGTCACCTTCGAGCAGGGAAGGAACAATTTCAAGATCGACAGAGAGCTGCTCAAGAACGTGGTCACCGCCGAAAAGACGCTCCCCGAGAGCGCCGTGCGCGACCTGATCGTGTCGCTCATAACGCTGAAATATACCCAGTCCAACTCCGTATGCTACGCGGTCGACGGACAGGCGATAGGCGTGGGCGCCGGCCAGCAGTCCAGGATACACTGCACCAGGCTTGCCGGGTCAAAGGCGGACACCTGGTTCCTGCGCCAGCACGAAAAAGTGCTGAACCTGCCTTTCCGCGAAGACATCGGACGCCCCGACCGGGACAACGTCATCGACGGATATATCAATAAAAACGAGGAGGACGTCTGCTCCGACGGCGTGTGGCAGCGCTATTTCACCCGCAGGCCCGAGCCCTTCACCCTCGAAGAGATGCGCGCGTACCTTGACACCATCGACGGTGTGTCGCTGGGTTCCGACGCCTTCTTCCCGTTCTTCGACAACATCGAGCGGGCCAGGAGGAGCGGCGTGAAATATATTGCCGAGCCCGGCGGTTCCATCAGGGACGACGCGGTCATCGAATGCTGCGACAAATACGGAATGGTCATGGCGTTTACGGGAATGAGGCTGTTCCATCACTGATCCAAAAGAGCCCTGGACAACGACTATAAAAAGGTGAACGATATGAAAATAATGGTGGTTGGCGGCGGCGGCAGAGAGCATGCCATAATCAAGAAACTTAAAGAGAACCCGAAGGCGGAAACGATATACGCGCTGCCGGGGAACGGAGGCATTGCCCGGGACGCCCTGTGCGTTCCCATAAAGGCCACCGACATAGAGGCCATCGTAAAATTCGCCGCGGAAAACCGTATCGACTACGCCGTGGTGGCTCCAGACGATCCCCTGGTAATGGGGCTTGTGGACGAACTGGAAGCCATCGGGATACCCTGCTTCGGGCCAAACAGACGGGCGGCCGTCATCGAAGGCAGCAAGGCGTTCTCAAAAGAACTGATGAAAAAGTACGGCATCCCCACCGCCGTGTACGAGATATTCGACGATATGGAAAAGGCGCTGGCATTCGTTGACCACGCCTCCGTTCCGGTGGTGGTGAAGGCGGACGGACTGGCCCTTGGAAAAGGCGTTATCATTGCCGCCGACAGGGAAGAGGCCAGAAGCGCCGTGCGCTCCATAATGGGGGACAAACTCTTCGGAAAGAGCGGCGACAAGGTGGTCATCGAGGAATACCTTGAAGGCCCGGAGGTGTCAGTGCTGTCATTCACCGACGGCAAGACCGTGGTGCCCATGGTGTCGTCTATGGACCACAAGCGCGCCCTTGACGGAGACCGGGGCCTCAACACCGGAGGCATGGGCACCGTGGCTCCCAACCCGTATTACACTCCCGAGGTGGCAGCGGAATGCATGGAAAAGATATTCCTGCCCACGATCCGGGCAATGAACGCGGAGGACCGCACTTTCAAAGGCTGCCTGTATTTCGGATTGATGATAACGAAGGACGGCCCGAAGGTCATCGAGTATAATTGCCGGTTCGGCGATCCGGAGACCCAGGTGGTATTGCCCCTCCTGAAGAGCGACCTGCTGGACGTCATGACGGCGGTCACCGAGGAGAGGCTTTCAGAGGTGAAAGTGGAATTTTCGGACGAGAGCGTGGCCTGCGTGATCATCGCTTCCGGCGGATATCCTCAGAAATACGAAAAAGGATTCGAAATAACGATCCCCGAAGAGGCCGCGGACGCGGTTTACGTGGCGGGCGCCGTGGAAAAAGACGGAAAGCTGTACACTTCAGGCGGCAGAGTGCTGGGCGTTGCCAGAGTGGCGGGAGACCTTAAGGAGGCCCTCAGACTGGCGTACGCGGATGCGGAAAAGATAAGCTTCGAAGGTTCGTTCATGCGCCACGACATAGGCGCCAGAGCCCTGAAGGCTCTGGAAAACTGAACACTTTTCAGAGCGACGGATGAGTCAGCCGGCCGCGGGTCGGCTTTTTCCGGAAGGATGGAAGATATGGTATACAGGATATACGTTGAAAAGAAAAAAGAACTGGCGCAGGAAGCCGCGGCGCTCAGGAACGACCTGGTGACGCTGCTGGGCGTGAAAGGCCTTAAAGACCTTCGCATCCTTAACAGGTACGACGCGGAAAACATCACCCGGGAGCTGTTCGATTACGCGATCGACACGGTGTTCTCGGAGCCTCAGGTGGATATCGCTGCGGAGGCGCCGGACCTTTCCGGGGCAAAAGTCTTCGCGGTGGAATACCTGCCGGGACAGTTCGACCAGCGGGCTGATTCGGCTGCCCAGTGCATCCAGATCATTTCCCGCGGAGACAGGCCGCTCATACGCTCGGCTAAAGTGTACGCGTTGTACGGAGATATCGACGACGCCGGTCTGGACGCGGTGAAAAAATACGTTATCAACCCGGTAGAAGCCAGGGAAGCGGCGCTCGACCTGCCTGAAACTTTGAACGTTATCTATCCAGTACCGGAAGAAGTGGAGACGCTTAACGGCTTTACGAAACTGACGGAAGAAGATATACCGGGATTCATCAAAAAGTTCGGACTGGCAATGGACTGCGCAGACCTGGCTTTCTGCCGCGATTATTTCACCACCGAGGGCCGGGACCCCACAATCACTGAGCTCAGGATGATCGATACGTACTGGTCCGACCATTGCCGCCATACCACTTTCGGCACGGTCATCGACAACGTAAGATTCGAAGATCCGGAGGCCGAGAAGGCTTATCAGGATTACCTCAGGCTCCGCTCGGAACTGGGCCGGGAGCACAAGCCCGTATGCCTTATGGACATCGCCACCATCGGCGCCAGGTATCTAAAGTCGAAAGGCCTGCTGCCCAGACTGGACGAGTCGGAAGAGATCAACGCCTGCACCGTAAAGATCGAGGTTGAGATCGACGGCAAAAAAGAGCCCTGGCTCCTGCTTTTCAAAAACGAGACGCACAATCATCCTACCGAAATAGAACCTTTCGGCGGCGCCGCCACCTGCATAGGAGGCGCGATCCGCGATCCGCTTTCCGGCCGTTCGTACGTTTACGGGGCAATGAGAGTGACGGGCGCGGCTGATCCGCTGAAGCCCGTGTCCGAGACTATAAAGGGCAAGCTGCCTCAGCGAAAGCTCGTCACCACGGCCGCGGCAGGATATTCCTCATACGGCAACCAGATCGGACTGGCAACGGGCATCGTTGACGAGCTCTACCACGACGGCTATGCGGCAAAGCGCATGGAGATAGGCGCGGTGATCGCTGCGGCGCCGGAGGAAAACGTGCGCAGAGAGCGGCCCGAGCCGGGAGACGTTGTCATACTGCTGGGCGGCGCCACGGGGCGCGACGGCTGCGGAGGAGCCACCGGCTCGTCCAAATCACACACGGTGGAATCATTGTCCACCTGCGGAGCGGAAGTCCAGAAGGGCAACGCTCCTGAGGAGCGCAAACTGCAGCGCCTTTTCCGCGATCCGAGAGCTTCCAGACTGATCAAGCGCTGCAACGATTTCGGAGCGGGAGGCGTTTCCGTTGCCATCGGCGAACTGGCGGACGGGCTGGACATCGACCTGAACGCGGTGCCTAAAAAATACGACGGCCTTGACGGCACTGAGCTTGCCATCAGCGAATCCCAGGAGAGGATGGCGGTGGTCGTCGACCGGAAAGATATGGACGAATTCCTGAAGCTGGCGGACGGAGAGAACCTTTCCGCCACGCCCGTTGCCCTGGTCACCGGTACGAACCGCTTAAGGATGCGCTGGAACGGGAAGACCATAGTGGATATAAGCCGGGAATTCCTGAATTCCAACGGCGCCGAGAAGCACACGGATGCTCTGGTGGCCGCTGGAGAGGCAGAGACAGATTACGATTTCGGAGGAAAAGGGATGGGATTCGCCATGCGCTACAGGAAGCTGGCAGGGGATCTCAACGTCTGCTCCAAGAGAGGCCTCTCGGAGCGGTTCGACTCCACCATAGGCGCAGGCACCGTGCTGATGCCTTTCGGAGGCAGGAACCAGAGGACTCCCGCCCAGGCGATGGTACAGAAGATATCTTCTGAAAAAGGCCACACCGACGACTGCTCCTTTATGGCATGGGGCTACGATCCGTTCGTTTCCGAAAAGTCTCCTTACCGCGGCGCGTACCTGGCGGTGGTGGGTTCGGTGTGCAAACTGATAGCCTCCGGAGCTTCCTTCAAAGACGTATATCTCACTTTCCAGGAATATTTCGAACGCATGCACGGACCCGAGACCTGGGGCAAACCCATGGCGGCGCTGCTGGGCGCTCTCGAGGCTCAGGTGCGTCTTGGCATCGGAGCCATCGGCGGCAAGGATTCCATGAGCGGCTCTTTCGAGAACATCCACGTGCCTCCCACGCTGGTGTCATTCGCGGTCACCACCGGCAAGACCGGCAGCGTGGTCTCGCCCGAATTCAAGAAGGCGGGCAACGTCGTGACGGCGCTCGTTCCGGAAAACGGAGCTGACGGACTGCCCGGCGCAGAGTCTCTGAAGGCGATATTCGCGGCGGTGGAGAAGCTCAATAAAGAGGGCAAACTGTTCTCCGCATACACCCCGGGCATCGGCGGGATCGCAGAAGCGGTAATGAAGTGCGCCTTCGGAAACGGATTCGGATTCGACTTCTGCGATGAGAACGATATTGACCGGCTGTTCTGGTACGGATACGGATCAATACTGGTGGAAACGGCGCCGGAGACTGCGGAACTGTTATTGTCCCTTAAAGGGACCGGATTCGGTGTGGAAAAAGTGGGTATCGTCACTTCTTCCAAAGAAGGGAACGCGTTCAGGTTCCGCGGCGAGGCCGTGCCTTACGAAGAATTATATTCCATCTACGAGAGCAAACTGGAGCCTGTCTTCAGCTGCAACATCGGACCTGCAAAGACTTCCGTACGCGACGTTGAATTCGACGCAGGAAGCGCCCGGACACTCTGCGCATCGGTGAAGACGGCCAGGCCCAAAGTACTTATCCCCGCCTTCCCCGGTACCAACTGCGAATACGATTCCGCGAAGGCCATGGCGGACGCAGGAGCCGATCCGCACATCATAATTATCAGGAACCTTACCGGCGACGCCATTTCCGAGAGCATCGCCAGGTTCGCGAAAGAACTGAAAGACGCCCAGATGATATTCATTCCCGGCGGCTTTTCGGGAGGCGACGAGCCGGACGGCAGCGGCAAATTCATCACCGCGTTCTTCAGGAACGGAGAGATCAAAGAAGGGGTCACCGAACTGCTTGACCGCCGCGGAGGCCTGATGTGCGGAATATGCAACGGATTCCAGGCGCTCATCAAGCTGGGGCTGGTGCCGTACGGAAAGATCATCGACCCGGACGGAAACACTCCCACGCTTACGTTCAATACCATCTCCCGCCACCAGTCCAAGATCGTCAGGACGAGGATCGCGTCCAACAAGTCTCCCTGGCTCAGCTTTACCAAGCCGGGGGAGGTTTACAGCGTGCCGATCTCCCACGGAGAAGGGCGGTTCATCGCTTCCGACGAACTGATCAGGACCCTGGCTGAAAACGGCCAGATCGCTACTCAGTACGCCGATCAGGAGGGCCACGCCACCAACGACGTCCAGTACAATCCCAACGGTTCCTGCTGCGCCATCGAAGGCATCACTTCTCCCGACGGCAGGGTGTTCGGCAAGATGGGCCACAGCGAGCGTACAGGCGCGGGGCTGTACAAAAACGTGCCCGGAAATTACGACATACGCATGTTCGAAGCCGCCGTAAAATTCTTCTCATAACGTAGAAAAACGGCTCCGGAACGGTCCGGAAAAAACGTTGACGCCCCTGCTATAAGGCGGACTGCGCCTTGACCGGGAGCGTCCGTTTGCACTATAATTAAAGCCGGACAAAGGCCTTCAGGGCGAAAAGGAGACAGGGCAATATGACACACGAACAATTCATGAAGAATCTGAACGTTCCTTCGGGACGGATAGACTGCGTGCTCGACACCGACACGTACAACGAGATCGACGACCAGTTCGCGCTCTCGCTTATGGTGAAGAGCGAAAAATGCAACGTTAAGGCGCTTTACGCCGCTCCCTTCTTCAATCCCAATTCCACCTCTCCCGAAGACGGCATGGAGCGTTCGTACGACGAGATACTTAATCTCCTCACTCTGATGGGGGAGGAAGAACTGAAGAAATTCGTTTTCAAAGGTTCCCGTCAATATCTTCCCGACGAATCCACTCCTGTCTCCAGCCCCGCCGCCGCACATCTGGCCGAGCTGGCTTCCGGCTACTCTCCCGAACGTCCCCTCTACGTGGTGGCAATAGGCGCCATCACCAACGTTGCCTCGGCGCTCCTGATGAAGCCGGAAATAAAGGAAAATATCGTGCTGGTATGGCTGGGAGGCCACAGCGAGCAGTGGTTCGACACCAACGAGTTCAATATGATGCAGGACGTTGCCGCCGCACGGGTGGTGTTCGGCTGCGGCTGCCCGCTGGTACAGCTTCCCTGCATGGGCGTGGCGTCCACGTTTATCGTCAGTGGCCCGGAACTGGAATACTGGCTCAAGGGTAAAAATCCTCTCTGCGATTATCTTGCCTCTCACACTATAGAAGCGGCAGCGGCCTACGCAAAAGGGCGCGTCTGGAGCAGAGTCATCTGGGACGTGACCGCGGTGGCCTGGCTCTTAAACGACGGAGACAGATTCATGTTTTCCGAGATCATTCCGGCGCTCATCCCGCAATACGATCACCATTACAGCCACGACGTACGCCGCCATCCCATGCGCAGAGTCACTTTCATACACAGGGACGCTCTGATGCAGTATCTGGTGGAAACTCTTACTAAATGAGTAAATTATATATTCCCGACGAAATACTTTTAAAAGTTGAAAAACCCGGCAGATATATAGGCGGCGAGCTCAACAGCGTCGTCAAGGCGCCGGGAGAGTACGACGTTCACATGGCAATGTGCTTTGCGGACGTGTACGAGATAGGCATGTCCCATCTGGGGTTCAAGCTGCTGTACCATCTGCTGAACGACCAGGAGAGGGTGTGGTGCGAGAGAGTTTTCGCGCCCTGGCCCGATCTGGAAGACGTAATGCGGGAAAAAGGGTACAAACTGTTCTCCGTAGAGTCACAGTCGGAAGTTGACCGGCTGGACATGCTGGCGTTTTCGCTCCAGTACGAGATGAGCTACACCAACGTGGTCAATATGATCGACCTGGCCGGATTGCCGGTGCGTGCTGTCGACCGCGGCGAGGATTGCCCCCTCATTTTCTGCGGAGGCCCCAGCGCCAACAACACCGAGCCCATGGCGGATTTCTTTGACTTCTACAACCTGGGCGAAGGCGAAGAGATGCTTCCGGAGATCGTAGAGACGTACCGTCAATGCAAGGCCGGAGGCATGAAGAAAACGGATATTCTCAGGGAGATATCCCGCATATCCGGCGTGTACGTGCCTGCGTTTTACGAGACCTTCTATGATGACGAAGGCAGGTACGCAGGGATCAGGCCGAAAGAGGAATTTAAGGACGTGGCGGCGCCGGTCATCAGAAAAAGAGTTGTCAGCAGTTTCGAAAACAGCTACCTGCCTGAAAAGATGGTGGTGCCTAATATAGAAGTCGTCCACGACAGGATAATGCTTGAGATATTCAGAGGCTGCACCAGAGGCTGCAGGTTCTGCCAGGCCGGATTCATATACAGGCCCGTGAGGGAGCGTTCTCCCGAGAGGCTGGCGCAGGCGGCGGAGAAGCTTTTGAAATCGACGGGTTACGAAGAGATCTCCATGCTGAGCCTTTCCACCAGCGACTATTCGAAGCTGGGAGAACTTACCGACAGGCTTTTAGAATTCACGGTACCCGAGCGCGTCAGCATCGCGTTGCCGTCGCTCCGGCTGGATTCGTTTTCTTTCGAACTTATGGAGAAGGTCTCCGCGGTGAGGAAGAGCGGCCTTACGTTCGCTCCCGAAGCCGGGACCCAGCGGCTCAGAGATATCATCAATAAAGGCGTGAAAGAGGAAGACCTGCTAAGGTCCTGCCGCATGGCCTTTGAAGGCGGCTGGAGCACCGTAAAATTGTATTTTATGCTTGGACTGCCTTATGAGACGGACGAGGATCTTATAGGCATAGCCGAGCTGGCCCATAAAGTACTGGGCGTTTACGATTCTGTACACGCCGGCAGAAAGGCCAGGAGGCCCAGCATCACAGTAAGCGTCTCCACCTTCGTGCCCAAACCGTTTACGCCTTTTCAATGGGCGCCCCAGATACCGGTGCCGGAAATTATCAGGCGGCAGAACGTCATAAAGCAGCACCTTTCCAAGCGCGTGAATTTCAGCTGGCACGATCCCGAGACCTCGGTGCTGGAAGGCGCCATATCCAGAGGAGACAGGCGCATCGGCAGCGTTATCTACGACGTGTGGAAGGCAGGCGGAAGGTTCGACGCCTGGGACGAATATCTCAACTACGACCGCTGGATGAAGGCCTTCGAGAAGAACGGGCTCCATGCCCAGGACTTCAATATGCGGGAGAGGGATATCGACGAGGCGCTGCCCTGGGACCACGTAAACGTGGGAGTAACTAAAAAGTTTTTGCAGCGGGAGCTGTCAAGGGCAAAGCAGGGCATCGTTACGCCCAACTGCGCGGAGAAATGTTCGGGCTGCGGCGTTCAGTCTTACGGAAGGGGGATCTGCGTTGGACAAATACAGGATCCGGTTCAGTAAGGACGGCAGGGCCAAATTTCTGTCTCACCTGGATCTGCTGAGGATCTTTTCCAGGCTGGCAAGGCGGGAGGATATCGATCTGGTATATTCCTCCGGCTTCAACCCGCACGCGGAAATAGTATTCAGCGCGCCACTGCCTCTTGGCATGACCAGCGACGCGGAGTACGTTGACCTTCTGCTGAACGGCCCGGCGGACGAGAACGAACTTATGGAGAAACTGTCAAGGTCGTTGCCCGAGGGGATAACGCCTCTTAAGATCAGGCACCTGGAGCAGGGAGAACCCAACGTGATGAAAAACGTGGATTTTTGCGCATACGATATCTGCGTGGGATTCGAAGACGCACGTTCGTGTAATATATTTCCCGAAGCGGTGGAGCGCTGCCTTTCCGGGAACGGGCCCGTTTTTACTATGAAAAAATCCAAAAGCGGCACGAAGCTGACGGATATACGGCCGCTGATACGGGAGTTCGGTCAAGATCTTCGGGCCTCGGAGGACGGAAGTTATCAGTTCAGGGCGGTTCTGGCGGCGGGAAACGAGAACAATCTTCGTCCCGAGACCGCTTTCAGGGGCATAATGGACAATATCAACGGTATCGACCCTGCAGAGGCGGATGACGGCGGCAACGACGGCGGCGAAGAACGGGCGGAAAACCTGTTGTCCTGCAAAATACTGTCCGCCAGGAAGATCGGGTATCTGGACAGGGACATGAAGGAATTGTGGTGAAAATTGACACGGAAGGCGTGGTTGTGATATAAAAAACAGGCTTTCGGAGGAAATTTTCATATGATTATCGGAATCATCTACGACGGAAATAAAAAAGAATGCGCCGATTACGCGGGACTGCTAAAGAGGACCGCGGAAGAGTCCTTTAGCGTTCCGGGAGAAAAGGTGGAGGCGCTGATCGCAGGCGTTGCCGATTGCGCGGCGGTGTGCGAAAAAGCCACTCTCCTGGTGAGCGTGGGAGGCGACGGAACTTTCCTGAAGACCGCTTCCATGGCGCTTAAAAGAGACCTTCCCGTTTGCGGGTTCAATCTGGGAACGCTGGGCCTCCTTACGGAATTCGAGCACGACGATCCGAAAGGCGTGCTGGAGAGGCTGGTAAGAGGAGACTTCGTGATAGAGAAAAGGCGCGTGCTGAGAGTCCTCGTGGAAGATCCTCAGGGCGAGCCCGTTTTCGACGAATATGCGCTGAACGACTGCGTCCTGGAGCGCGGCACGCTGGCAAGGCTGGCGTACATCACCGTGGAGATCGGAGGCGCCTTCGTCGACAACTACCCCTGCAACGGCATCGTCATCGCCACCCAGACCGGTTCTACCGCCTATTCCATGTCTTCCGGAGGCCCCATCGTGGAGCCGGGCAACGACGTCATAGTAGTGACGCCGGTGTGCGCCCATTTCACCGACGGCAGGCCCATAATCGCCAGGGGCGACAGCGAGATCAGGCTTTCGATGCGCCTGCCTCACGACAGTATGTACGTGTCCGTGGACGGGCATAAAAATATAAGATTCGGAGAAGGATACGTCTGCAGATGCCTGCCGTCTCATAAGAGCGTGCGGGTCATAAGGATGGATCCTCCCAACTTCTACGAGGTGCTCAGGAAAAAAGCGGAAGAAAGGCGGGAAAAACTGTCGCAATGAAGCATTCGAGACATGACGAAATATTAAAGATCATTTCCGAGGAAGAGATACTTACTCAGGAAGAACTGGCCGCCAGGCTCCGGGACAGGGGATACGACGTGGCCCAGGCCACCATCTCCAGAGATATAAAGACGCTGAATCTGGTGAAGATGGCGGCGCCGGACGGCAGGCTCGTGTATTCGACTCTTATGAAGAACGGCTCGGATATGCCTGAAAAGCTGATCCCCGTGTTCAAAAACGCCTTCGTTTCCTGCGATTACGCCATGAACCTGGTGGTGATCAGGACGCTTTCCGGAATGGCCAACGCGCTGGCTTCCGCCGTCGACACGATGCAGTTTCAGGGGATACTGGGGACCATCGCCGGCGACGACACCGTATTGATCGTATGCAAAACTGAAGGGCTTGCCTCGGACATTTCCGCCGTGATGGAAAGAATGGCAGGAGAAGGCCCTGCTGCCCGGTGACCTGACAATGCTGAAAAAACTCGCCATCAAAAATATTGCCCTGGCCGAGAACGTGGAGCTCGAGTTCTGCGGCGGGATGAACTGCCTCACCGGCGAGACCGGCGCGGGCAAGTCCATTATTGTCGATTCCATCAGCGCGCTGATAGGGCTCAGGGTGAAAAAAGATATCGTCCGGTCCGGGTGCGATTCCGGTTCGGTCAAAGGCGAGTTTGCGGATATTTCGACTGAAACGGCGGAGGCGGTAGCAGAAGTGTGCGGGACCGCGCCGATCAACGGCAGGCTGGTGATCGAGCGGGAGATATCCGCCGGAGGAAGGCATCTGTGCCGCGTTGACGGAAAGACCGTCAGTTCCGCCAATCTCAGAAAAATAGGCGAGACGCTGATAGACATATACGGCCAGAGCGAGAGCCGGTTCCTCAGCGACCCCGGCGTGCAGCTTTCCATGCTGGACGCGTACGCGGGAGAAAAAGTCGAAGCCGAGAAGGCGTTTTATAAAAAGAATCTCTTAGAGTATACGAAACTTAAAAGCGATCTGAAGGCGCTTTCGGGAAGCCCTTCCGAGAGGGCCAGGATGACCGACCTGCTTAATTATCAGATCCGCGAGATCGATTTCGCCCAGCTGTCGCCGGACGAGGAAGAGTATCTGACCTCGCGCATGAGCATACTGTCACACTGCGAGAAGATCAGGGAATGGCTGGCGGACGCCATGGCCTGCATGGGGTCCGAAGACTCCGACGACGGCATCATACAATTGATGGAGCGCCTGCGCGGGGACGCCGCCAGAGCCGCTGAAGTGAGCGATGCGTTTGAAGGCCTCCGTGAGGCCTCTGAAGGCGTTTATTTCGAGATAAGGGAATTATCCTCGGAACTCTCGAAAGCGTCTGAAAAGGCCGAATACGACCCTCAGGAAGCGGATATGGTGAACAGGCGCCTTGACTACCTGGACAAACTCAAAAACAAGTACGGCGCCGGGTACGAGGAGATAATGCGGTTCCGGAACGAAGCGGAAGAAAAACTGAGATTTCTTGCCGATTCTGAGCAGAACGCCTCCCTGATAAGCAAGAGGCTTAAAGAACTCGAAGGGATCCTGCTGGATTCCGCCGGGAGGCTCAGCGACCTCAGACGAAGGAGCGCCGCAGAGTTTTCGAAAGAGATAGAATCGGAGCTGGGCGACCTGGAGATGAACGGCACCGAATTCGAGACCGACCTGGAGTTCTTCTACGAACCTGCGGACAACGGTTTTGCGGATTTCGGGCCTGAGGGCCTGGATAAGATAGAATTCCTGATCTCCCCGAACCCCGGACAGCCTCTGAAGCCACTTGCCCGGATCGCTTCCGGCGGCGAGCTGTCGAGGATAATGCTGGCGATCAAAAACGTCCATACGAAAGGGGACAGCATCTCCACGCTGATATTCGACGAGATCGACACTGGCATCAGCGGCATCGCGGCCAACAGGATCGCTTCGAAGCTCAAGTCCGTTTCCCGGGACAGGCAGGTCATATGCGTAACTCACCACGCCCAGCTGGCGGCCGCGGCCGACGAGCATATATTCGTGTCCAAAGCGGTGAAGAACGGCAATACCGCCACTTCGGCGGCTGCTCTTTCCGGGGCAAGGCGCGTGGACGAGATCGCCAGGCTGCTTGACGGGGACGACAGGTCCGAGATCTCCAGGACCCACGCGGAGGAGCTGCTCAGAAAAGCTTCCGTGGCCTGACCCTGACGAACTTAAAAATTATTATCGGACGTAAAAAAACGGCGGGGCGCATCGCGCGCACCGCCGTTTTTCATATTATTTAGTGAAAGAACATGTTGACCGCCGCCTTATTTAACGGTGACCTTGCCGCAGTTGGCGAAAGCGTCGGGAGCTACGTTGACCTTGGAGGAGTCGACGGTGATCTCCAGCTCTTTGCAGCCGTTGAACGCTCTTTCGCCGATTTCGGTGACGTTGGCCAGATCGATGGTCTTAAGTTCTACGCAGCCGGCGAAGGCGTACTCGGGAATGGAAGTCATCGACGCGGGAAGCGTGACGGAAGTGGTGGATTCGTTTTCGAAAGCGCCGCCGGCGATGTTCGTGATGTCGTCGGGAATGACGCACACCGCGTCGCCGCTGTATTTGACCAGCGTGGTGCCGATGGTGAAGAATTTTTCGTTATGATACTGGAACCAGGGCGTTCCGGTGAACGCGTATGCGCCGACTTCGGTGACTCCCTCGGGTATGTCGAGCTCGACGAGAGCGTAGCAGTTGTAGAAGGCGTACCGTCCGATGGACTTTACGCTGTCGGGCACGGACACTTCTTCGAGCGAGGTGCAGCCGTAGAAGGTGTAATCCTCGATCCTGTCGATCCCTTCGGGAAGGATTATGGAAGTGATGGCGGAGCAGCCGTAGAACGCTTTTTCACCGATCTCGGTGACCGTATCGGCGATGAACACAGTGTCGAGATTCTCGCAGAAGTAGAACGCGTAATCTCCGATCCTGGTGACGCCTTCCGGTATGGTTATGCTCTTGGGAAGCTTGGAGCCGTAGAATTCTTTGTCCTTGATCTCCGTCCAGCCGTTGAAGGTGAAGGCGCCGATGGATTTGACGTTGTCCGGGATGACCACGTTCTCGTCCACGATGTCCGCCTTGATAAGAACGCCGTTGCCGTAAACGTGGAACTTGTTCTCGGTTATGGGCTCTTCGTACACGGACAAATCGTCGTACCACTTGGTATTGTCGAAGGCCTGGACGCCCACGTTGGAGAGCTTAAGAGTGAACGTGAAGTCGGAAATGTTTTCGCAATCCTTGAACGCGTAGTCGCCGATGCTCTCGATGGCGGTGGGGAACTCGATCTTTTCAAGGGCCAGGCAGTGGTAGAAAGCGCTGTCGCCGATGTATTTGATGGAGTCGGGAAGGAAGATGTCCTTCAGCTTTACGCACTCTCTGAAGGCGTTGTTGCCGATGGACTCCAGCTTACTGTTGATGGAGACGGTCTCGATATTGGTACAGCCGTCGAAGAGGCCGTTGCTGATGTCCTTGACCTTGGAGGGGAGGGAGATCTCTTTAAGATTCACGGCGCCCCTGAACAGGTTCTCGCCCAGGAATTCAAGCCTGCCGCCGGTAGCGAACGTCACGGAGGTGATCCTTTCGATCACGTCGTCGAAGGTGCCTTCGCAGAGCGTGTAGGTGTTTTCGGAAAGGACAAGGTCGATGTCGCCCGAGTCGGTCTCGGGGACAAAGTAGATGACGCAGTTCTGACCGACGGTGACGTATCCGGCCAGATGTTTGTTTTCGGCGTCGGCCGCGGCAATATTGTTCTTCGTCTCTTCGATCTTGGCCTTCATCCAGGGCGTATCGGTGAAGGTGTTTCCGCCGACGATGTAAAGCACTTTGGAGAAGTTGATGGTCTCGAGGGCGGTGCAGCCTTTAAAGACGTCCCTGCCCATGACTTTCAGCTTGTCGGGAAGATTCACGGTGGTAAGGGCGGTGCAGCCTTCGAAAGCGTTGTCGCCGATGGAAACGGCTTCCTTGAATATGGTCACGTCTGTGAGGGAGGTGCAGCCGCTGAAGGTGTATGCGGGGAGGTTGGTCTGCGCGTTGGTGTCGAGGAATTTGTCGGGAAGCTCAACTTTAACGAGGCCGGTGCAGCCTTCGAAAACGTGCTCGCCGAAGGAATAGAGCTTGTTCTGGAAAGCGATCTCGGTGATGCCGGTGCAGTCCTTGAACGCGTAATCTTCGATGTAGTTCAGGTTGTTCGGAGGAACGAATTTTCCCGTAAGGGCGGTGCAGCCTTCAAAGGCGTACGCTTCGATGTAGGTAACGGATTTGGGGAAGGTGATGGACGTGACTTTATCGGCTCCGGCGAAGGCGCTGACACCTATAGTGGTGATGTCGTTGGGGACCGTCACTTCTCCGCCGTTTCCGATGTATTCCACCAGAGTGCTTCCGGATACGACGAACTGCTCGGGATCGTAGTCGATGTTGTAGATGGGAGAGAGCGTCGCCGCGTTATGGGTGGGCTCGACGGTGGGCATGGGCGTAGGCTCCGAATCTTCTTCCTTGCAGGCGTAGAAACAGGCCGCGGCAATGCAGACCGCCAGCACAAGGGCCACTTTCCTGATCATCGAAACTGACGTGGTTTTATTCATTTGGGACTGACCTCCGTATTGAATAAATAAAAACGCGCACCGAGGCACGGATAATAGAGGCGCCGAAGCGCGTGTACCTGAACGCACGTATAATTATATATTACGCGCCCGTGCAAGTCAATAGCCTTTCGAACTCTCCCGGCGGCGCGGCGGAGGCGGCTTACGCGGGACCGCGATCCATTTTCATCTTGAAGAAAAGGCGGCGCTGCTGTATAATTCAGCAGGCGGCAGGGCGCGGCAGAAGAGCCGCGCAGGCCAAGGGAGCAGGAGGCGCTAAATGCTGAAAACGGAGATATTGTCAGTCGGAACGGAACTTCTGATGGGACAGATCGTCAATACCGACGCCGGATATATCTCGAAGAGACTTCCGGAAGCGGGGGCGGGAGTGTACTACCACACCGTCGTAGGCGACAACCCTTCCAGGCTCCGGGACTGCCTGCTCATCGCGCTGGACAGGGCCGACGTGGTAATCACCACCGGAGGCCTGGGCCCCACCCAGGACGACCTTACCAAACATACCATCGCCGAAGTGCTGGGCCTTAAATTATACGATCACCGGGAGTCCCGGGACCGCATCGATTCGTTCTTCGCCGCCAGAGGCAGGACGCCTACCGAAAACAATTACCGCCAGGCCATGATCCCCGAAGGGGCCGAAGTACTGACCAACGACAACGGCACCGCGCCAGGCTGCCTTATAAGATGCACCGGCAGATACGACGGCAGGGTCATCATCATGCTCCCCGGGCCTCCGGACGAGCTGAAACCCATGTTCGATAAATACGTAATGAAGTTCTATTCGGACAATTCCCGGCAGAAACTCCATTCCATTTTCGTCCGTATATGCGGCTGCGGAGAGTCCCTGGTTGAAACAAAACTGGCGTCAATGATAGACGGCCAGACCAATCCCACCTTCGCCACCTACGCCAAGAGCGGCCAGGTGACCGTGCGCGTCACCGCAGGCGCCGAAACCGAGGCGGAAGCGGAAACACTTACCCGCGGCGCCGTGGAAAAGATAAAAGAGATACTCGGCGAAGACGTATATTCCGTTGACGACGAAGAGCCGGAAGAGACTCTCGTGCGCCTGTTGAAGGAAAACGGCCTGACCGTTTCGACGGCGGAATCGCTTACGGCGGGGATGATCGCGTCCAGGATCGCATCGGTGCCCGGAGCCTCCGCGGCGCTGGTGTCAGGCACGGTGGTTTACACCGACGAGGCGAAAAAACGGCTGCTTGGTGTAAACGAAAAAACGTTGACAGAGCACACGGCCGTCAGCGCCCAGACCTGCAGGGAAATGGCGGAAGGCATGAAGAAACTGTCCGGCAGCGACTTTTCCATAGCGGTCACGGGATACGCGGGACCGAGAGTCGCGGACGAGCCGGTGGGGCTGGTTTACATAGGTGTTTCCGCGACGCATAAAACGGTCGTCAGAGAATGCAGGTTTACAGGATCAAGAGAAAAGATCCGCACGCTGACCGCTGTCAACGCGATAGACTTGACACGGCGTCTCATCGCAGAACTAAAGATAAAAGCCGAAGGTGTCCGCAATGACGCGGCGGCCGCGGCTGAAGGGAAGGAGGAACGGGTATGAGCAGAAGATCCGGGATCTCGGCGCAGTCGATGGCAAAAGGTTTTGCCGTCCTTTCCGCCGCCAGCATCGCCGTAAAAGTACTTTCGCTGCTTTTCGTACCGATCCTTAGAAAGCTTATGGGCGGATCCGCCGGGTACCAGGTGTACACCAGCGCCAACCAGATATACGCTTTCGTTTACGTCATCGCCACCGCCGGACTTCCGGTGGCAATTTCCAAGACCGTCACCGAGTTCATATCCACGGGCAACAGAAAAGCCGCCCAGAGATCGTTCAGGCTTGCGAGGACGTTTCTGGCGGCCCTGGGTCTGTTTCTGACGCTCCTGCTGGCGATCCTGTCGAAGCCCATCGCCGCGGCTTCCGGCTACAGCGAAGCCTGGCTGGGAATACTCGTTATTGCCCCGAACATCCTTATCTGTTCGTTGCTCTCGGCGTACCGCGGGTACCTGCAGGGACTTAAAAATATGTCTCCCACTGCAATATCTCAGGTGGTGGAACAGATCGTCCATCTGGCGGTGGCCATATTTATGGTCTTCGTATTGAGGAGCAGAGGCCTTATGTGGGCGGTGGCGGGAGCCTCCTTCGGAACTGTCGCCGGCTCCGTAACGGCGCTGGCTATCGTGATTTATTTCTACTTGAGATCCGGCTCCGGAAAAGTTCCCGCAAATGCCTCTGCGGCGCTGGAAAACGCCGGCGAACGGGCGGAAGAGAACGCTCCGGACTATCCCACCGGCCACTACCTTAAGCTGCTGGCCAGGTACAGCATCCCCATCACGCTCAGCGCCGCCATCCAGTACGGCGGCACCATCATAGACGTGTTCATCGTCAAATCGAGACTTCTAAAGGCGGGGTTCGCCGAGTCGGAAGCCGCGGCAATGCACGGCGACCTGAGCTGCGCCAGGCAGCTGATCAACGTGCCCACGGCCCTTGTCACCGCGCTCTGCGTCAGCGTGCTTCCCATTATCGCCGGACTTTACGCGGAACGGAAGATTGGCGAGGCCAAGCAGAAGGCCCAGGAAAGCTTCAGACTGTGCTTCCTGGCCGCCATGCCGTGCTCCGTTGCACTGATGGCCTTCTCGTACCAGATATACGGAGTGCTGGATTTCGACCGGCCCCTTATTATGACCGCTATGGCCATGAGCGTGGTGCTTATGGGCATCGTGCACCTTCAGAGTTCCATCATGCAGAGCGTGAACCTGCTGTACCAGTCGACTATCTTCGTAGGCGTGGGCGTGCTCTTAAAAGCTCTGTTCAATTACGTCCTGATCGGCATCCCCGGGCTCAACATATACGGCGCGGTGATCTCCACGTACATCTCCTACCTGGTCCCGCTGGTCATGAACGCCATATCCCTGATGCGCCACAAAGCCATCAAGATAGACCTTTTCAGCCCGCTGCTGCGGCCCACGATAGCCAGCGCCGTCATGCTGATACCGTCGTTCCCCCTGTACTTCCTGCTGAACAAGCTGCTGAGCTTTACGGGAGTTTACTTCTCCAACCTGATCTCCTTCGCCGTTGCCGCCCTGGTCTGCGTGATAGTTTATTTCGTCACCATGCGCCTTATCGGAGGCATCGTCAGGGAAGACGTGGAATCCATATCGCCCAGGCTGGCAAAATTATTGAAATTCCGCTGACGGAGCGTCAACGATCCTCCGAAATTGCCGCCGGTCCGCCGTCAATTCGCTTGAAAACAGCGAAAGTTTGGGATATAATCATCCTATCGGGCGCGAAGGGCGCGAAAATCACCTAATTCTGATTGCGTTGACCCCTCCGCGTTCCGGAATCTGGAACCACGGAGGGGACGCTTTATATGGCTAAAGTAACTTTCAGGATCGAGCGCTGCAAAGGCTGCAGGCTCTGTCTGAGCGTTTGTCCCAAAAAGATCATAGAGATCGACGAAAATACTCTTAACGCGAAAGGATATCATCCGGCGGGAGTCACCGAACCGGAGAAGTGCATCGGCTGCGCCTTCTGCGCCACAATGTGCCCCGATTGCGTCATAACGGTAGAAAGGTAGAAAGGCAGGCTCGGAATGGGAGATAAAATTTTGATGAAGGGCAATGAAGTCATTGCTGAAGCGGCGCTGAGAGCAGGCTGCCGCCACTATTTCGGATATCCGATAACTCCTCAGACTGAGGTCGCCCATTATATGGCCAGAAAGATGGAAGAGATCGGAGGCACTTTCGTGCAGGCCGAGAGCGAAGTCGCGGCCATAAATATGGTTTACGGCGCCGCCAGCGCAGGCGTCAGGGCTATGACCTCTTCGTCCAGCCCCGGAATAAGCCTTAAACAGGAAGGCATCTCGTACGCCGCCGGAGCCGAACTGCCCATAGTAGTCATAGATATCGTGCGCTGCGGGCCGGGCCTTGGAGGCATCCTTCCGGCGCAGTGCGACTATTACCAGATGGTCAAAGGCGGCGGACACGGCGATTACCACAACATAGTTCTGGCGCCCCAGGGAGTGCAGGAAATGTACGAACTGGTGGTAGACGCCTTCAACCTGGCGGACAAATACAGAAATCCCGTCGTAGTGATGGGAGACGGATACATGGGGCAGATGATGGAAGCCGTGGAGTTCCGCGATCAGGAAAAGATCGAGCGTCCCGAAAAGCCCTGGGCCGCCTGCGGCAGCGAGATGAAGCGCCCCCACAACACCATCACTTCGATCTACATCGAGGCGGACGTCCTCGAAGCCCACGTGAGGCATATGTACGAAAAGTACAAGGCCATAGAGGAAAACGAAGTCCGCGTTGACGTACAGAACTGCGAAGGCGCAGACGTGATCATCGCGGCCTACGGCACCTGCGCCAGAGTCACCAAGAACGTAATCAAAGACGCGGCTAAGCTGGGCATCAAGGTCGGTCTGATCAGGCCGATAACCCTCTGGCCTTTCCCCAAAAAAGCCTTCGAGCAATACGCAAAAGTACCTAAAGGCTTCCTGACGGTGGAGATGAGCATGGGCCAGATGATCGACGACGTAAAGCTGGCAGTGAACGGACAGAACAACGTTTATTTCTACGGCCGCACCGGCGGCAACGTCCCCGGACAGAAGGACATCCTGGCTGAAGTCGTGAAAATTGCCCGCGGCGAAGGAGGCGACTTAAGATGAGCATAGTATTTCAGAGACCTCACGCGTTGATAGACAAACCGCTCCATTATTGTCCCGGCTGCACCCACGGCATAATCCACCGTCTTGTGGCGGAAGTGCTGGACGAGCTGGGCATCGAAGGCACCACGGTAGGCGTTGCCTCGGTGGGATGCACCTATAACAGCTACGAATATTTCAACTGCGACATGGTACAGGCAGCCCACGGAAGAGCTCCCGCGGTTGCCACGGGAATCAGAAGATCGCTGCCTGACCGCACCGTGTTCACTTATCAGGGCGACGGTGATCTGGCCGCCATCGGAACGGCAGAGATCGTGCACGCTGCCACCAGGGGAGAGAAGATCACCACCATATTCGTGAACAACGCCATCTACGGCATGACTTCCGGCCAGATGGCTCCAACCACTCTGGTAGGCCAGGTCACCACCACCACTCCCTTCGGACGCAAACCGGAGCTTCACGGCTATCCCGTAAGAGTGTGCGAGCTGCTCTCCACCCTCGAAGGCGCCGTGTACGTAGAGCGCGTGGCCGTCAACAACGTGCAGAACATTCGCAAGGCCAAGGCCGCCATCAAGCGCGCTTTCCAGGTCCAGGCCGCGGGACTGGGCTTCTCCATAGTAGAAGTGCTTTCCATCTGTCCCACCAACTGGGGCATGAGCCCGGACAAGTCCCTCGAGTGGCTCCGGGACAATATGATCCCGCACTACCCGCTGGGCAATTTCAAGAACGTGGCGCTTCCCGGCGAGACGCCGGCCGCGGACGGATCCGATAAGTAAGGAGGCGGCGAGTTATGGACAATCAAGTGATTTTCGCAGGCTTCGGAGGACAGGGAATACTGTCCATGGGAAGATTCATTGCCCACGCCGGACTTCACGAAGGCAAGCACGTATCCTGGCTCCCGTCCTACGGACCCGAGATGCGCGGCGGCACCGCCAACTGCAACGTGATCGTTTCCGACGAAGAAGTTGGTTCGCCGATCATCAGCGAAGCCACCGCCCTCGTGGTGATGAACCAGCCCTCGCTGGAAAAATTCGAATCATACGTAGAGCCCGGCGGCGTCATCGTACTTGACACGGATCTTGTGCCGGTGCTGCCCGAAAGGAAGGACGTAAGGGTGTTCTCGCTTCCCGCCACCAAGATGGCGTACGAAATGGGCAATCCTACCTTCGCCGGCGTGATACTCCTGGGCAAACTTATCAAGGAGACGGGAGTCGTCCGGTTCGAGAGCTTCGAAGCGGCGCTCCGGGGCATCCTTAAACCCAAAAAGCATTATCTTATTCCAGAAGAGATGAAAGCTCTTCAGGCAGGCGCCGATTATTGAACCTGTAGTCGACCCGGCAACCGTACCGGATATTGAGGTGAGATTATGAAACTTCGCAGATACCTGACTGTTCTGCTTGTGTGTTTGACAGTCGCCGCGCTGCTTGCGCCCGCGTCCGCAGGCGCTTCGCCCGACGAATTGTCCGATGCCAGGTATGCGCTGCTTAGCGACCCCGGATATCTGGACTTTATGACGGGAAACCAGATCAGGAACCTCGAATACGTGATAGAGGACGGCACGGGCTTTGCCAGAGTGCACTTCCAGCCCAGCGGCGTCGACCCGTACATTTTTCTTCCCCTCAGCGCGGTCGGAGGAGCGATCGACTGCTCGGAGTACAAGTATCTTGCCATCCGCGTACGGTCCGATTTCGAAACGGGCTGCAACCTGTACTACGGCACCAGCGTGGAAGGCGGCCTCGACGAATCCAAGAATATGAGATCCGCCAGAGGCATCAACGCCACCGGCGACTGGGAGACCGTGGTCTTCTAT
>JAEFAM010000108.1 GCA_016287565.1 Clostridia bacterium
AAGACGGAAAGATAAAAGAGATCGTTGACGTGCGCGACGAGACGGATCTGGGCGGCCTGAAGATCACGCTGGACGTGAGGAAGAACATTGATCCGGACGCGCTGATGAACAAGCTCTACAAGATGTCTTCGCTTCAGGAGACCTTCGGCTGCAATTTCAACGTGCTCATCGACGGCAGGCCTCAGGTGCTGGGTGTCCGCGGGCTCCTGGCTGAATGGCTCAAGTTCAGGATCGGCTGCATCAAGCGCGAGATCCAGTTCGATATAAAAAACAAGAGCGACAGGCTGCACCTGTTAAAGGGTCTTGAAAAGATCCTGCTTGACATCGACAAGGCCATCAAGATAGTGAGAGAGACCGAAAGCGACGACCTGGTCATACCCAACCTCATGTGGGGCTTCGGTATCGACGAGATACAGGCCAATTTCGTTGCCGATATCAAACTGAGAAATCTCAATAAAGAGTACATTCTGGAGAAGACCGGGGACATTGCCAGGCTCATCGAAGAGATCGACGATCTCAAGGATATGCTGGGCAAGGAAAACCGTATCCGCACGCTTATAAAGAGGCAGCTTCGGGACGTGGAAAAGAAGTACGGCAAGGACCGTCTCACGGACATCATTCACGAGGACGACGTGGTTACGGTGACAAACGAAGAGCTGATCGAAGACTACAATCTCCGCCTGTTCCTCACCAGAGACGGATACTTCAAAAAGATCCCTGCCATAGCGCTTCGCAACAATCCGGAACAGAAGCTCAAAGAAGGGGACGAGATCACTCAGGAGATGGACTGGCACAACAAATCCGAGGTGCTTTTCTTCTCGGACAAACAGAGCGTTTACAAGCTGAAGATCCACGAACTGCCAGAATGCAAGGCCGGTTCTCTCGGCGATTATCTGGTCAATACTCTTGATATTTCCGGGGACGAGCGTATAATTTACATGTGCCCCACGGACAATTATTCCGGCGATATGCTCTTCGCCTTCGAGAACGGAAAGATCGCCCGCGTGCCGCTTGACGCCTACGCCACCAAGACGAACAGGAAGAAGCTTATCAATGCCTACAGCGACGCTTCTCCCATAGTTGACGCCCTTCATCTGCCGGTGCCCGGAGACGTGGTCTGCTCCACCACCAACGACAGGCTCATCACGATCAAGTCGGATCTGATACCCATGAAGAGCACCAAGAATTCCCAGGGCGTGCAGGTCCTGAAGCCGAAGAAGGATTATAAGCTTAAGTACATGAAGAAGGCGGAGAACGCGAATCTGGCGGATCCCGGAGCGTACCGGATCAGGGCCATCCCTTCGCCGGGAAGTTTTTTGAAGAAAGACGATCAGAAGAGCCAGCAGCTGAGCCTGCTCGACTGAAAATACGATTGAAAGACAAATAAATTTTGGGAGGAAAAATAGATGACTAAAAAGGAATTTCTTATTGACAGACTGAACAATAAAGACGTGCTGGTGCGCCTCGACTCGCTGAGAGAACTGATGAAGATGATCGAAAACGGCGAGATCGAAAGGCCCGTATCCGGCGAGGACGTGAACAACCACATCCATACCACTTATTCGTTCTCTCCCTATTCTCCCACCAAAGCGGTCTGGATGGCTTACAATGCCGGGCTCAAGACTGCAGGTATCATGGACCACGATTCTCTCTCCGGCGCCAGGGAATTCATCGAAGCCGGAAAGATAGTAGGCATCCTTACCACCATCGGTACCGAGTGCCGCGCCTCCATGGCCGGAACTGCTCTCGAGGACAAGCGCATCAACAATCCCGACCAGAAGGGGATCGCTTATATGGCGCTCCACGGCATCCCACATCAGAATATCGACGTGGTCATAGATTTCTTCAAGCCCTACAGCGAAGCCAGAAACCGCCGCAACAGAAAGATGGTGGAGAATATCAATCTGCTCACTGCCGGCGTAGGCATCTGCCTTGATTTCGACCGGGACGTGCTGCCTCTTTCAAATTCCTTCCTGGGCGGCAGCGTTACCGAACGCCATCTGCTGTACGCGCTTTCCAAGAAGATCACCGCCAGATTCGGCAGGGGATCGGACGTGGTCTCCTTCCTGGAAAACGACCTTAAGATGCCTCTCTCCGCAAAAGTCAAAAACTACCTGCTTGACGAGGAAAACGACTTCTACGAGTACGATCTGCTGGGCGCCCTGAAGAGCAATATGGTGGAGAAATTCTACGTTGACGCCGACGAAGAATGCCCTCCTGTCAAAGATATAATTGCCCTCGGCAGAAAGATCGGAGCCATCTCCGCGTACGCTTACCTGGGAGACGTGGGCGATTCGGTCACCGGCGATAAAAAGGCACAGAAATTCGAAGACGATTACATCGATCTGCTCTTCGATACTATCAAGGAACTGCGCTTCAACGCCGTAACTTATATGCCCTCCAGAAACACCATGGAGCAGCTGAGACGCGTAAGGTCAATGTGCGATTCATACGGGTTCTTCCAAATCAGCGGAGAAGACATCAATTCTCCCAGGCAGAAATTCATCTGCGAAGCCCAGCGGAACCCCGAATTCGCAAACCTTCATGACGCTACTCTGAGGCTTATCAGACACGAAAACGAATCCACCGAAGATATCACGAAAGCTATGTTTTACGTTGACGGAGAGACCACCGAACCTGAATTATGAAGAATTATGACGTTATCATAATAGGCGGAGGCACCGCGGGAATATTTGCCGCCTATGAGATGCAAAGGTGCATGCCCGATAAGAAAGTTGCCCTGATGGAGCAGGGCAATCCGCTTCGCAAGCGGATCTGTCCCATTATTGCCGGAAAGACTGATCATTGCATAAACTGCAAGCACTGTTCGATCATGAACGGATTCGGCGGCGCAGGCGCGTTTTCCGACGGCAAATTCAATTTTACCACGGAGTTCGGTGGCTGGCTTAAAGACTACCTGCCTGAAGAGACCGTGATGGATCTCATAGAATACGTTGACAGCGTTAACGTGGCCTTCGGCGCTACCGAAGTGAGATATTCCACCGGTTCTCCGGAGGCGCTGGAACTCGAAAAGGATGCTCTGAAATACGATCTGCATCTTTTAAAGGCGCAGGTCAAGCACCTGGGCACCGAGCGCAATCTGGA
The DNA here is from genome assembly GCA_016287565.1 of Clostridia bacterium. Taxonomy (GTDB): domain Bacteria; phylum Bacillota; class Clostridia; order UBA1212; family UBA1255; genus UBA1255. Next base: position 3,106 of record JAEFAM010000108.1, read on the forward strand.
GATCCTTTCCAACATTTGCGACGACCTCCAGAAGTATACCGACATATATTGCGACACCACTGTTTCCGAGATCGTTCTTAACGGAGACGGTTCGTTCCTGCTCAAGACCGGCGCGGGAGACTGTCGATGCAAATATCTGATCTGTGCTCCCGGACGTTCCGGCGCCGAATGGTTCGCGTCACAGTGCAAAAATCTGGGGCTCCATCTGATCAACAACCAGGTGGATCTGGGCGTCAGAGTGGAGCTTCCGGCGCAGGTTTTCGAACGCATAACCGATACCGTGTACGAGGCCAAGCTGGTATACCGCACCAAACAGTACGGGGACAACGTTCGCACTTTCTGTATGAACCCCTACGGACACGTGGTCACCGAAAACGTTGACGGCTGCATCACCGTCAACGGCCACAGCTATTCTTCCGAGTCTCTGAGGAGCCCGAATACCAACTTCGCGCTGCTTGTGAGCAACCGGTTTACGGAGCCCTTCAACGAACCGTATCAGTACGGAAAGCGCATCGCTTCATTGTCCAATATGCTGGGCGGCGGAGTGCTGGTACAGCGCTTCGGAGACCTTGTAAAAGGCATCAGAACAAACGAGCACAGACTGAGCAAGAGCTTTACGAGGCCCACACTTTCCGCCACTCCCGGAGACCTTTCTCTGGCGCTCCCGAAACGTCATCTGGACAATATCATCGAGATGATATATGCTTTGGACAAACTGGCTCCCGGGACTGCCAACCACGACACGCTGCTGTACGGTGTGGAGGTCAAGTTCTACAGCGCCCGCCTGACGCTTTCTAACACTCTCGAGACCGAGATACCAAATATGTATGCCTGCGGCGACGGCGCCGGAATTACCAGAGGCCTTTCACAGGCCGCGGCATCCGGAGTACACGTTGCCCGCAGCATCAAAAAAAAGGCGGAATAAACAGATAAAGTTCGGCAATAACCATATAAACTCATGACCAGGAGGATTGACCTATGAGTGAAGATTCTAAAGTGATCACGAAGCCCAAGAGGATCGGTGTGCTTACTTCAGGCGGAGACGCTCCGGGAATGAACGCGGCCCTGAGAGCAGTAGTTCGTTCAGGTATTTACAGAGGATTCGAAGTTTACGGTATCAGG
>JAEFAM010000037.1 GCA_016287565.1 Clostridia bacterium
TATTTACAACCTCGCCATCTACTATTACAAGCCTGAAGACGTTGCCAGCGCTCCCGGATACCTGGCGATAGTATCCGCCGCCGATCCTACCGTGAACCTGATAGATCCCATACTCATCGGCACCGAAGACACGTCCAACTTCAGACCGGGAAGATTGACCGTCAACACCCTCGATCCGGTCTACATCATAATCTACACCGGGACGTTCAGCCCCGAGAACTACCTGTACGTACGGTACGCCACCGCTCCGTAACAACGGATCGCGGCCGCCGCACGACGCGTTATAACAGAGAGATATTGTTCAGACACAGATAAAGAAAGGAAACGGAAAAAATGATCACTTTCAAGGAAAAATCAGAAAAGACCCAGAAGACCGTAGGAACGGTCATGACCGTGCTGCTCCTCTGCCTGGCGGCCGCGTACTTCGTGCTCCTGATCTTCGGGGGCAAGATATTCGGTGAGGACAGCCGCATCTACAGAAGCATCAACCCCTTCAGCGGAGCCGGCGACTACATCAAGTGGATCAGGATCCTGAGCTACGCTTTCTTCTTTATCAGCATAGGATACGTGATCAGGGTGTTCATAAGCTGGATCTCCACCTTCATAAAGAAGGGCAAGGCGATACTGAACCTGCTGGGATCCTTCATAAAATACCTGTCGGTGATAATATTCATATTCGCCACTCTGAAAGTGTTCAACGTTGACACGGCGACGCTGCTGGCAGGCATCGGGATCCTGTCTCTGATCGTCGGCCTGGGAGCCCAGCCGCTGATCGAGGACATAATCTCCGGCCTGTTCATAGTGTTCGAGAACGTGTTCGACGTGGGAGACATCATAATCGTTGACGGATTCCGCGGCACCGTGTGCGACATAGGCATCCGCACCACAAGGTTCGAGGACACCAGCGGCAACTTCAAGATCATGAACAACTCGGATCTGAGGACCGTCATCAACCTGACCGACCATCTCACTCTGGTCCCCTGCGTTGTCCAGATCGAATACGGCGAGTCCATAGAGCGCGTGGAAGCGGTGGTCAAGGACCACATCGAAGAGATCGGCAAGGCCATTCCGGACATCGTGGAAGGCCCCTTCTACAAAGGCGTTTCCGAGCTGGGCGCTTCCGGCGTGTCTCTGAAATTCGTTGCCAGATGCGAAGAGGCCAACAGATTCCAGGTGGAAAGGGATATGAACAGGCAGTTCAAGCTGCTGTTTGACGCCCACGACATCAACATCCCCTTCACGCAGGTGGTCATCCATCAGCCTACGGTATTCACCGAGGTCAACGATGCGGACAAGCGCAAATCTCAGGAGCTTCTCGAAAGCCAGCGGGGCAATTCCGCCGAGGCGTCGGACAACGACTACAGGGCGTAATGATCAGAACAGCCGCCTGACGGTGCGGCGCAGAGGAACAGTATTTTCGGAAGTAAATTCCGGCAGCTGAAGGGCAATAAGTTCATCGTACAGCTCTTCGCTGACAGTAGAAAAAACCACGGGAACGCTCCGGGCTCTGCCAAGCCGGAGCGCTTCTTTATACCCTTCTATGATATGGCCGGTACCGGTCTCGTCCAAAAGGTTGGTGTTGTTAACGATGCCTGCGCAGGGCACCTTGGACACGGCGTCGATCTCGTCGAATATCTTCGTCGCCGCTTCCGCGGTCTCGGTGAAGGGCCGCCGCATATTGAGCACGAAATATCTGAAATTTTTCCTGGCGAGTATGTCTTCGGAGTAGCAGCCCACGGCCCTGGCGCCCATATCGTCTCCTCCCACGTCGATGACCACGTCGTAGGAACGGTCACGGATCAGGGCTCCCATAGAGGCAGGAAGCGAAGGCATATCCACGTTGGTATTGGCGTAGAGCGGCACTTCCACCCTTATATCCAGGTCGCGCAGGAACTCCTCCGCGTCGGCAGAGCGGAAAAAGGGATTGACGATATCCATGTCCAAAAGGGCGATCCTGTGCTCCGCGCCGGGGTCGGTACGATCGTATCTCTTCCGGAGGAAACGGGCGAAATTGACCGCCGCCTCCGTCTTGCCGCTGCCGTAATGGCCTGTAAAAAGGTACACCGCGGTGTTGCCGCCGCCGTCAATGCCGCTCATTTCCCCGCTGTCCTTTTCTTCTTGAAAATGATCTCACGCTGCACGAAATAGCTCAGCAGGAACAGAGGCAGGTCAACGCATATCTTGCACACTATCCCGGGCCACCCCAGCAGGTCTTTTATGAGATAGGAACCCAGCATCCCCAGGCCCAGTATCAGCACCCCCAATACAAGATAACCCACCGCCTGCCGCACGCCTGAGGATTTGAACACGAATCGGCTGTTCAGGATATAATTCACCACTCCGCTGATGACCCGGGCCGCGAAATAGCTTGCCGGGACCGCCACCGAAGGCAGGGGCTGCCCGAATATCAGGGGGCTCAGTGCGTACAGGAACAGCAGGTAAAGCAGATAGTCCACCAGGAACGAGATCACAGAAGCGCTGATGAATTTGAGTATCTGCTTAAACACCCGGAGCGAGTCTTTTATGGGATGGAAATGGGACCCCGCGTTGTTCTCGATATATATGGTCTCGATGGGTATCTCTTTATAGTCCATGCCCCATTCCTTCAGCGACAGGAGCATATTCATCTCGTACTCGTACCGGTCGCCTTTGACCTTCAGCATGTCGGGTATGGAACCTGCGGGGATGCCCCGGAGGCCGGTCTGGGTGTCGTGGATGTAAAGGCCGGTGGCAAGCTTGAACGCGATCCTTGTAAAGCCGTTGCCCAGTTTCGATTTGAGCGGTATCTTCGTCTCGTCCCTGAAGCGGCCTCCTATGATCAGCGCCTCCGGGTTTTCCAGGCAGGCTGCGGCAACTTTTTCCAGGCTCTCTAAATTATGCTGTCCGTCGGAATCTGCGGTGATCACCCACTCTGCCTGCGGGTATTTCAGCCCGATCGCCTCCAGGCCCGTCCTGAGCGCCGCGCCCTTCCCCCGGTTCACCGGATGGTGCAGTACTTCGTACCCCAGCGCGGCAACGCTTTCGAAAACGGAGCCGCATTTTTCGCTGCTGCCGTCGTCGACCACCAGCGCGTTCAGCCCCGCATCTTTCAGTCCCTTTGCGAATTCAGTAAGCTTTTCGTCGGGCTCGTAAGCAGGGATCAATATGATGAATCTGGATCTGTCTTCTTCTTGAAAATCCACTTTTTTTGCCTTTCGTACAGTCGTTTTTCAATTGAGCCGGTCCGGTCCGAAAGACGCGGGAAGCAGCCGGGACAATTTATATTTTTTGACCTCGGACGGATCATCTGCTCCCACGCAGTAAACGTCCATGTCCCCGAACTCGCAAAGCGCCTGGCGGCAGATGCCGCAGGGCGTTATCGACCCGTCCGCTCCGGCAACGCATATGGCCGCGAACCGTCTCTCTCCGGCGGAAAGCGCCGCACCCAGGGCTGCCCGCTCCGCGCAGGTCCCGGCTCCGAAGGAGGCGTTCTCGAAATTGGCCCCGGCGTATATCTTGCCGGACGCTGCCAAAAGCGCCGCTCCCACTTTATAATTCGAGTAGGGAGAATACGAATTTTCCCTGACTTCCAGCGCCGCCTTGACGAGCGTCCTCAGCGCCGCGTCGTTGACCTTTATGCCGTTTTCAGATACCTGTTTTCCCATGGCAGCCTCCCTGTCTCCATTGACCGTCTCGCAGTCTCTTGCGGGGCGCTCAGCCCAGCAGGAACTCTTTCATATGATACGCGCTGTCTTTCAGCAGCAAATTCTCCGCGCCGTAATCGGAACGGACAATGCCGAAGCGGAAAGAATTGCCCGCGGTCCATTCGAAATTGTCCAGCAGCGTCCAGAGGTAGTATACGCGCACGTCGATGCCTTCGTCCATGGCTTTTTTGAGCCATTCGAGGAACCCGTCGATATATCTGATGCGCGTAACGTCGTGGACTCTCAGGCGCCCTTCGGCGTCTCTCACCGGCTCTTCTTCGCAATTGTACGTGCCGTTCTCGGTGATGAATATCGGGATCGTCAGTCCGTACATGTCCTTCATTATGTGAAGGGCGTCGTAGATAGCTTTCGGATAGAACTCCGCGCCGTTGTCCATATAGTTTCCGCCGCCGAATTCCACTGCCTGACGCACCTTCGACGGATCTGCCGAATCCACCACCCGGTTGTAGCAGTTTAGCCCGAAGAAGTCCAGAGGCTGCTTTATCAGTTCGAAATCACCGGGCCGTATATCCGGCAGGCAGTAACTGTCCGCCATAAATTTCAGCAGCGCCGGAGAATAGCCTCCCTTGAATATGGGGTCGAGGTACGAGCGGTAGGCTTTTTCGTTTTCCAGTTCCGCGAGCCTCACGTCATCGGCGTTGTCCGGTCTGGCGGGATGGTGATGCCAGATATCCACCACGATGCCTACGTTGGGCCGCGACGTGTCGAATCCTCCCTGCTTCTCTCCGAATATCTCTCTGAATCGCTTTACGGCGCTGCCGTGAGCCAGCAAAAGATTGTGGTTCGCCTGCCTGCCGGACTTTTCGGACTTCCGCCCGGGAGCGAATGCACCCAGCCCGTAACCTACGTAGGTGGCGATGGGCTCGTTGAAGGTGGTCCAGACCGGTATCAGATCTCCGAACGTCTCGAACAGCAGCCCCGCGTATTCGGTGAACCAGTTGACCACGTCCCGGTTCAGGAAGCCGCCCCGGTATTCCAGTTCCTGAGGCAGGTCCCAGTGGTAGAGGGTGGCGTTGGGCATGAGGCCGTTTTCCAGCATGGCGTCAACGGCCCGCCTGTAGAAATCCAGGCCTTTTTCATTGACGCGGCCGGTGCCCTCGGGCAATATCCTAGCCCAGGAAAAAGAGAAGCGGTGGGAGTTGAATCCCAGTTCTTTCATAAGCGCGAGCTGCTCCGGAAATTTATGATAATAATCGCAGGCAACGTCTGGCGTCTGTCCTCCGAAGGTCTTCCCGGGGATCCGCGAAAACACGTCCCATATCTCGGCTCCCTTGCCGTCTTCGAAAGCCGCGCCTTCTATCTGCGCCGCAGAGGTGGCGATGCCCCATTTAAAATCTTTCGGAAAATCCTTTACCGTCAAGCCGCTCACCGTGATCAGCCTCCGTTCTCAAGCCGTGCTCCCGCCGGTCTTCCGTCTATTCCGTCCTCGCTTCCCTACGCTCTTCCTTCGGCTTTCTTCTGAAGCTTGTAGAGTTCATTCATGGCCTCTATGGGAGTCATTTCCTGTATCTTCATATTTTTCAGCGCGTCGATGATCTCGTCCTGCATCACGGCGTTGGCGGTGAAAGCGATAAGGTCCGGGCTGCCTCCATCGTATATGTCCTGGCCCTTCGATCCTCCGCGGCCTCCCGCCGCTTTACCGGAGCGCTTATGAGATCTGCCGCCTCCGGCAACGCTCTCGCTCTCCAGTATGTCCGAAAGCTCCTGGGCTCTCAGCGTGACCGACCTGGGTATCCCTGCCAGCGCGGCAACGCACACTCCGTAGCTGCCGTCTGCGGCGCCGGGTTTTATCTTCCGCTTGAACACGATGGTGTCTCCGGTGCGTTCCGCGTCGGAGCAGTAATTCTTCACGCCTTCCATGCGGTTTTCCAGCTCGGTAAGTTCGTGGTAATGGGTGGCGAACATCGTTCTGGCGCCTATCTTATCGTGTATGTATTCCAGCACGGCCCAGGCGATGGACAGTCCGTCGAAGGTGCCGGTGCCGCGGCCGATCTCGTCCAGTATCAGGAAGCTCTTCGCGGTGGCGCCCTGAAGAATGTTGGCCACTTCGCTCATTTCCACCATAAAGGTGCTGCGGCCGGAGGCCAGGTCGTCGGAGGCTCCCACGCGGGTGAAGAGCTTGTCCACCACCGAAATTTTGGCGTAGGATGCGGGCACGAAGCTGCCTGCCTGGCACATCAGCACGGAAAGGGCCGCCTGGCGCATATAGGTGGATTTGCCCGCCATGTTGGGACCGGTGATCACCAGCAGGCGGCTGTCGGCGGAATTGACAGTGACGTCGTTGGGAATGAAATCGCCGGGGGGAAGCATCTTCTCCACCACCGGATGGCGGTTGTCCTTCAGAACGATCTCGCCGGAAGGATCGCCGTTGATCTCCGGGCGGCAATAGTTTTCCCGGTCCGCCACTTCCGCCAGGGAGCACAGCGCGTCAAGCACCGCCAGCGCCCTTGCCGTGTCTACCAGTTCGCCGCTCCTCTCCCTGACCTTCTCCCGGATCTCCTGGAACAGCTGGTTTTCAAGCCGTATGAGCCGCTCTTCGGCGCCTAGGATGGTGTCCTCCATGCGCTTCAGTTCGTCGGTGATGTACCGTTCTCCTCCGGTGAGCGTCTGCTTCCGGATGTACGTATCGGGCACCAGGTCCTTGAAGGAATTGGAGACTTCTATGTAGTAGCCGAATACTTTATTGTAACCCACCTTCAGCGTCTTGATGCCGGTGCGTTCCTTCTCGTCCGCCTCCAGTCTGGCCAGCCAGTCCTTGCCGCCTCCGGAAGCTTTTCTCAGCTCGTCCACGTCGCTGTTGTAGCCCTCGCGGATAAACCCTCCGTCCTTCATAAGCATAGGAGGATCCGGGACAATGGCGGAAGCGAGCAGTATGCACACGTCCTCAAGCGGATGCACGTCGACGGCGCACCTGCGTATTACGGAGGCGTCGATTCCGTCAACGCATTCTTTCAGCGCCGGGAGCTTTTCGAGAGAATACCGGAGTGACACCAGGTCCTTCGGCGAAGCGGTGCCCAGCGAAACTTTTCCGGCCAGCCGCTCTATATCGTAAATGCCGTTCAGCAGCTCCATAAGAGTCTGGCGCGTCATGAACCTGTCCTTGAGTATCGCCACGCTGTCCAGCCGCTCGTTGATGGCGTCCGGATCGATGAGAGGCTGCTCTATCCAGTGCTTGAGGGTCCTGGAGCCCATGGCGGTCTGCGTCCTGTCGAGGACCCACAAAAGGCTTCCCCTCCTTGACTTGTCCCGCATGGTCTCGGTGATCTCCAGGTTCCGGCGGGAGGAGGCGTCGACGGACATATATTCGGCCACGGTGTACAGTTTCGGGGCCATCACGCTGTCGAGGCTGAGCTTCTGGGTGCTCTCCAGGTAGTCCATCAGGGCGCCGTAGGCGGTGATGCCCAGTTCGTTCAGTTTGACGGACTGCTGCGAGGGCCTGTCGGCGGGCCTCCGCGCCGCGGTCTCCCGGCTGAATCTTTCGGCGGCCCGGGAAGGCGAAAACGCTTCGGAAGGCAGCGTGCCGATGAAGGCCCGGGACACTTCCTTGAGGTAGTTCTCCAGCTGGCCCCGGACAGGGCTGTTGTCGTTGACCACGAATTCGGAGGGCGCGAACCTGGCTATCTCGTCGCAGAGGCGGTTGTAGGTGCTGCCCACGGTGAGAGACGTGACGTACATCTCGCCCGTTGACAGATCCGCCGCGGCGATGCCGTACATGCCCTTGAACTCGTACACGCACATTATGTAATTGTTGGAACCGCGCTCCAGCATCGTCTCGTCCGTTACCGTGCCGGGCGTGTAGACTTTAATGATATCCCGCTTTACCAGACCTTTTGCCAACGCCGGATCCTCGATCTGCTCGCATACGGAGACCTTGTACCCTTTAGAGATAAGCCGGCTGATATACGACAGGCTGGCGTGGTACGGAATGCCGCACATCGGGGCGCGCTCCGCCATCCCGCAGTCTTTACCGGTAAGCACCAGCTCAAGTTCACGGGATACAGTCTTCGCGTCCTCGAAAAACATTTCGTAGAAATCGCCCAGGCGGAAAAAAAGGATGCTGTCGGGGCAGCGCTCCTTGATCTCCAGATATTGTTTCATCATCGGGGTGGCAGGCAGGTCTCCCGCGGCAATGGACCCTTTACCCTTTCCGGGCCGTTCGATCCCCTGCGCTCCCGACGTAATGCTTCTGGCCATAATCGATACGTTCCTGACCGGTCAATGACCGCTTACTGACAACCGCCGCAGGTGGAGCAGCTGCCGGTGCAGCCTCCCCCGTCCTCCAGATAATGCTGGATGATGTCGTTGACGGTGTTCATCATATTCTCGAAGCCTTTCTTGGCGTCGAAATAGTTTTTGGTGACTTCGTAGGAGTTGAGCTCCGACTGTTTCTCCATAAGAGTGTCTCTGATGCGCTCCAGCTCTTCTTTGGCCAGATCCGCCCTGGAAGCTTCCACCATCTTAGTCTGAAGGTCCCTGTATTCTTTCATAAGAGTCTGGGCCTTCTGGTCGATGATGACGGCGGTCTCCGCCTCTTTCCACACCTGGAACTCTCCGGACAATGCTATCGCCGAACCAAGCAGCGACGCGGCTTCCACGTAATCCATATATGTCACACCTTTCCCGAATTATATTATCGTGACGCCCCGCGGCCGGACAACAAACGCCGAAATGCCTGAAGGGCGATATGATTATACCACATCCAGGCATTTCCCGCACGTATATTTTTACGGGCAGTCCCGCGACGGCCTATGCGCTGACGCCGCTTAAAATGCCCTTTAAACGGCCTGCGCCGTCAGGAAGCATAAGATCCCTGCCGGACTCTTCCGCGGCCTTAGCGAGCCTCTCAAGGCCGTTTTTTTCGGATCCGGGAGCCACGGACACCGCGTCGGCGTTGAAGCCGTGCTCTTCCAGGGGGATCCCGCCTGTCTCGGACCTGTCCGTGCCGTCGGGTTCGGCCAGGTAAGCCAGGCGCACGCACTCTGCGTTGTCCGCGGTGACGAGGACGTTTTCGTCGCACACGGTAAGAAGGCCCAGGCCTCTGGCGTAGTTGATCACGGCGGAATATGCCACGATGCCGCTGACGCCGTATTGACCGAAATACACGCTTGAAATGACGATCCCGGGATAGCTGCGGGCGATGGCGTTCAGTTCGGAGCGGAGGTACGCGAACAGCGCGGCGCCGGAGCTTTTGTAGCGCTTTTTTACGTCTTCGGGCACCGTCAGTTTTTCAGCGGTGAATCTGTAGAAATCTTCTCTGCCGGTCGCCTTTACGCGCCGGTCGTATTTTGTCTTGAAAGTATCCATTGACGCGAACCTCAGTACAGGTAGTTGAAGCGGCCGAAGGGAGCACAGTCGCCGTCGCGGTAGAAGTTCATAACGTTGTCCAGGCTCACGTTGTCCATCCACTTGAACTCGAATTCAGGCTTGCCGCTTCCGGCCAGGCCCAGGAGCGCCCGGTCGAGCTGGACCATGATCTTGTTGCCGCGGATCTCGGAATAGGCTTTTCCTGCTTCTTTCCAGCCGCCCTCGGCCCATTTGCAGACGACGCCGGAAGTGATCTTGTAATCGTATCCTTCCCAGCCCGTGGCCTTGTCCCGGTCGACGTCCAGCAGCAGCGTCATGTAATTCACGCTGTGCTCCGTATCCGGAAGTATGTCGTCGGCGCATTCGGCAAGGAAGCTGAGTTTTTCCTCGTCCCAGGCCACCCGGGCTCCGACGATGTTGTTGCGTCCGGAGTAGTTGGTATAACGGGGCCACACGCCCAGGGCTTCGAAGTTCCTGAGCGCCTGGGTGCCTTTATGGGAAACGTATTCCGGCTTTGCGCCCATCAAAGTTTCGAAATCGCCGGGGGCAACTTTCACTGCCGCCGCGTTCCGGTCAACGTGTTTCAGCCCCTTGAACCGCCTGATGTTGGCGCACAACTGCAGATAATACGAATCCAGATACCCGTCGCAGTCCGGCTCGATGTCCCTGGAATGCTCCCGGTCGTACTGGTCAACGAATGCGATCTGCGTGCTGCCTTCCTCCAGCACCCAGGGCTTTCCGGGGAACTTGCCCATTATCCACTCGTTCCAGCCGGTCACGAACACGTACTCCGGATCGATCTTGAGGGCGTTCTCCCACTGCTCCTGAACGTTGTAGCCGTATTTGTACGAATCTTTCGTCAGCTTCGCGTGTCCGTCTTTATGGGTGTAGCTGCGGCCGAACGTGTCTTTCGCGTTGAAGTGGGTGCAGATACGCTCCGCGTTGCAGTTCTGGGCGACACCTACGGTGCACATTTCGAACTTTCCGTCTCCCTCGGGCACGTACCCGTTCTGAGGCGCTTTTTCCAGCCAGCCCCATTGGTCGTTGCGCTTCGGGCCGCCTCCGTAGAGCGGCTGCCCGGGACGGAAGGTGAAGAAGTTCCTGATCTCGTTAAGAAGCGCCGTATCGTAATCGGAGATGCCTTTTTCGGGGATGGATTCGGGGTACGCCATGACCATGGGCTTGCCCTTCCACAGGAACCAGAGGTCGCGGAATTTGCCGGGCTTGTAGAGGTCCTGATAAACGCCTCTCAGCATGCGCATCGTATTCTCGCCGGGGCCGAAGGGCATCATGAAAGCCACCTGAGGAGTGTGTATGCCGTCTTTCCTGGCCTTGTCGAGTTCGGTGAGCAGCGGCATGAAGGCGTCGCGCCATACGAGGGAGCCGTTGGTGGTGTCGAACACCAGCACGTCGACGCCGGCGTCGGCGAAATACTGGGCGTGCTTGCGGATCACGTACGGGTCGTCGTTGCGGTAGAAGCCGTAGAATGGCATATTCCAGTGGACGATGTCGTGCTTCGTCCAGGCGGGATGGTTCATATCGTATTCGGCTTCGGGATATTTGGAAAGTATCTCGGTGAGGTTCCTGGGAGTGCCTCCGTTGCCGTTGCCGTTGCGCCAGGTCCAGTAGAATATGCCCACGAACTTGTCCCTGGGCTCCGGTACCTCTCCCGCTTCGGGAAGCTTGCGGCCCAGCATATCCGTTGCCACCAGCAGGTCGTTGTTAGTCTCTCTGAAATCACGCTCCGGGGCAGGCTGCGCCGCGTACTCCGGATCGAAGGGACTGTCCGGCGTAAATTCCAGCGTGTCGATGAACGCGTTGCCGATGTCCTCGGACTTGAACGAAATATCGTGGACTCCCGCCTTCACCGCCGGGATCTCGGCCCAGGCGTCTTCCAGCTCGTGGAAATAGGCGGTGCCGTTCAGAACGAATTTGGACGCGGGAACACCGTCAACGGAGAAGGTGATCTCGAAGGTCCCTCCGCTGAACGATTTGTATACGATCCTGATCCCCCGCGCGTCTTCATCGAAGCGCACGCCTTTAAAGCATATGGTGTTGTTTGCACGGTCCGCATGCCATCTGCAGTTGAGTTTCATATTAAATTCCTCCGTTCCCCTGCCGCAGGGACCATCCGCGATCCTCCGCGGCAAAGCGCTTTTCGTCGCCGTCAATATACCATACGGCCAGCCGCCGTGTCAATGACAGAGGCGCTTTTCCGGCGCTTTTATTTACGCCTTTTCCCCGCTCGATCTGTAAAAAAACGCCCGGCATCGTCTGCCGGGCGCTCATTGTTCACTTGAGATCCTCGCTTATCTCCTGGGGGTCCTCAGGAAGGGAGGCACAGAGAAATCGTCGTCATCGGCGACTACTCTCTTCTTCTCGGGAGGATTGTCCTCGGGAGAAGGAGTCTTGATCTGGCGGGGCTCGAAAACGGTGTCGGAAGTAAGGGCAACGTCCCCGTCGTCATCTTCGTCGAAACCGGCGGCGATGAGGGTGACTACCATCTCGTCGTTCATATCGTCTTCAGCCTGGGCCATCTTGGCGCCGATGATGATCTGGGCGTCTTCGTCGACCTGGTCGTAGATGATGTCGCTGACCTGCTGGAGCTCGATCATGTTGATATTGTCGCCGTAGTAGTAGATAAGTACGGATTTAGCGCCCTTGATGGAAGTCTCGAGCAGCGGGTTCTGAGTGGCGATCTTGAGAGCGTCCTCAGCTCTGTCTTTGCCGGAAGCGCGGCCGACGCCCATATGAACGATGCCTTTGTCCTTCATAGTGGTGCGGATGTCCTCGAAGTCCACGTTGACTTCCGCCACGTCCGTGATGATGTCGCAGATACCCTGTACGGAATTGCTCAGCACCTGGTCGACAAGCTTGAACGCGTTAAGGATCGTGACTTTCTCGTCAACGACTTTCATGATGTTGTCGTTGGGAATGACTACGAGAGAGTCTACGCTCTGGCGGAGCTTCTCGATACCGACGGTAGCGGCCTGCATCTTTCTGCGGCCTTCGAAACCGAAGGGTTTGGTGACCACCGCGACGGTGAGGATGCCCATGGATTTGGCCATCTCGGCGATAACGGGAGCTGCTCCGGTTCCGGTGCCTCCGCCCATGCCTGCGGTGATGAAGACCATATTAACGCCCTGAAGGTGTTTATTGATCTCGTCTCTGGATTCCTCGGCGGCTTTCTCGCCGATCTCGGGATTAGCGCCCGCTCCGAGGCCGTGGGTAAGCTTTTCGCCGATGACGATCTTGGTCTCCGCTCTGTTCTTGAGGAGGACCGCTTTATCGGTATTCATGGCGATGAAGTCAACGCCACGCAGACCGGATTCGATCATACGGTCAACGGCATTGTTTCCGCCGCCGCCTACGCCAATTACTACGATTTTCGCCAGTTTTCCGGCTTCGCTGTCATATTCGATGCTCAAGGTAAAACCCCCTTAGTTCAACAAAACGTATTGCAAACTACATAATACTACAATTTTTTTATTTTCGCAAGGCCTTAAAAAATAATTTTACGGCATTTTTTCGGCCCTGTTTTATGTTTTTTCCGGCACTGCAGCCGTCAGTCGCGGAATTTGCCCAGTAAATTGCGGAATTTGTCCTTTATAGCTCCGAACATTCCGCCCTGTCCGGACTGTTCCTCCGGTTCTTCCGGCTGTACGCGCTCTATGTCGGAGCGCTTCATGCCGTACGGGAGCATGGACGCGATGTACATTATCATTCCGCTGGTGTAGGTGAAGATGGCTTTCATGGCCGTGTTTCTGGTGAAGTCGATGTCAGAGAGCTTCGTTCTGAAGACGCGCTCGCAGATGATGTCGAGGCCGGAGAATCCCACGATGCCGTCGCCGGAGAGCACCACGCGGTCGATGAAGGATGTGTCGATCTCGTCAACGTCCAGCCGCTCGCGGATGATCCCGAAAATATCTTCGATGCGGGCCTGCATGATGCCCACGATCTCGGAGCATTTGACCACTCTGGATTTTCCGTCGGCAAGGGAACCCACCGCCACGTCGACGTCGTTGGTGACCAGGGATACGTCCGCGATCTGGTAGTCGCATTTGAGCAGCTCGGCCTCTTCCCTGCGCACGTTCAGTATCTGGGCGATGTCGCCGGTGATGGTACCGCCGCCTACGGGCAGAGCCGAAGCGTAATAGATGCTGCCTTTATAGTAAACGCAGAATTCGGTGGCGTAGCCGCCCATGTCGATAAACAGCGTGCTGGCGTCGGAATCCGGGCAGGCCGAAAGGAGCGCGCGCACGGCGACCGAAAGCGGGATGAATCCGTCTATCTCCAGTCCCGCGTCTCTGACGCAGGCGCTGATCTCTTCTACGTAAGTGTTCTCGGCGATGAGGAGCTGGGCGTCCACACGAAGGTTGGAAGCCTTGATGCCGATGGGGGCGCTGGTCTGGAGGCCGTTGTCCAGGGTGAATTTGGTGGGAACGGCTCCGAGGAGATATTCGTTGTCGTAGAGCTCGGTGCCCTCGACTTTATCCAGAAGCGCGGCCACGTCGTTGCCCGTTACGATGCCGGGTTCGGAGCCTGCGCCGTACTCTCCGTCTTCCACGTATACGGGCTCGATGTCCACCGAGTCCACGTTCCTGACGTATTTCACGTGGGCGCCCGAGATGCTCACGTACGCGGACCGCACGACTATCTCGGTCTTCTCTCTGATGCGCCTCAAGACTTTGCGGATGCTCTCCGTGACTTCCGCGGCGTTCTCGATCTTGAATTTTCTGATGCCGTGACAGACGGTGTAATCCCTGGCAACAATATGGGGCTTCCCGTTGGTGCCTACCTTCGCTACCAGAAGTCTCACTCCGGTGGTTCCGATATCCATTACTGCAATATACTCGTTCATTCTTCTCACCGTTCCTTGTATCGTCGAGCCGGCGGGATCGCCGGTATTACCTGTTTCCCAAATCCGTTGTTACTTGTTTCTCAGATCTTTCTTCATATACTTGCTGAAGAACAGTCTCCTCATCAAGGCGAAATTCTCGAACAGCCTTACTCCGAAGGCGAACATAGGCACCAGATAAAGGCTGAGGCCCATCTTCTCCCCTATGAAAGTCAGCGCCAGCGCCAGCAGCAGGTTTCCGAAGAAACCGGTCAGGAACACCTTCACGTCGAACCTGTTCTGGAGATCCGCCACTGCGCCTCCGAACACGGTATCGAGAGCGGCCAGGATGCCTACGGCCACGTATACGGTCAATCCCTCCGGAATGTCCATGGGGAGCAGGATGCCTATCAATATTCCGATAACAATACCCAGGATAGGGATCATCCCGTCAATCCTCCCTCTCTGCATTCTTCACGAAAGTGACCTGCTTTCCGTCCGCCACTGTCACGGTGGCGTTGGAATCTCCGTCAACGCCGTCGTCCATAACGCTTTTCAGCAGCGACAGCTTCACCCCGGAGTCCTCCGGTCCGCCGAATCTTATGGTCAGCGACGGGGCGCAAAACATGTATATGTTATTATAATCCGAAACGTCGATAATATCAATATACCCTTCCATCTCCAGCTGGGCCATAAGGCCGCAGATCTTGATGGCAACGTCGGTGTTTTTGTCCTTTCCGTCGGAAATGCTCCTGCCCAGCTTGTACCCTGAAAGGGCGATGCCTTTGACCAGCGGCACGTCGTCAGGAACGTTCTCTTCCGAATAGGTCTCCAGGACCACTCCGTGGCTGTCGCACATTATGTAAGTGTCGCAGTATTCGGTGAGGAACGATTCGCGCCGCTCTTCGGCTTCCACGGTGAGAGTGCCGTTCATCCTGAACTTCACGGTAACGTTTTCCAGATACGGGCAGGCAAACATTATCTCCTCTTCGGACTTGACCAGTTCCATGCTGAAAAAGCTTTTGGACTGAGAGGCGGAGGAGTTGCCGATGACGGTGCGAAGGCCGTTCTTCCCCATGTATTTTTCCAGATACTGCCTGACGTCGCTTTCCGAATAATGTTCGAATTCAGGCACGTCGATGGCTCTGATCTTAAAAAGAGGCGAATAGAAAAGCACGAAAACGGCAACGGCAGCCACGGCCGCGATAACTCCGGCCGTAATGAGCGCTTTCTTCCAGCGGGGCATTTTGCTCTTGCCGTCTTTCTTTTTTTTCATCCCTGCTCCTGTTCGCTTCGATCCTGTCTGTTTTTACGCTTTGCGCTTCAGCTCCGAGCACTCGTCCATGATTGCCCTGAAGGCTTCCCTGCTGCCTTTTATGGTGTCTTTGCTCACACAGTAGGAGAGGCGGAAATATCCCGGGTAGGAGAATCCGGAACCTGCCACAACTATGGTCCTGTGGTTTAGGGCGATCCGGGCAAACTCTTTGTCGTCGGGTATGGGGCTTTCGGGGAACAGATAGAACGCTCCCTGAGGCTTTAAACAGTTGTATCCCGCGTCAACGAGTATTTCGTACAGCATGTCCCTGCGCTCCCTGTACGCTTCGAGGCCCACCGCCCGGTCAAGATGGCGGGCGACAACTTTCTGCATCAGCGACGGGGCGTTGACGAAGCCCAGCGTCCTGTTGGAGTATACTATGGCGGCGTTCAGCAGGTCTTTGTCCGGCATATCCGGGGAAACGGCCACGAATCCGATGCGCTCGCCCGGCAGCGCCAGGGATTTGCTGAATGAATTGACCGTGATGCTGTTTTTAAATATGCGGGCAACGGAGGGCACCTTTACGCCGTCGTACACTATCTTGGCGTAAGGTTCGTCTGACACCACGTACACCGTGTTTCCGGTCTCGGCCTCCGCGTCTTCCAGCGCACGGACCAGGTCGATGAGGTCTTCTTCGGGATACACGGCTCCGGAGGGGTTGTTGGGAGAGTTCAGGATGATCGCCTTGGTCCTGGGGCCGATGGCGGCGCGGATGGCATTCACGTCCGGCCTGAAGGTGCCAGGCAGCGTCTTTACAGGTACCACCACGCCTCCCTGGTTGCCTACGTAGGAGTTGTATTCCATGAAATACGGTGCCAGCGTGATGACTTCGTCTCCGGGATCCAGCAGCGAATGGAACGTGACGGAAAGTCCCGCCGCGGCTCCCACCACCATGGTGATGTCTTCGGCGGTGAATCCTTTTCCGCTCTGGGCTTTCATATATGCGGCCACGGTATCGCGCACGTCTGCGAAACCGGCGTTGGACATGTATTTGTGGATGTTGGGCTCTCCGGCCAGAGCGCGCATGTCTTCGATGATCTCGGGATCCGGCTCCGGGTCCGGATTGCCGAGGGCGAAATCGTACACGTTGTCCGCGCCGTATTTTGCTTTCAGGATGTTGCCCTGCTCGAACATGGCCCTGATCATGGACCCTGAAGAAAGGCTGTCGATTATCTTTTTGGAAAACATTGTCCGTACCCCCTTTTCCGGCCGTTTCAGGGAACGCTTCCGGCACGTCTCGGCCGGGCATGCGCTCCGTCACGGACCTGTCAGGATCAGTTGCCCTTTAACGCCTTAATGACCGCCGCCCTGTCCTTTGCGCCGTACACCGCGGATCCGGCCACCAGCACGTCCGCGCCGGCTTCTCTCACCCGGGCGCAGGTCTCGACGTCCACGCCTCCGTCCACTTCTATGTGCATATCGGGGCGTCCCGCTTTAATACACATCTTCCTCACCGCGCGGATTTTGTCCGTGACGGCGGGAATGTAGGACTGGCCTCCGAAGCCCGGGTTCACGGACATCAGAAGTATCATATCTATATCGGGAATGATATATTTCAGCGTATCTTCGGGAGTGGCGGGATTCAGGGCGACGCCTGCCAGGCACCCCTGCTTTTTGATCAGCTGCACCGTGCGGTGGAGATGCACGCAGGCCTCCTGATGGACCGTGATTATATCCGCTCCGGCGGCCTTGAAAGCTTCTATGTATTTATCCGGATCTTCTATCATAAGATGGACGTCGAAGGGAAGCTTCGTGGCGGCCCTTGCCTTTTTGATAACTGGCATGCCGAAAGAAATGTTGGGCACGAAATGGCCGTCCATCACGTCAACGTGTATCCAGTCCGCTCCGGCTTTCTCCACGTCTTTTATCTCTTTCCCCAGGACGGTGAAATCCGCCGAAAGGATCGACGGGGCAACAAGTATTTCCATTATGTTTTTTCCTCCGTTCGCGCCGCGCTCATCTGCGGTTTTTATATTTGTTCTTCTCTCTGGTCTCCAGTTCCTGGTACAGTTTTACGTATCTCTCGTACCTTCCCGGAGGGAAAGTGCCATCGTTTAAAAGGCCCGTTACGAAGCAGCCCGGTTCCCCGGTGTGGCTGCAGTCCTGGAAGCGGCACACGCCCCGGTGATTATATACCTCCGGGTAGCATCCGGGCAAGTCTCCGGGGCTGATCTCGGCCAGTTCCAGCAGGCTGAATCCAGGCGAATCTATGACGAAAGAAGGCCTGCTCACGTATTTGGGCGATACGGGAAAAAGTTCCGCGTGGCGCGTGGTGTGCCTGCCCCGGAGCGTCTTTTCGCTGATGTCGCCGGTTGCCATGAAAGCGCCGTCGGTCAGTATGTTCAGTATGGTGGATTTTCCCACTCCGGACTGGCCGGCCAGCACCGAGGTGTACCCTTCTATCTCGGGTATCAGCGCCTCCAGGGCGCCCTGCTCTCCGTCGAGTGCTCTGGTGATCCTTACGGACACCGCGTTTTTGTATTCCACGGCAATGCTCTCCGCCGCCCCGTAGTTCTGGTCCGACTTGTTGACCACCAGCACCGGCTCGATGCGCGCCATCCTGGCGGCGATCAGCAGCTTGTCGACAAGCATCAGGTCCGGGGCCGGAGACAGGGACGCGATCACCAGTATGAGCCGGTCAACGTTTGCGGCTTTCGGCCTTGCCAGCACCGTCCTCCTGGGCAGCACGGAAGTCACCACCGCCTTCTTTGACCGCCCGTCGATCTCCGCCAGCGTGACCGAATCGCCGGTAACGGGAGAAACGCCTCCCAGGCGGATGTTGCCCCTGAGAGTGCATTCATAGACTTCGCCGTCGTAATAGACGCTGTAGAGCCCTCCGACGCCTTTAAGGATCCTTCCCGCAAAAACTCCGCCGGAGCCTTCGGTCCCGGCATCGTCCTGCCTTTCGTTTTCGGGAAAAAGACCCGTGCCGTCAGGCGCTGCGCTCATTATTTTTTCTCCGTGTATTCTGAAGTTACGAGTATCTGCCGGTAAACGGAACCGTTGATGTATACAGTGACTCTCACCGGTATTTCGCTGACCGGAAGGGAGACGGTGAATTTCATGGGAAACTGGTCTTTTTTCACCTGGCCGGTAAAGATCACGTCCGAGAAAGATCCGGAAGAGACTACTTGCTTCGATTCGATCCTGACGTCCACGAAGTCGCCGAGGATCA
Source organism: Clostridia bacterium (assembly GCA_016287565.1). Taxonomy (GTDB): domain Bacteria; phylum Bacillota; class Clostridia; order UBA1212; family UBA1255; genus UBA1255. The sequence goes on from JAEFAM010000037.1 coordinate 18,336, forward strand.
TAAGATCGGAAGGATATTCGAGAGTCACTTCTTTCCTGTCCTGAAGCATGACGACGTTGTAGAAATAGATCTCCACGGATTCTCCCGCGTACACTTCCGTTCCCGCAGCCGGATACTGGGCCACCACCGTCAACGAAGAGATGACGGGCGCGGGCGTAGGCGTGGGCGTGGGAGGTATGGTGGGAACTTCCGTAGGAGTGGGAACCACGGTGGCCGTAGGCGTGGCAAGCGGATCCTCCGTAGGTTCTTCCGGCGTAGGCGTGATCTGCTCGGTGGGAGCGGCGGTGAGCGAAGGCTCCGGCGTTATGAGCGCCGGGTCGATGGTGGGCTCGGGAGAAGGCGTGGGCGTGGCCACCAGATCGGTGATGTCGGTGCCGGGATCAGGGTACGCCTTTCTCAAAGTGAGGCCCGACAGGCTGAGCTGCATCTCTGCCTCCTGCTGGGTGAGTCCGATCAGATTGGGCACGCGCACTTTTTCGGAAAGCTGGCCGGTGCTGTAGCAGATGGTCACGGTGTCGCCGGGCGTTACGATGGAACCTGCGGCGGGACTGGTGCGCACCACCATCTGTACTTTATGCTGGGAGCTGGCCACGGTCTGGTAGACTACGTTGAGGCCTGCGGAAGAAAGCGCCGCTCCGGCCTCCCGGTAATCCTTGTCCACCCAGTCCTCCATAAGGAAGGAGTTGCTGAGGCTGGAGACTTTCAGCACCAGGCTGTCCCGGAGAGTGATGATCTCTCCCGCCTGGATGTTCTGGCCCACCACGTAGCCCATGGGATAGGTCTCGCTGAGCACGGGCTCCTGGACCACGTTGACGCCTTTGGAGGTGAGCTCCGCTATGACTTCCTCCGCGTGCATTGCCGTGTAATCTTCCACCTTGTACGAGACGGAGGTGAAGCGGTCCATGTTGGAATCGAGTTTGTTGAAACGGTTGACCATGAAAATGATGCCGGCGATGCCCAGAATGAAAGCCAGCACGTACGCGAATGTGGTCATCGTAACGTTCCTGACGATCTCGGCCCTTCTGATCTCCAGTTCCTGATCGGAGAAATCGGAAGCCCTGCGCCTGCCGGAGTCGCCTCCGCGGACGCTCTCCCCTTCGGTGTCCTCCCTTCGGATGGCGATGGGTTTGGAGAACTCTGTGGCTTCCAGATTCTGTATGTCCGCGGCGCCGTCGTCCAGATTGTTCTCGGGAGTCAGGAAAGAGTAGCCGGGATTTGAGGATACCATTTTAAGGCGCGCATACATATCCCGGGCCGTCTGGAAACGTTCCGCGGGATCTTTCTTAGTGGCCATCATCACCAGGTCGCTGACTCCGTAAGGTATGTCCGGGTCAACGGTGTGCGGCGGCACAATGTTTCCGTCAATATGCTTGAGCGCTATGCTTACGTGGGATTCTCCGTCGAAAGGCACCACGCCGGTGACCATCTCGTAGAGCGTGATACCGATGGAATAGATGTCCGACCTCTCGTCGGTGAATCCGCCCCTGGCCTGCTCGGGAGACAGGTAATGCACCGAACCGGCGCTGTCGCCTCCGGCCTTCCTGGTGCCTTCCGTCACCGCGTGGGCAATTCCGAAGTCGCCCAGTTTCACTCTTCCTTCGTCGGTGATGAGTATGTTCTGGGGCTTGATGTCTCTGTGGATGATGCCGTGGCTGTGGGCGCAGTCGATGGCCGAAAGTATCTGGGCCGCGATGTTCAGCGCGTCTCTCCAGCCCATGGACTGAACCACGTTTATATAGGCCTTGAGAGTGATGCCGGAAACGTATTCCATCACTATGTAAGGCAGTTTGTCTTCCTGGGAATAGTCGTATATCTCGACGATGTTGGGATGGTGGAGGTCCTTGGTGGCTTCCATCTCGTTCTTGAAATGGCGCAGGAACTCCTCGTCCTCGGCATACTCTTCCCGGAGCATCTTTATGGCAACGACGCGCTCGTCCTGGAGGTCCATTGCCCGGTATACCACCGACATGCCTCCGGACCCGATCTTGCTGTCGAGCCTGTAGCGTCCGCCCAATATTATTCTGTCTGCCGAGTCAGTCTGCATCGTTTCTAATCCGTCCGATCGTTAGATCTGGTCATTGCCCCGCGCGTTTTTTTACAGCAGCACTACGACCGCCGTTATGTTGTCGTTGCCGCCCTTTTCGTTGGCCATATTGACCATTCTGCCCGCTATCTCGAAAGGCTCCGCGTCTTCCGCCAGGCACCTCTTTATCTCTTCGAAGCTCAGCATCCCGGACAATCCGTCGGAGCAGAGCATCAGCTTGTCGCCGTGGATGAACGGGTCGACGAACAGGTCGCCGGTGGGGCATGCGAAAAATCCCAGTCCGTTGGTGATCCTGTTGCTGCCGTAGAGCTTCTTCGCCTCGTCCGCCGTGAATCTGCCGCTCCTCACGAATTCGGCGTAGATGGTGTGGTCGACGGTGATCTGCCTGAGCTTTCCGCAGGAATAGATGTACGCCCTGCTGTCGCCGAAATTGATGGTGAATATGCTGTGGGACGTGACGGCGCAGGCAACCAGCGTGGTGCCCATATCCGTGTGCGCGGTCTCGTATGCGTGGCGTATTATCTCTTCGTTCGCGTCCTGGGAAGTGTGCTTCAGGAACTCGGCGGGTTCGGGTTTCCGCTCATCCGCGGCAATCTTTTTGTACCTTTCGGCGAACACTTCGGCGGCGATCTCGCTGGCAACTTCTCCGGCGCTGAGGCCTCCCACTCCGTCCGCTACGGCAAAGAGGGAGAAGGGCATATCCGGCAGGTTGGCCATGCAGAAATTGTCCTCGTTTTGCTGACGTCTCATTCCCTTGTCGGTCTTAGCGCCGTATTTCATGAATCCCTCTCAGGTAGGGGCTCCTCAGGTCTTGGCCTCGAGAGCCTTTCTCCTTAACTGGCCGCAGGCGGCTTCGATGTCTCTGCCCATGGCCCTGCGTACGGTGGCGGCCAGGCCGCCTTTCTCAAGTGTTTCTCTGAATTCGCCTATCCTCTCCCGCGCGGCGCGTCTGTAGCCCGTTCCGTCCACCGGATTTACGGGGATCAGGTTAACGTGGCAAAGCGTTCCGCCCAGCAGCCGGACAAGCTCTTTCGCGTGGGCTTCCGTGTCGTTGGTGCCGGAGATCATGGCGTATTCGTAGGTTATGCGCCGCCCGGTCTCCAGACTGTAAATATTACATATTTCAAGGAGTTTGTCAAGTTTGTATTTGTTTGCCACGGGCATCATCCGGGCCCTTTCTTCCTGAAAAGGCGAGTGCAGCGACACCGAGAGAGTGACCGGCAGATCTTCCTTCATCAGTTTTTCGATCCCGGGGACGATGCCGCACGTTGACAACGACATTTTCCGGTAGCTGATGTTTAGCCCGTCCGGATCGTGTGCCATGCGCATAAAGGCAACGACGTTATCGTAGTTATCCAGCGGTTCTCCGACGCCCATCATAACGACGTGCCCGATATTGACCCCGGCGTCGCGGCTCCTCACTTTTATCTCCCCCGCGATCTCGGCCGCGGTGAGGTTCCGCCCGAAGCCGGCCTTTGCAGAGGCGCAGAACGTGCAGCCCATCCTGCAGCCCGCCTGAGTGGATACGCACGCGCTGTAGCCGTATTTATATTTCATCAGCACGCATTCTATTATGTTTCCGTCGCCCAGATCGCGC